>SXOD01000001.1 GCA_005776885.1 Planctomycetia bacterium
GCCGGGTAGGGCGTGTAGGCGGTGTCCCAGCCCGGATTCTCCAGGACATTGCGAGCGATGACGCCTGGCGTGATCGTCCCGTGGTAGCCCATGCCGATGTAGGAGCGCCACACCTGGTTGCGCGACGCGAGTGTGCGCAGCGCGGCCACCGTCTCGGTTTCGCCACGTTCGGCGAATCCGCCGGTATTGGTCGGATCGTCGATCGTGATCGGCGACTTCACTCGGATGAAGGTTGGCATCGCCTCGTCCATCAGCGCCGACAGCGACGATGCGTTGACTTCCACCAGCATCCGCTCCACTTCCGCGGGGCTTGGCCCCACATGGCGCCGCACGAAGGTGTCGGTGGGGGCCAGTGAGGCCAAGGGGGTCAGCGAAGCGAGCGGGTTGATCATGGCGGCGGCTGAGGTGGGCATAAAGGGCGCGATTCTACGCGGTTGGGGCACCGCACCGATCACCCCAAACGCCGCGATTCGCGCTCACCCGCCGCTCGCCTACGCTACGAGACTCATGCCTGCCAAGCCCTCATGCAGAGTCCGATCGCTCGCCACCTGCCTCCTCGCCGGAGCCGCCGCCACGACGCTGGTCTCAGCGCTGGCCACCGGGCAAGGTGCATCGAATGCCGCACGCCAAGACGGCGCCCAAGCCGGCGCCCAAGCCGGCGCGCAGGACGGCGCCCAAGCCGGCGCGCAGGACGGTGGCCAAGTGGAGGCCCAGCCCAAGGGCCAGATCATCCCGGGCTCCG
The DNA here is from genome assembly GCA_005776885.1 of Planctomycetia bacterium. Classification (GTDB taxonomy): domain Bacteria; phylum Planctomycetota; class Phycisphaerae; order Phycisphaerales; family SM1A02; genus SXOD01. The sequence goes on from SXOD01000001.1 coordinate 743, forward strand.
TCGCGATCTACGACTACGACCCCGCCGCGGCCGAAGGCGATGGCTTTCTCCGGGACTACCTGGAGAACCTCGGTACCGACGCCGCACAGTGGTACCAGCATGTGATGACCCTCTCGAACCCGTACTTCGAGGGCCGTGCGCCCGGGCTGCGCGGCCACGACATGGCCACCGCGTATGTGGAGTGGTACATGACCGAGGCTGGGCTCGATCCAGCGTTCCCGGTGCTCAACGCCGACGGCAGCGTGGCGGGTGACAGCAGTTGGACTTCCTATCGACAACCCTTTGAGCTTCCGGGCGCGGGACCAAAGGTCGTGTCAAGTTCCGTGACGGTTGGCGAACAGTCGCTTGAGTCGGGCAAGGAGTACAGCGTCCTCGGCAACAGCGGCTCAGGTTCCGTGACGGCGCCGGTCGTGTTTGCGGGCTACGCGATCGACGAAGGCCAGGATGGCTACTCGTCGTTTGGTCCCGGAAGCGACGCGGACCTCAAGGACAAGATCGCGCTCATCTTCCGATACGAGCCCCTTGATGCCGATGGCAAGAGCCAGTGGGACACCCGTCGATTCAGCGCGCACGCCAGCGCGGCGGCGAAGTTCGAGACGCTCGCCAAGCGCGGCGCCGCCGGTGTCATCATGGTGCTGCCGCCCGACTGTGCACGCGGAGCGAAGGGGTTGGCGTCCACGGCCACCAGCCGGTTTGGCGAGCGGCTGGACATTCCCACGATCCAGCTGGACGAGGCAGCGGCCGATGCGCTCCTCAAGTCCGCTGACTCACAGGGTCGATCCTTGATGGAATTCCGAAAGCTGGCCGACAGCGGTGCCGTGAAGACGCTTGCGCTGGCGACCGACAAGCCAGTCACCCTCAATGTGGAGACCACGAAGGGGGCCACCGAGACCGCCAACCTGGGCGGCGTGCTTCGCGGTTCCGGCGCGCTGGCCGACGAGTGGGTGATCGTGGGCTCGCACTACGACCATGTCGGCTACGGCTACTTTGGCGCCGATCCGCGCAACCGCGGCAAACTCCATCCTGGCGCCGACGACAACGCTTCCGGCACGAGCGCCATGCTGGTCCTGGCCAATCGAATCGCCAAGGAGTACGCGGCGGATGACGCACCCGCCGACAAGCGATCGATCCTCTTCATGGCCTTCAGCGCGGAAGAGTCGGGCCTTGAAGGTTCCGACTTCTGGACCAAACACCCTTCGCTCCCCACCGACAAGGTGAACGCGATGATCAACCTGGACATGGTCGGGCGATTGCGAAACCTGGACCTGGCGGTGGGCGGCACCGGCACGGCGGAGGGATTCATGGAGAAGCTCACGCCGATCTTTGAGTCCAGCGGCATGACGATTCGCGCCGACCCCAGCGGCCGCGGCCCCAGCGACCACGCTTCCTTTGACAAGGTGGGCATCCCGGTGCTCTTCCTCTTTACTGGCGTGCACGGCGATTACCACAAGCCCAGCGACTTCGGCTGGACGGTGGACCCGCGCGGCGCCAAGCATGTGATCGACCTCGCCGACGACTTGATCGACCTCGCCGCCACCAATCCGACGAAGTTCACCTACACCAAGCCCGCACGCGGCGCGGGGCAGGATCGTGGCCTGGCCAAGGTCCGCTTTGGCATTGCGCCTGCCTACACCGACTCCGGCAAGGGACTCAAGGTGGAGGGCGTGAGCGAAGGGACCAGCGCGTCCGAGGCCGGCATCAAGGAAGGCGACATCATCCTCACCTGGAACGGCGAGGAGCTCAACGGTGCTGGCGGGCTGGCCGAATGTTTGCGCAAGCATGAGGCTGGCGATGTCGTGAAGCTCACCATCGAGCGCGACGGCAAGACGATCGAACTGCCCGTCACGCTCAAGGCGTCGACGGCGCAGCAGAGTCAGTGAGTTCGCGCCGCTTCGTCGCCACTCCCCCTCTGGTGCGGTGGGAATTCGCTCCTCTGCGGGACGATTTTCACCATTTCAGGCACGGCAACCGTCCCTGGCCAAAATCCGGTGGCAAACTGGCACATGGCGAGTTTTCCCCCACCGTGCAGGGCACGGGTCACGGCGACGCTGACCACCACGCTCGCCGCCCTGCTCGCTTTCATCGCCGGATTGGCCACCCTCCCAGCCGCCGCCGATGATTCGGCCACCTTCTTCGACCCCTCCGTCGTCAAGGAAGTCCGGATCACCTTCACCGACCCCAACTGGTTCCAAGCGCTGCAAGCATCGCACGCGACGGATCCGGCGGACCCATACTTTGCCTGTCGGTTCGAGGCCGATGGCGTCGTCATCGATCCCTGCGGCGTGCGGATGAAGGGCAACTCGTCCTTCGGGGTTCCCGGCGTGAAGAAGCCGTTCAAGCTTGACTTCAATCAGTTCGACCCCGCCAACCCGGCGCTGCAGTTTCACGGGATGAAGAAGTTGAGCCTCAACAACAACTTCAAGGATCCCACGATGCTTCGCGAGCAACTCTTCCACGAGTTCGTCTCGCAGTTCGTGCCGACCATCCGGACCGTCCCATGCCGGCTCTACATCAACGGTCAGTACTGGGGGCTCTATTCCGCGGCCGAGGCGGTCAACAAGGACTTTGTGCAGTCGCGATTTGGCAGCGATGAGGACGGCAACCTCTACAAGGCAGAACATGTGATCGGCGGAACCGGCACCAGCAACCTGGCGTGGCTGGGGAGCAGCCCAACGCTGTACCAGCCGCTCTACCAACTGGAGACCAACGAAACGCTCAATGACTACACGGGCCTGGTTGACCTCATCAACGCGCTCAACAACACGACGACCGCCGACCTGCCGGCGCAGTTTGGAGCCCGTGGTGACGCGACGGCGATCCTGGCCGGACTTGCGCTCAACAACCTCTTCGTGAACCTCGACTCCTACAACGGCTCGGTCCACAACTACTACATCTACGAGCGGACCGACACGGGTCTCTTCACGCACATTCACTGGGATGCCAACGAGGCATTCGGGAACTTCCGCCAGGGGGTGCCCACGGGCCAGGATGCGCGGCTCCTGAGCCCATTCTTCCTTCCCAGCGGCGCGACGCATCCGTTGATGCAGCGACTGTGGCTCCACCCGGCGTGGCAGCGCGCGTACCTGAGGCACCTGGCTCGATTCCTTCGCAACGGCTTCGACGCCGCCTCGATCCAGCCTCGCATCCATGAACTGGCCGACATCATCCGGGCCGATGTCTACGCCGACACGAACAAGCAGTTCACCAATGCGCAGTTCGAGACCAATCTCGACTCCGACCTTGGGACTGGAGGCGGGGCCACCTATGGGCTGACGGCCTTCGTCTCGCAACGCGCGGCCTACCTCGACTCGAACCTGGACACCTACGCCGTGCGTGAGGACCTGCAGCTGAACGAACTGATGGCACTGAATGTGACCACGATCCCCGACAACGCCGGCGACTTCGACCCGTGGGTCGAGATCTACAACTTGGGCCCCGGCCTGGTGAACATCCTCGACCTCTTCCTGACCGACACGCCCGCCACGCCCGGAAAGTGGCAACTTCCGGGCGGCGCCATCGAGGACGGCGATTTCCGCATCTATTGGCTGGACGGCGAGGTGGCCGAGGGGAACACGCACGCCTCGTTCACGCTCAACCCGGCGGGAGGGTCGATCTACCTGTACAAGCGGGTCGGCACGGTGTACACGCAGTTGGGCGCCACGACCTATCCCGCGGCGACCGCCGATGTCGCGTGGGGCCGAGAGCACGAAGACTCGGCGGCCTGGGCGGCAACCGGTCAGGCCACTCCAGGCGGCGTCAACATCGCGGCCGGCTCGGATCTTGCCGGCGTCATCTTCGTGAACGAACTCATGGCATCAAACATCGGCACGATCGCCGACGAACTTGGCGGCTTTGCTGACTGGATCGAGCTCCACAACGCGAGCGATTCGGCCGTGGACATCGGTGGCGTGTTCCTGACCGATGACCAACTTGTCCCCAACCAGTGGCCGATTCCGGCCGGCACCACGATCGCACCTCGGGGCCACCTCCTCATCTGGGCCGACAATGACCCCGAGCAGGGGCCGATGCACGCCACCTTCAAGCTCTCGTCCACAGGAGAGACGGTTGGCGTGTTCGATCGAGATGGGTCGACGCTGATCGACCTCGTTGCCTTTCCAGCGCTGGGCGATGATGTGGCCTTTGGCCGTGTCGACGACGGCGGCGCAGCGATGGAAGTGCTTGCCGACGCAACGCCTGGAGCATCGAACTCGCCCGCGCCGTGTCCGGCGGACACCAACGGTGACGGCGCGGTGGACGCGGCGGACCTGGGAGCCGTCCTTGGTGCGTGGGGGACCGACGGCAGCGGAGGCGGTGGAGGTAACGGCGCGACTGCCGACATCGATGGCGATGGGACGGTGGCGGCCAGCGACCTCGCCCTCCTGCTGGGTGCGTGGGGCATGTGTCCGTAGGCGCGATTACCCTTGGTGCGGCGGGAATGCGCCCATTTTGTGAACAATCCCACCGCGCCAGAGGCCCCAACGCGCGCGAATAGAGTGTTGAGCCGATGCCTCGAACCCAATCGTGTGTCGTTCCCTGCGTGCTGTTGGTAGCGGCCATCTCGGCAACGGCGGCCATCTCGGCAACGGCGGCAACGGCGTCCGCTCCCGGACCGCGCGAGGCCGAGTGGACGCTGGTCCCGGTTCCGGCAGCGTGGGAATCGACCCTTCCCACATTCGCCGGATTGGATGGCACCGCGTGGTACCGAGCGTGGGTCAGGGTGCCCTTCGACTGGGCGGGGCGCGACCTTGTCCTCGAAGCAGGCGGCATCGACGATGCGGACAAGGCCTACCTCAACGGAACCCAGATCGGAGAGACGGGTGACTGCGAGGCGAATCGCACGGCGTGGAACGAGCCTCGCGCGTACACCATCCCCGCGGCGATCGTCCGCCCCGGCACATGGAACCTGGTCGCGATCAAGGTTTGCGACATCGGCGGCGCAGGCGGCATCACGAAGTCGCCGATCATGATGCGGTGCGATCGTGGCGCGCTCGATCTCTCCGGGATGTGGGAACTCCGCGCCGGCGACGATCCCGCGTGGAAGGAGCCTGGGTCGATCGAGTCCACCAACGCCGCCGGCGATGCGTTCGCGCTGCGGTCGCATCCCGCGCCCGGCACGCCGCTGCGGCAGGTGCAGGCCTCCCGCGACGCCGCACCCGAGGGGCACGTGCTCTGGTACGACCAACCCGCCAACGAGTGGGTGGAGGCGCTGCCGGTGGGGCAGGGTCGGCTGGGCGCGATGGTCTTCGGCGATCCGTTCCGCGAGCGGCTCGCGCTGAATGAAGACACCGTCTGGCAAGGGACCGATGCCGACCTGCGCGCGCACGACGCGGCGCAGTGGCTGCCACAGGTGCGATCGCTGCTCTTTCAGGGCCGCATCAAGGAGGGACAGGCGCTGGCGCAGGAGAAGTTCATGCACGAGCGCGACCCAAAGCGTTCGTACCAGCCGCTCGCCGACCTCATCATCGAACGCGATGGCCTGGACGCCGTCGACTATCGACGCGCACTCGATCTCGAGACTGGTCTGGCGGTCACGCGGTGGACCGAAGCGGGCGAAGCATTCCTCCAGACCGTGTGCGCCAGCAAGCCCGCCGAGGCACTCGTGTACCGGCTGCGGGCTTCCGGTGATGGTCCGATCGATGCCGTCGTGCGCCTCACACGCGCCACGTCGTGCGACGACTGCGTGCTTGAGGCCATCGCGACGGCGACGCAGGGCGAAGGATGGATCACGCTTCAGGGAACGACGGAAGCCAGCCTCAAGGCCGGCGTGCGCTTTCGGGCGGATGCGGCGATCCACACGCGCGGAGGCACGATGGTCAAGGTGGCGGACGCGGCCGGCGAGGGGCTTCGCGTGGAGAATGCCGAGGAGCTGCTCGTCGTGATTGCGGCGGAGACGGATTTCTCGCATGCGTCGATCATCGAACACGCGAAGGACCCCGACGGGTCGCGCGCGGCCGTGAACGCGGAGCTGGCGTTCTGGGCATTGGGGGAATCGAACAAGCACACGCTTGCCGCGGCGCAGGCCAACGAGGCATTCCTCGAGCGGGACGCGGGACTGTGGATGCGCGAACGGATGCGTCGGTTCGCGCTGGATATCGGCACCAGCACGCCAGAGCAGTCAACCCTCCCGACGGACCGGAGACTTGCCGTGCTGAAGTCGGCGGGCGCCGATTCGCCCGAGGCCTTCGATCCCGACCTCATCGAGACCTATGCACAGTACGGCCGCTACCTGCTCATCGCCAGCAGCCAGCCCGGCGACGAACCCGCCAACCTGCAGGGCATCTGGAACGACAAGATGCAGGCGCCGTGGAACTCGGATTACCACGTCAACATCAACCTGCAGATGAATGACTGGCATGCGGGCCCGGCCAACATCGCCGAATGCAGCGAGCCGATCGCCGACCTGATGGATCGACTCCAGGCGCGCGGCCGGGAGACGGCGCGCAGCATCTACGGCATGAACGGCTGGGTGGCGCATCATGTCACCGATCTCTGGGGACCCACCGTGCCATCGGGAATCACCGTGTGGGGATTGTGGCCGTGGGGTGGAGCGTGGATGTGTCGACACCTGTGGGACCACTACGAGTTCACCCAAGACAAGGAGTTCCTCCGCAAGCGCGCGTGGCCGGTGATGCGGGAAGCGTGCGAGTTCGTCCTTGACTACTTGAGCGAAGATCCGGACTCCGCGACGGCCGCTGAGGTGGCCGCGGGCAAGCAGCGGCAACTCATCGGCGGGCCGTCGGCGAGCCCAGAGAACAGGTTCATCGCCCCGGATGGTTCGCATGCGGACACCGCGATGGGCAATGCGATGGACCAGGCGATTGCGTGGGACCTCTTCACCAACACGCTTGCTGCAGCGGATGCGCTGGGGGCGCGTGGCGATCGACTGATGGACGAGGTGCGGGCCGCGCGCGCGCGACTGCGCCCGCCGACGATCGGCAAGGATGGTCGACTCCTGGAGTGGCGGCCGGTGCGTGTGGAGAGTGACGGCGCTTCAACCGTGGTCGAGTTCGGCGAGGCCGAGCCTGGCCATCGACACATGAGCCACCTGTATCCGCTCCATCCCTCGACCCAGATCACCGTGGAGGAGACTCCGGCGCTGGTGGAGGCAGTGAAGAAGTCGCTTGCGTTCCGGCTGGGCAAGGGTGGTGGCCACACCGGATGGAGTCGAGCCTGGCTCATCAACATGAACGCGCGACTCCAGGATGGCGATGCGTGCGGCGACCACCTCCGATTGATCCTGCAGAAAAGCACGCTTGGGAATCTCTTCGACGATCACCCGCCATTCCAGATCGACGGCAACTTCGGCGCCACCGCCGGCGTGTGCGAGATGCTCTTGCAGAGCCATCGGGTGTGGCCGGCGGACGTGGCGGAGCTGCGCGAACGCGGCCACATCCTCCACCTGCTCCCTGCGATTCCGAAGGAGGGTGCCGATGCCTGGAGGCAGGGGAGTGTGCGCGGCCTGCGCGCGCGCGGCGGACATGCGGTGTCGATGGAGTGGGAAGATGGCGTGCTGACTGGTGCCGTCATCGACTGTTCAGGCACGGAGCCAGTTCGACTTCAGTTGCCGCCGGGGTTGCGAGTGGCGGCAGCTGAAGACGCAAGCGGCGCGGCAGTGTCCGTGCACTTCGAGCCCATCGGGATCGGCGGGACCAACGGGCCCAACGAGTCCGACGGGACTGGCGGTCCGGGCAGCGTGCTTGGCGTGTGGCGGCTGGGGGCGATCGGTGCGCCGACCCCGAAGGGGCCAATCAAGGTCTTCGTGGCGAAGTGAAGGGGCTGGCGGTAGCGCAACGTCCCAGGGCGGTTATCGGTGGGAATGTGCCCCTCAGGGGCACATTCCCACCGATAACCACGGGCGGACCTCTTGCTCCGGGCTCTCAGTCCCACGATCAAAAGCACCAAGGGGACAACTTGCGTCCGATAACTACATGAGTCTAGTAAAACACAAAATCCAACTTCTGTATTTACAATGTTCAACATAGAATCCGGCACATGGTTCCCCGTGAGATCGAGCCACGTTTCCGTGCCGCGCTGAAGGCATTCCCCGCTGTAACGCTGACGGGTCCGCGGCAGGCGGGGAAGTCAACGCTCTGCCGCTCGATTGAACCGGAGTTGCCCTACTGCAACCTTGAGGCATTGGACACTCGCGGATTTGCCCAGAGCGATCCTCGTGGGTTCCTGGCGCAGTTTCCGAAGGGGGCGATTCTGGATGAGGTTCAACGGGTTCCCGAACTGGCGAGTTACCTGCAGGGGATCATCGACGCGGACTCAACACCAGGGCGATGGATACTGACTGGCTCGCAAAACCTTGCGGTCATAGAGGAGGTGAATCAGTCGCTCGCCGGTCGCACAGCGGTCTTGCATCTCCTTCCGCTCTCGCGGAGTGAAGTGGTCGGGTTCCCGTCGCATCCAACCACCTTGAATGCCACGATCTTCACGGGTGGTTACCCGCGGATCCTGGATCGCGCGCTTGACCCGTCCCAGTGGCTGCAGTCGTATGTCGCCACCTACATCGAGCGAGATGTCCGCATGCTGTCCAATGTCGGCGATCTCGTGGCCTTTCAGCGATTCGTTGAATTGTGTGCGTCGAGGACGGGCCAGCTCTTGAACTACTCGTCGCTCGCCAGTGACTGTTCTGTCTCGCAGCCGACCGCGAAGGCGTGGCTCAGCCTGCTCGAGGCGAGTTTTGTGACGATGCGCGTGCCGGCGTTTCACACGAATGCCCGGAAGCGCTTGATGAAGATGCCGAAGTTGCACTTCATCGACACGGGCCTCGCGTGCTGGCTCCTTGGCATTCGCAGCCACGAGCAGCTGCAGACCCACCCCCTGAGGGGTCCATTGTTCGAGTCATGGGTGGTCTCCGAGATCGCGAAGCATCGACTGAACGCAGGAGAGCCGATCGGCCTCCACCACTACAGAGAACACAATGGGGCAGAGGCCGACCTGGTGATCGACCGCGGTGGCATCCTCACCGTCGTCGAGGCCAAGTCGGCCGCAACCGCCACACCCGCGCTCCTGGCCGGGGCGATGAAGGCTCGCGAGTACTTGGGGATTGAGGCGCCTGTCAGTCACACCATCGTGGTGTACGGAGGAGGGACTTCGCAACGCCGCTCGGGACTTGATGTGGTTCCGTGGTGTGACCTGCACAAGTTCGCCTGGCGGTAGCGCAACGTCCTCCGGCGGTTATCGGTGGGAACCCGCCGCTCAGCAGCGGGATTCCACCGATGACCCCGAGCAGACCTACAGTGTGGGGACGACCTCACGATTCCTTCGACGATTCCTTCGACTGGTGCGCCCGGGACAGGTTCATGATCGATCGAAAGATCTCCGCCGTCGCGTCCGGGTCCAAGCCGAATGACTCGGCCGTCTCTCGCCTCGCCGCCAGCAGCTGGTCCTCACGCCGCGGATCACGCACACCTCGCCCGACCGAAGCCTTCGCACGCACGGCACGCATGGCCAACTCGATGCGTTGCGCCAGCATGCGGAGCAAGTCGTGGTCCAGCGCATCGATCCGCTCGCGAATGTCCCGCAAGAGCGGCGGCGGCTCGTCGGACTCGGGCAGCCGGAGCGCGGCAGGTTCCTCGTGCGCTTGCTCACCGGGTTCGGGTGCCGCTCGCAGCGCCGCATCCGTCACTCGCAGCGCGTCCATCAATCGAGCCCTCGCGTCGTCAGACCAAGGATTCTGTCGATGCAGCGTGGCAAAGAGCTGGCCCGCGTCGGCGCGCGCGGTCTGCACCGTGCGCGCGATGCCACCCACGGACGGCGGCACCCAGTCGCTTTCGATGTCAAAACCACAGTCCACGAACCCCTTCGCCACGAAGAACGCCAGGGCATGGCTCTGCGCCATGAGTCGGTCGTGCGACTCCGGGTCCATCCGACGCGTGTCGCAGCCGAAGTCGCGCCAGAACGACTCGGCTCGATCCGCCGCGTCGCGATGTTGCGGGTGCGGGCAGATGATGGTGCGCAGCGGACGCTCACCCAACGCCAGGCTGAGTGGGCCGAAGAGCGGATGTGTCGCGGCCCAGGGGATCGCGGCGCCCAACGCCTGTTCCAGCGCCGCGACCGGACCGCCTTTGACCGAGCCGACTTCCACTACGAGGTGGTCCGGTGTGAGATGCGATCGAATCGCGGCCAGCGCCGTCGCCGTGGCCGCCACCGGCACCGACAACAGCACGATGCCCGCTCCGGCAACCGCCTCTGCCGGCGTCGCGGCGCACAATGATTCCGGCACCGGCGCTCGTGGGTCCCAACCTCGAACCGTGACGCCGGTCTCCGCCAGTCGCTCCCCGACGGCGCTCCCAAATCGACCCCAACCGATGATGGCGACGTGGCCAGGATTCTTGGACGGCTGATTCATGCGTGCTAGGAGCGCAGGCTATCGGAACTGGATTCGGCGGATTCGGGCCGCACCCGCTTGCATCGACCCAGAATTGTGCGATGCTCTCCCCATGCGCCGCCACGCACACCTCATCGCACTCACCATGCCCGGGGCAACATTGCTCGCGATGGCCCCGACCGCGCTCGCTCAGGGCATCGAAGAGACACTTGTCTTTCAGCAAAGCGTCAACGGCTACAACGCGACGCAGGACACTTGGATCGACGAGGACTATCCAAACTCCTCCTACGGCGGCGCGTCTACCAAGTGGTGCGACGACGACACCGCCAACAGCATCTGGAGCGACTACGCGGGGCAGGCGCTGCTCCGCTTTGACGACCTCATGGGTGACGAGTGGTGGCAGATCCCCGCGGGCAGCCAGATCGTCAGTGCCACGCTGGAAGTGCATGTCGTCGAGGACAACGACTCGCCGTTCTGGACGCCGACCGTGTACGTCCACCAGGTCACTCGAGACTGGGACGAGGGCAGCACCTGGAACTCGCTCGGTGGAGGCCTCAGCGTGCCCGCCGACATGATGGGCCACTTCGCCACCTTCAGCAGCGACAACGAGCCGGAGGAGGCATCGCACCGAGCGATCGGCGTGACCGCCCAAGTCAACGACTGGTTTCACGGCGGCGATGGCACCGGCGCTGCGAACTGGGGCTTCGCGTTCATCTTCGAAAACATCGATGGCAACGACGACGGCATCGAGATCGCGTCCAGCGAGAACGGAACAGTCGAGGTTCGACCAAAGCTCAGCGTGACCTTCGTTCGCCCTGACGAGCCGCCGCCACCACCGAACGACCCCGGCGACCTCAACGGTGATGGCCTGGTCAACGCGGCCGACCTGGCGATCGTTCTTGGCAAGTGGGGGACGAGTGACCCGCTGGGCGACGCCAACGGCGACGGCCTGGTGGACGGTGCCGACATGGCGGTCGTCATCGGGAACTGGCAGTAGGTGAGGGGGCATCCTCGCGCGACCGCCCCCTAACGTCCCCCCTCGGTTATCGGTGGAAATGTGCCCCTCAAGGGCACATTTCCACCGATAACCGGGGCCGGACCTTGCGCGCGAACCGCCCGCGAGCAAACCATCGCGCGCAGCCGTCCGGATTTCCTGACTTTCCCCCGACGCGCTGTCGCGTCTTCATTCCGGGGGCCAAGGTGACCCACCCGACCGACCCAACTAGACCAACTGATCCACCCGTCCAGTCCGACGCAGCCCAGCCGAAAGACTCCTTCGCCGCCCTCATCGAGGAGCACTATCTGGTGCTCCGCCGGATCGCCGCGCGTGCGCTGCGAGACCGTCGTGGGCTGGCGGCGATGAGCCCCACAAGCCTCGTGGCCGAGAGCGCCATCAAGATGCTGAGCCAGCGGACCAAGCCGGTTTCCGAAGCGCACCTGCGTGGCATCGCCACGGTTTTCATGGCGCGAATCCTTGCGGACGACGCACGCCACCGGCTCCGGGTCAAGCGCAACGGCGGCAAGCGCCCGCAGTCCATCGACGAAGGCACCATCGCCTTCGAGCTCGCCGCTGCACGCGACTCCGCCACCTCGCCAGATGGACACTTGACCGCGAGCATCAAGCGCGAAGAGCTCCTCACTGCGATGGAACAAGTAGCCGAGGAGGCGCCGCGCGCGATGGAAGTGGTGACGCTGCACCTGGTCGCAGGGCTGCCGCTGGAGCGGGTGGCGGAGCTCATCGAGGCCAGTCTTCGCACAACCTATCGAGACTTGGACCACGGCAAGGCGCTGCTCGCTCGCCAGCTTTCGCAGGACATGATCGACGGGGGCAGCGCGGCATGAGCGGCCATCCGCCACCCGCCCGCGACCCGAGTGGCGGCTCGCACCGCGAACCCGCCCGCGACCCGCTCAGCGATGCCCTCTCCGCGCTCGGCCGTGACCTCGACGGCGCGCTGCGCTCGGGGCCTCGTCGATGCGGGCCGTACCAGCTTCTTTCCGAGATTGCCGAGGGCGCGTACGGCGTCATCTACGCAGCCGTGCAGGATCCGCCGATCTCCCGCCGCGTCGCGATCAAGGTGCTCAAGCGAGGACTTGATACTGACGAGATCCTCCGTCGTTTCGCGCTGGAGCAGCATGTCCTGGGGCGGATCGATCACCCGGCCGTCACGCCGATCCTTGACGCCGGCAGCACCACCGATGGTCGGCCGTGGTTTGCAATGCCGCTCCTCGAAGGCGGCCCCATCACCAGCGAGGCCGATGCGGCGCGACTCACGATTCGAGACCGCGTGCGGCTCTTCGCGCGAGTCTGCGATGGCGTGAATGCCGCGCACGTGCGAGGAGTGGTCCATCGAGACCTCAAGCCCTCCAACATCCTTCTGGTCTGCGACTCAGAAATGCTCTCGCCCCGCATCATCGACTTCGGCGTCGCGCGCGCCATCGAGGGCGAGGCCCACCACCTCCGGACGCAGACGGCGGCGCGTGGACACATGGGTACGTTGGCCTACATGGCTCCCGAGCAGCACGACCCCGAGGGCATCGCGGACCTCCGGAGCGACGTGTACTCGCTTGGCGTCGTGCTCGCTGAGCTCTTGACCGGCGTTGCTCCAAGGCCGGGAGATTCCATTCGCCCGGCGGCAAGCAGCCAAGTGAAGTCGGAGTCGATTCGCAGCCAGTCTGAGGCTCTGGCCCGAGCGGAAGCGCGACAGCTGGAGTCAGCAGGGGCGCACGCCCGCGCGCTCCGCGGTGACCTCAACGCCATCATTGCGCATGCCACCATGCCGGAGCCGCACCTGCGATACCAGAGTGCCTCGGCGATGGCAGATGACTTGCGTCGATGGCTGCGGCACGAGCCGATCACGGCGCGCCCGTCGGGTGCCATGTACCTCGCCGGCCGCATCGTCCGCAAGCATCGAGGCATCGCGGCGCTCATCGCCGTCACGCTGGCCGTGCTCGCCGCACTTGCAGCGGAGATCGTCCGTGGCCGCATCGTCGCCGACCAGAATGCCGCGCGCGCATCGATCGTCGCGCAGCGGGCCACGGAGGTGCGATCCGCGCTGGAGAGCGTGTTTGGCGGCATCGACACCGGTCTCGCGCTTGGCCGCGACCGAGACCTGCTGACGGAACTCCTTGACGCAAGCAGCACCTCGCTGATGCAGTCGATCGACACGCGCGAACCCGTCGCTGCCGCGGAAATCGCGGCCGTGCTGGCGAAAGCGTGGTGCTCGCTGGACAGGCCACGGCGTGCCGAGGAACTCATGGTGGCGGCCGGGCAGGTGCTCGATGCCGAACAGGCCAACCTGCACGCTCCGGATGCTCGGCTCGACTGGACCATGGCTCGAGCCAGCGTTGATCTCTGGCTCGGGATGGCGCTGGAGCGAATCGACCGGCTGGGCAAGGGAGTGGTGGGCGACTACGACACCGGCGGCGGCGTGGAGCACTGGCGGAAGGCGCTCGATCGCCTCAGCGACGCGGGCGCATTAGAGACCCGGCTCGCCACCGATGCCGGCCTGCAACTGTGGCGCCGCCGCTATGCGTGGCCGGAAGGCTTCGAGTCCGAACATGAACGATTCAGCGCGTTCGAGGCCTGGCTCGAGCCGCGAGTGATGGCGCTGCCCGACGACGACCTGGCGAAGTGGGACTATCGGCTTCGGAAGGCTGAGATCGCCGGCTGGGTCGAAATCTTGGAGAAATACCCGCCGCTCGTTGCCGAAGCCGAGCGACAGTTGGGCAGTTGCCATCCGCATGCATTGAGATACCGACTGAACGAGTTCCGATTCATGGGTGGCGCGGGAGTAGCCGCGTTGGCCCAGCGGACCGATCCGACGATGGATCACAACCCGGGTGTCCACCATTTCACCGACGCGCAATTCGCCGATCACTGGGACAAGGCGCTCAGAGCAGGCGAGCGATTGATCCCGGACTTGTAGGCGACGGTCGGTCGCGAAGATCGAAGGACGCTCACGGCGAAAGTGTGGCGACTCCATATCCTGGAGAACGCGGCGCAGTGTCAGGCTTGGATGTGGGGCGTGGAAGGCGGGCGGCCGTCGTCTAGTTATCGGTCGCGTGTCGTCCCATCGACCTCGATTGGCACCGCGATTGCGCCCGAAGCAGTTTCTGCGCGACTGGCAGAGCTCCGGCAACAAGTGATCGATGAGATCACCGCCGCCGAGGGGCCGGAGTCAGGGCTCTTGGCCAGCGTTGGCGACGGGTATGAGGGGTAGGTCCCAGGTCGGTTATCGGTGGAAATGTGCCCCTCAAGGGCACATTTCCACCGATAACCGCGAGCGGACGTGGGGGATCGTGGCATGGTCGCGGACGAGTGTCGCGTCTCTTTTTCGTGGGGGCGTTAGGGCCGCTGGGGCTTCACCGTCAGCGGGCGAACCGTATCGAACTTCCAATCACCACTCTGAGGAGTTAGCGCATTGAATCACTCCACCACCGCCTCCGGCCGCCAACCAACTCTCTTCGCGAACCACTGCCGAGTTTCGACCTGCGTGCTCTTGGGGCTCATTACAGTTCTCAGCCTGGGCACCCGCGCCGCCGCGCAGTGTGACCCGCTGGAGGACCCCTGCTGCTGGGATCCCTGCATGTGTGATCCCTGTTGCTGGGACTACTGCTCCGTGTCGTGCAACCCTGGGGCGCCAGACTGCAACGGCAATGGGAGATCAGACTATTGCGACCTGCAGGGCGGCGGGTACGACTGCGACTGGAACGGCGTGATTGATTCGTGCGAGCTTGCCAACGGAACTGCCGCGGACTGTAACGGCGACGGCGTCATCGACTCATGCGGGGATCCTGGGACAGACTGCAATGGGAATGGCCTCCCAGACGCATGCGACATCGCAGCGGGCATCGCGGAGGACTGCAACCAGAATGGGTTGATCGACGGTTGTGAGAAGCAGGCGTGGATCCACGTAGAGACCCTGCCGATCGGCCCCATCGGCGTGGGGTTTTCTCACTCCTTCACATTTGAAGACCTGCCGCCAGTGCTCGGCTACGGCCCAAGCGAATTGAGCGTGGATGTTCATGGCGACTTCGACAGTCCAGCTGAAGTGCTCTTCGTTCACGTCATTGCGCCTGGCGGCGATCCTCCTGGAATCAACGACTACTGGGGCTACTACGCTCCGCCACCGCCGTCAGGCGACTTTGGTTCGTCAGCATGCGCTGGTGGGGGTGGAATCCTAAGCGACCTCTCGCAAGGCTTTGGCTTTGAGCTTGGGCAAACCGCGCCCGGAGGAACCCTGACAGGTGAAGTCAGCACATCGATCGCCGTCGACCCGCTCCTCTGCCAAGGGGACACATGGGTTGTGATACGGCTTCGGTATTTCGCCGCGACGTCCGCCGATTGCAACGCCAACGGCCTGCTTGACAGCTGTGAGATTGCCGCGGGCTACACGGCGGATGTCAACAACAACGGAATCCCGGACTCGTGTGACCAGCCGCTGACGAACTGCACCGGCGACTTCAACGTGAGCCAATCCGTCGACGGACTCGACCTTGCCTTGCTGATGTCCGATTGGGGAACGAGCGCGGCATCGCGAGATCTTGACCAAGATGGGACGATCGGCGGAGCGGACGTCGCAATCCTGTTCGCTCACTGGGGCAACTGCGACCAATGACTCGCGTCGACGTCTTTGCGGGAGGCGGGCTGGATGGCGCATGGTCGGAAGAAGTACGACATGACTTCGGCTGAAGAGCAATCCTCAATTCAGAATCCAGCCTCCCCAACGCTCGTTCGGCACGCCATCGTCCAGGAGGGACCTACGCAGTCGCCCCGTTGACCATTCCACACCGGATATCCAGCATGAATCCACATTTGTCCGCACTCATTGCCCCAGCCGCCCTCGTCACCTCGGTGTTTGCTCAGTCATCCGGAACGCTGGTGATGTGGGGGCCTGGGGCTCACGGTGCCCACCTTCCACCCGCTGACCTCGGACCAGTCATCGATGTCTGGGCCACCGTAAGCACGGTGATCGCCATGCGTCCCGATGGGTCGATCGTCGCTTGGGGTTCCCCATCGTCCGCAATACTGCAAGTTCCCCCCGAAGCGCACGACCTCACGCAGGTGTCGGGGACGGGCGGGTGCGAAGATCGCGCCCTCGCGCTCCGAGAAGACGGGACGCTCGTCGAGTGGGGTGGGTCGTGTTACTACGCAGGTCCAGCTCTTACGGGGGTCTCACTCATCGCCGATGGTCGGAGTGGTGCGTTCCATCTGGCGGCGCAGCAAGACGCGATCTCCGCGTGGGGATTTTACTCTGGCGTAGATGGAGCGCCCGGAAGCATTCCAGGCCTCAAAGCGATGGCGAAGGTCCAGGACTCGGTCGTGGCGGTGAAGGAAGACGGCTCTCTCATCGGTTGGGGCTTTGGGGGCGGGCCGCCCGCGTCGGCGACACCCGCTACCGCAATTGTCGGAGGTGGCTATCACTTCATCGTCTCCAAACCAGACGGCTCGCTCATTTCTTGGGCAGTTCAGGGAGGCGAGTTCTACGAACCACCTACGGGGCCGTTTGTTGAAATGCGTGCCTGTGCCTTTACGTCCGCGGCACGTCGTGCAGACGGTTCGCTCGCGGTCTGGGGAAGAAAGGCATCAGAAATCCTCCCACCGGCTGGGCGCGTGTACTCCAAGCTTGCCATAGGGCTCGGAATCGGGCCCGGGGGGTGGAATTCGGAGGATCATCCATATCTTGCCGCCATCGAGATCGATCAGGATTCAGACGGCGACCAGGTGATCGATTGGGCCGACAACTGCCCCACCACCCCAAACCCAAACCAAGCCGACTGCGACATGGATGGCGTGGGGGATGTGTGTGATTCGATCTCGCCATACCCGAGCGCCCAGGAGTGGGCTGTTGCTGGTGGGGGTAATGGCCACTGGTACGCGCGGTTCGACTCGTCGATCACGTGGGACGAGGCGAAGGCAGCGTGTGAACAACTCGGGGGTTATCTCGCAACACCATCGAGCGCTGAGGAGGATCAGTTTGTGTCTGGGATCAACGCAGGCACCGATTGCTGGATCGGCGGATACCAAGTGCCGCAGTCATGCGAACCGGCATGCGGCTGGACATGGGTATCGGGTGAGCCATGGGTGTATACAAACTGGCTCCCTAGTGAGCCAAGCAACGGGTATCCCGAAGAGAGCAGGCTGAGCTATTGGCTCCAGAGCTCAGGGTGGAATGACCATACGACCATCCACACGGGGCCCTACATCTGCGAGTGGAACACTGGAATCCAGCCTTTCGACTGCAACGCCAACTCCATCCCCGACTCATGCGAGATCGCCTCTGGTGGATCACTGGACCTCGACGGCGA
Organism: Planctomycetia bacterium; assembly: GCA_005776885.1. Classification (GTDB taxonomy): domain Bacteria; phylum Planctomycetota; class Phycisphaerae; order Phycisphaerales; family SM1A02; genus SXOD01. The sequence goes on from SXOD01000001.1 coordinate 18,387, forward strand.
CGGTGTGCCGGACGAGTGCAGCCTCGATTGTGACGGCGACGGCGTGTCCAACTCTGAAGAAATCGCGCTGGGCTATGAGGCCGATTGCGACGGCAACTGGATCCCCGATTCGTGCGAAAACGGGACGCTTACTGGCACCACTGGCGAAATGGGAGCCTTTGGCGTTGGCGCAGCAGCGACCGGCGCGCTGTCCGGATGCCAGTTCTCTACCACCGATGTCTCCGTGCAACTGGAAGTCGTCGGCGACCTTGGCGCGCCGACCGAGTTCATCACACTCAGCATTGGTGGCGCGTGGACCCAGCCCAACCTCTTCGTCACCAGCGGTACAGACTGCCCATCCGTCCCCAACACCGCCGTGTTCACCATTCCAGTGGACCAGTGGAATGCGATGGTGGCATCGTCTGGGGCGGGCGAGCTGACCGTCACGATCTCGGCCGCACCGCTCGTCGATGCCGCGCAATGCACCAACGGTTCCTCGATGGTGTCAGTGACGTACGGCGGCCCCGCGTTTGACTGCAACGGCGATGGTGTGTCGGACCACTGTCAGATTGCCGATGGGGGCCAGGACTGCAATGTCAACGGCCTTCTCGACGCCTGCGAGATCGTTGATGGGTCAGTGCCAGACGTGGACGCGAACGGTGTGCCTGATCCATGTCAAGTCGATTGCAACAAAAACGCGCTGCCTGATTCGTGGGAAGTCGACCAGGGACTCGTCCTTGACTGCAATGGGAATGGCATCCCCGACTCGTGCGATATCGCCACCGGCAAGAGTCTTGACTGCAACGGCAATGGCGTTCCGGATAGTTGTGATCTCGCCTCTGGTGCATCGAGTGACTGCAACGGCAATGGAATCCCGGACTCGTGCGACCTCGCAAGCGGCCAGTCTTATGACTGCAATGCCAACTCGGTGCCAGACTCATGTGACATCGCCTCAGGTGCATCAGCCGATGTCGATTCCAACGGCGTACCCGACGATTGCAAGGGTGACTGCAATGGCAATGGCCTCCCGGATTCCTGGGAACTCTCTCAGGGCCTGCAGCCTGACTGCGACGCCAACGGCGTGATCGATTCATGCGATCTTGTCTCCGGCACCGCGGATGACTGCAACGGCAACGGAATCCCGGATTCCTGCGATGTCGCCGATGGCGCGACAGACAAGGATGCCGACGGCACGCCGGACGATTGCGAATACGCCCTGGGCGACTTCGACCTCGACGGCTCGATCAGCGGCGGCGATCTCGCCACGCTGTTCGCGCTCTGGGGGATGGCCAATCCGCCGGTCGGCGACCTCGACGGCGACGGCATCGTCGCCGGCGGCGACCTCACGCTGCTCCTTTCGAGGTGGGGCGAGTTGCCGTAGCCGCGCGCGCGGCACACAGTCACTCCGGGCACACCCGCACGGCGGCTCTTCCGGGGCCGCCGTGCGGTCTTGTCTGGACCGAGGGTTCTTGGGCCTCGTCTCTGGGTCATCGGCGCTGGTAACTCGGCCAGAGTTACCTCACCGTCCCTCCCCGGTTATCGGTGGAAATGTGCCCTTGAGGGGCACATTTCCACCGATAACCGAGGCCGGACCTTGCGAGCGAACCCTCACGCGCGCGCCTGCCCCCGCCCCGTCCCAAATCTCAGATTAGATAGAAGAGCGGGAACAGGAAGATCCAGATGATGTCGACCAGATGCCAATACAGGCCGCCGAGGTCGACGGCCGTATAGCACCGGGGCCCGAATCGGCCCCGCATCGACATCACCGCCAGGCCGGCGATCACCACGGTGCCCACCAGCACGTGGATCCCATGCAGCCCAGTCATCAAGTAGTAGATGGCGAAGAACTGGTGTGCATCGGTTGGCAGGGCCTCGTCGACCGAGTGGTGCGGGTAGACGGGGTCCGTCTCAGCGACTCCCCAGGAGTTGGCACCCGGAAGAGTCACGCCCTCGGCGAGACCCTCGGGGCCCGGCGGTGCGTTGGGTATTGATGATGCCGGCACCCAGAAGGGTTCGGGCTCCTTCAACGGCTCGGTTGCGGCCCTCGCTCCGGCGGCCGTCCCCGCCTCCGCCGTCCCCGCCTCCGCCGTCGTCGCAGCTGGTCCCGCCCCCGCAAGCAGCTGCGCAGGCGCTTCGCCCGGCCCTTCACCGCCGGTCAGTGTGCGGACGAAGGCAAGCACATCTCGCAAATCACTGTCCTTGAGCAACGGATTGCCACCCTTCGGCGGCATCGGGCCCCCCGTGGTGTTGAGTGGATCCGTGACAGGCCGCCCGGCTTTCAGAAACTTCACCAGTTCAACATCCGACTTCCCGTTCACGAACACACTTCCCTGAAGTGGCTTCCCGGAACCAGGCATGCCCTCGCCGCGCGCGCCGTGGCAGGTGCGGCATGTCGCGTTCCAGATCGTGTTGCCCTTGGAAACATCGCCAGGTGAATCAGCCATCTCGCCGACGCCAGCGCCAGCACCACTCTCGTGTCCGCCACCAACTCCACTGGCTCCCACACCCGCACCCAATCCAAGGGCACCACTCACGCCGTGTGTCGAGTTCCACTCCGCGAGCGCCATCTCTCGGGCCACCCACTCCGGCCTCGAATAGAACTCCGGCCCAAGCACCAGGCCCTCCTGAATCTTGTGTGAATACTCCACGTATTTGATCGACAGGAACCCGACGCCACCCAATGTCGTCCCCAGCAGGCACGCCACCAGCATCCGCCAGGCGCCACGCTGAGCCGCGTGGACCGCGAGGGCCATCGTGAGCGAACTCAGGATGAGGATGATCGTGTTGATCGCGCCCATCCGCGTGTCCAGGAACTGGCTGCCGTAGCGGAACACCTCGGGGTGGGCCGACCGCAAGACCGCGTAGACCACGAAGAGTCCGCCGAAGAGCAGAACTTCCGTGGCCAAGAAGAGCCACATGCCCAGCTTTGCCGCGTCGAACTGCTGTGGAGCGGTCGTGAAGTGAGGGGCGATGGTCCCCGGTGCCGAACACCGACCAGCCTGGGCGACGGGCGGCCGACGGCAAACCGAATGACACGGTGGATCGGTGACTTCGATGGCGGTCATGGTGATGTCGTGGCGGCGGCCGATGACGTCAACTCCACGAGGCCGCCGTCGTCGGTGGCCATGCCGCATTCGTAGGGAGTTCCGGGGACAGGATCCGGCGCGCTGGTCGCATCGAGCGAGTTCAGCGCGGGAAGCCCCATGGCGTGGGCCGACTCCCACGCCCGCTCGACGCAGGTGACGGCATGCAAGAGTGGGCAGGACAGCGTGGATTCCCGAAGGCGCGCGAGGAACGACGGCACCCAATCCACGAGGTGGTCTCGGAGGAAGTCCACGCACGCCTGATGGGCGATGTCGGCTCGCTCGGCGTTGCCGGCGGCCCGGGCCCGCGCCTCCATCACGCACAGGAGCGCAACATATTCCGCCATCGCACCAAGGTGGTCGTGGCGGACGCCGGTGTCTGGCGCCACGTCGAAGCCAAAGGCTCGGTAAAAGCCGGCAACATCAGCGAGGATCGCCCCCTTGTCGCGTCGAATCCAAGCGGCCTCGTATGGAGGGCACCCCGCCGGCAGTTCGAAGAGCCGCGTTCGCTCGGCTCGCTCTTCAGGCGTCCCCGCGGCGTCCTCGTGCAGCGCGTGCGCCACATCCAGCCAGCGCTTCGAGGCATCGACCGCGGCGTCCACGGCCGCTGTCACATCAGCTCCATCGTGGCTGGGAACGCCGTTCACTTCTGCACCTCGAAGACGATCCACTGCGAGTGCTGCTTCCTCGCGCCGACATTGCCCTCCTTGCCATCCCAGACGGCGAAGGCCACGGTGTCACGGGTCCCCGGAGCGAACTGGTAATCGTCCGGGTCAACCGTCTCCATCGGCCGCAGGAAGACCACGGTCCACTCGCCCGCCTGCCATGTCCCCCTGCCGACCGTCACTGAGTGTGCCTGATGGGTGAGCGAACCGAAGCCCTCCGCGGTCAACTCCTCCGCGCTGGCCATTCGCTCGATGTTGGCCATGGGATTGCCGGCGCGATAGGCCACGAACCAGTCACGGCTCTCCGGGCGGCTGAAAGACTCCGGGACGCGGTAGGGAAACGTGCCGTTGGCAAACCAGTAGAGATCGGTCCAGTAGTTGGGATAGAGGTCTTCGACACCCTGGAAGTGCTCGTCCAGATCCTGCTGCCAGAGCGCCTTCCAGTGAAGTATCTGCACCGGAAAACCGGATGCCCCCATCGTGTATGCGGCGTTGGACTTGAGCGGGAGTTGCACCGCGACGGCATCGCAGAATCGGCCCGCATCGACGACCCGGTTGGGCTCTGGATCGGGCCAGGAGACGCGCCAGCCGATCTGCCGACCGTTGGTGATGGCCTGGATTCGCACATGGTCGATGGTCGCACTCTCGACCATGGGCACCGCTTGGTTTTGCGGCTGCAGGGACACGACCGTCATCGGTGCCGGCGACCATGTCGTGCTCAAGGGGTCCAGCGGAATGTCCGAGTCCACCCACTGCACGAGAATTTCGCCTTCGGTGGGCTGGGCGGGCGTGTGCACGGCGCTACCGGCAAGCGTCGATCCAAGGGGCAGCGCCCCAATCGTGGCCAGCCGCTGGTCCAGCGCGTCGATCTGCCTGGAGAGTGTGGCCATGTCGCTGGCCGCGAGGGTGTCGGCTGCATCGCCCACTTCCGCGGCCGCCTGGTGCGATGAACGCGCGGGGCCGCCCAGCGCCAAGGCTCCCCACACCAGGAGCCCAACAGTGCCGATGAAGCCTGCGGAGAGGACAACGATGTACTTCTGGTCGGTCACGGTTGACTTTCAGGTTGTGTTGAGGCGGTAGACGCCAAGGTCCTTCTCGAACGGGGCGCGGACATAAGACGGTTCTGTGAAGGGCACGCGGGCCACCTCGGTGCCAGTGAGGTCCCAGCCCACGGCCTCGTCGCCCTGCACATCGAACCGGTCGATGATGCGGTTGGTGGCACCGAAGAGCAGGAGCGCCCCCAGCAACTTGCGGTTCTCAGGCGCGCGCAGGTTTCGGTAGAGGTCCTTCGCTTCCTCGACACCTGGTCCGAAGACTTGCTCCAGGAATCCGTCCGGCACATGCACCGGCGGCACATAGAAGACGTTGGGGCCGGTGCCGAACTGCGGGTAGAGCGGCAGTGCCAGCTGGCGGATGCGAACGATGTAATCAAGCGGATTGTCCTCGCGGGGTGCGCCCACCGTGGTGCGGAACCCGTGCATGCGGATCTTGCCGATGCAACTCTCCACGCAGAGCGCCACCTCGCCCTGTTCCACCCTGGGAAAGCACCCGATGCACTTCTCGCTCGCCCGCGCGATGGTGTTGAAGAACACCTTCTTGTATGGGCAGGCGCGCACGCACTCGCGGTATCCGCGGCACCGCTCCTGGTCCACCAGCACGATGCCGTCTTCGTCACGCTTGTAGACAGCCTTTCGTGGGCAGGCCGCGACGCACGCGGGGTTGTCGCAATGGTTGCAGATCCTCGCCAGGTAGAACATCCAGTGCGGGTGGGTGGGGCCGATCTCCTCGCCGCGCTCCACAGGACCCGAGAGGTCATCCTCACCCAGGTTGGGCGACGAGTAGTCCTCAAAGGTGGGGCGCCAACCGTGCGGCGGGTTCTTGGGTCCGTCCGTCTCGAAGATCGTCAGGCTGACGAGGTTGCGGTCCTTCCATCGGGCCGGCCCCACCTCGTCAAGCAAGCGACTATCCCATGCCAGCGGGTATCCACCATAGGGCTTGGACTCGACATTGTTGAAGAATGTCGTCTCCTGCCCCTTGCCGCTGGTCCACGCGGTCTTGCACGCGATGGTGCAGGTCTGGCAGGCGATGCACTTGTTGACATCGAAGACATAAGCCACCTGCCGCGCGGGTGGGGGCGCCTCGTACGGGTACTCGATGGGGCGGTTGATCTGCCAGTTGGGTCGCTGTGGCATGGTGTGATTCTCAGGCGTTGCGCTCGACGAACTCGCCGGCGATGAACTTCTTGAGCGTGGCGGACTCGTAGGTGGGCCGAAGCCCCATTTGCGCTGGCAGCCAGAGTGGTGCGCCGTTGATGCCGCCGTCCTCGGCCTTGGTGATCTTGACCAGGGCCTCGCGCGGGGCTCCGGTGGGGCAGTGCACGTCGGCGACGAACCCCTTCTTCATCTCCTGCCCGAGCAGATTCTTGACATTGAGCGTGTCGGTCATCCATGTGGGCTTGAGCCACCCACGGGTGCACGACTGCTGGCTTCCCGTCCGAAAGAGCGCCTGGTATGCCGTGTCCGGGTTCTTGGCCAGTCCCGTGGGGTTGACTTCCGCGCCGCGCACGGAGCCATGGGTGGCTCCATAGGTGTTGTGCCACATGCGCGTGATCCCGGGCGGCGTCCCGGGGTAGTAGCGAGCGCGGGCCATGAGCCGTGCGACCTTGTACCACTCGGCGTTCTTCTGCCATCCGCGGAAGGGGCGATCATGCGGGTCGGCATCGATGAACACATAGTCGCCGTCCTCCACGCCCAATCGTTTGGCGTCGAGGGGATTGATGTCCACGTACATCTCGCTCACGAACGGGATGCGCCGGTCACGGCGGAGCATGTCGCCGAAGGGACCGAACCAGACGGCGATGATGTCGGTGTCCACCGGCGTGGTGTGTGCCCCGTGCCTGTACTTGGGCGTGTGGAAAATGAGGTCGTACCCGTCCTTGATGAGGGGATGCACCGTCGCAAGCAGCTCATCGACGGTGACCATCACATTTCGGGCCTGGCGGAGGTCGGCAGCCGGATCGTTCGCCTGAAAGCCGTAGTCGGCCGGAGTCTTGGGGCGCAACAGTTCGTGTGGCCGGGCAACGATGACATTGGGGCTGAAGAAGGTCGAGTCGATCGGCTCCCGATGAACCACCATGTTTTCCCCGGCGTCCATGAACTCCGGCTCGTCTCGATAAAACTCAAGCCGCCCTGAGCGCGTGTACCACGGCTTGCCCTCGGTTCCCTGCTCCCAGCCGCCGATCTTGGGGTAGGTCCGGGTCAGGATCATCGCGGGTGTGCCCTCCCGGGCCTTGGCCTCCAGGTCCTCGATCCGGTAACCGCGCGTGGCGTTGGAGAGGTCAAGCATCCGCTGCAGGTAGGGCCGTGCGCAGTCGTCCCGATTGACGAACTGCCAGTACGAATCGTGCCGGTCATCGTTGGTGAGCTGCCCAAGCGCCTTGGAGATCCCCATCGCCACCTCCAAGTCGCTGCGAGTGTCATGGATTCGAGGGAGCGGCGTCGCGGGGAAGGTGTAGAGGAACGGGTTCGTGACACTGATCGTGAGATCCGGGTACTTGAGCTCTGCCCAGCTGTCCACCGGGAAGACGACATCGGCGTATTCGCAGCTGGCGGTCCACCACCAATCGCTCACGGCGACAAACTCCACGCGCTTGAGCACATTCACGACCGTGTCGTAGTGGCCCTTTGCGTTCCCGATGAGCGAGTTGCTGTTGGAGACCACGATCGACTTTGTCGGCGTCGGCATGTGGGTCTTGCCGGTGAGCACGGCGTTGCCTGCGCGGAGGATCGTGTCGCCGTGGTTGAAGTAGTGGACGCTCTCGAACTTCCAGCGCATGTCCGTACGGGCGAGTTTCGCGGGATCGAGTTCAGGGTCGAAGGGGTTCTCTGTCGTCCACTGGGAAACGCCACTCACCAAGCCCGCGCGGTAGTTGCCCGCATAGGAGCCCACATTGCCGCCGATCTTCCCGACATTCTGCGTGAGCGCCGCCACAAGGAACACCGCACGGTCCTTGAGGTCGCTGTTGAAGAACTGGTTCGGGCCCATGCCCATCGCGAACAATGTCTTGCCCGCGTTGGCGGCGATCTCCCGGGCCATCGACTGAATGAAGGATGCGGGGGCCCAGGTGATCTTCTGGACATCCGTGGGCGTGTAGGACTGGTCCAACACTTCCTTCGTGGCGTCGAGCACGGTCCGGCAGCGGACGACCGTGCCGTCGGAGAGGGTGACTTCAAAGGAGCCCTCCAGCGCAGGATCGATGCCAGCCGAGGCAAAGGCGTTCCCGCTCTGGTCGCGGGTCACCACCGCCGGCGCATTCTTCGCCATGTCCCACACCACGAAGTCACCCCACTCGTCGCGACGCTCCGCGGTGATGATTGGCCCTGACTGCGCATACGGCTGGGGGGCCTTCTGGCCGGCGGGCAGCACCGTGATGTTGTTGCAGAGCGGGGCGTTGACGTGATCCTTGAAGACCTCGTTTGCGCGGAGGATTCCGCCCGTGTCGGTTCGGACGAGGAAGGGGAGGTCGGTAGTGGCCTTCGCGTGAGCGGCGTCGTAGAGGCGCTCGTTCAGGATCACCTGGGCAAAGCCAAGGGCCAGTGCCGGGGTCGTGCCGGGGCGCACCACGACACCCTGGTCCGCCTTGCACATCGTCGAGCTGTACTCCGTGGCGATGACCACGACCTTGGCGCCCTTGAGGCGGGCCTCGGTCATCCAGTGCGAGTCCGGCATCTTGGTGGCGATCCAGTTCATGCCCCAGATCAGGATGAGATTCGCATGCTCCACGCAGCAGAGGTCGAAGTCGACTGTCTGCTGGCCGGTCACCATCGGGTGACCCGGTGGGAGGTCCGTGTGCCAGGAGTAGTTGTCCCACCCGCGTGCACCAACGGCAGCGGCCGGCCCGACGCCGCGCACCTTGTCGTCCACCAGCGCCATCGCATTGGCCAGGCGATACTGCGCGAAGATGCGCGTCATTCCCAGGGCGGCCATGCCACCGCGGAACTTGAGGGTCTGCATGCCGACGCCGCCGGCGGCATCCACCATCAACTGGTCGTAACCCTGCGCGAGCAATCGCTCCCTGCCTTGGTCTCCGTTGTACGCCTTGGAAATCTCGAGGAGCGCACGCGCGGAGAGGTCGAAGGCGTCGTCCCAGGAAGCCTCAATCCATGAGTCCGCCCCTCGATTGAGGTACTTTTGGTCCACGGCGCCAGTCACGGCATCGCGCGGGCAGCCGGCTTGGATCCAGTTCCGGAACCCGGTGCGGACCATTGGACGGCGAATGCGCCGGTCGCCGTAGAAGCGACGGACCAGGGCCAACCCCTTTTGGCAGCAGCGTGGATCCCAGCGCGCCGAGGCCTTGTTGCCGTGCAAGTCAGTCGCCTTGCCGTAGCCAAATGTCGGGGCCACGCGCGTCACGATCCCGTTCTTGACGTGCGCCCAGAGAAGGCAGTTGTGCGTGTCGTTGGGGGCGCAGAGGAAACTGAATCGCGAATCGCTGCGATAGAGGTCGCGGTACACACGCTCCCAGCCTCGATTTGGGTATCCCTCCAGCGGATTCGTGACAAAAACAGACTTGACAAATTTCAGCCCTCCAACCATCTGGTCGATGGCGGGAGGCGCGAGCGCGACCACCGCGAGTCCGGACAGGAAGGCGCGGCGCGTGCTGTTGGGGAGCGGGGACTGGCTGTCTGGCATGGGAGGTCGTCCGGTAGGAGGTTGCCAACTGTAGCAAGAACAGGAGAACCAGATAAGCATATCCCGATTTATGGTGGCCCTAGGGCTGTGCAGGGGGTTAGCGACTTGGTTATAGGACCTTATTCCCGCTTCCGAGTCGGACTTCGCGCGAGGTCAGACGGATGATTTGCTGTCAGGGCCTCGTTGTCGGTGCAGTGCACGGTTTCAGTCACGAGGAGGCGCAGCAGATCTCTCAGTGGCCTCGTCCGAGATTCTCCCTCGGGAATGGCCTTCGTGAGCGTCTGTTTGCACGCCTGCCGGTAAATGCCGATGCATGGCTCGGGGCCGCGGCTTGTTCGCGCCAGGACGGCAGCGGCACCGGGAACCTGCGTCCCTTTCAGCACGATGGCGCGGATCAACTCGCTCCGGATGTTCGGCAGGTCTCCGGGGAGCACGAAAACGCTCCACGGGATTGGCCCATCCGCGCTGACGAAATCCAGTGCGCCGAGAATGCCGCCTGCTGGTCCCCGTCCGGCATGGAGATCGGGGATCACCTTGTCGCCAAGTCGCGCAATGCGCGGGTCGCAGTGTCCCACCAACGCAACACAAGGGCCGAAGACTTCTCGGAGCGCTCGAATCGACTTCTCGACGAGCAGTCCGCCCTCCAGCGGCTCTTGGAGCTTGTCACGTCCGAAGCGCCGACTTTTCCCGCCAACAAGGACGATGGGCTGAATCGATTCGCTTGGAAGCATGATTCAGCGGCGATGAGCGCCTGGTGACTGATCGCCGCGCAACATGCGGATCGCGTGCGGCAGGATGTCGGCGATCGCGTGGAGGGTCTCCGTCGCCCCGCGCGGCGAGCCGGGAAGCGTGACGATGAGCGTGACGCCAGTCGCCCCGGCGACCGCGCGGGAGAGGAAGCTGCGCGGGTCGGCGATGCCAGTGCGATCCCGGGAAGACTCCATTGAGCGGATGCGTGCCAGCTCCATCAAGCCGGGGTGAGGGCGTTCGATCACGCGCATGGCGGCCTCGGGCGTGCGATCGCGCGGCCCAAGCCCCGTACCGCCCGTGACCAGCACGAGGTCAATGCCGCATCCTCCCTCGTCGATCCGGCACCATCCGCGAAGCAGGTGCTCTATCCGATCCGGCTCATCAGGAAGGAGTGCCGCATTGACGACTTCGCCCGACAGCTGCTCACGGACGAACGCCTGGACGGCCGGGCCAGAGGCATCGACGGCCGTGCCAGCGGCGCACCGGTCGCTCACCGTGAGCACGGCGGCACGAATTGCCTGCGCGTTGCTCATGGCGCGACGAGTACCCCCGACCTTCCGCCGCGCTTCTCCAGCATCCGGACGCCATCGATGACTATCCATCGGTCGATCGACTTCCCCATGTCGATGACCGTGAGGCACGCGACAGCCACGGCGACCAGCGCTTCCATCTCCACGCCGGTTCGAGCGTGCGTCCGGACCGAGACCTCGATGCGAATCCGTCCAGGCTGCACTTCGGCAGAGATGTCCACGCCGTCCAGCGGAATCGAATGGCAGAGCGGGATGAACTCGGCCGTCCGCTTGGCCGCGAGGAGGCCAGCCAGTCGAGCCACATCGAGGGTCGATCCCTTCGCCAGGGAGTTCTCCCGGATGCGCCGCTCCAGTTCCGCGCTGATGCGCACGAACCCCTCGGCTCGTGCCATGCGATCTGTCGATTCCTTGGCATGGACATCGACCATCATGGGGTGGCCATCAGCGCCGATGTGCGTGAAGACATGGGGTGGACAGGATGGAGTGTGCGGATTCATGGCAATGGTCTCAAGGCGCTGGGCGGAAGGGGAAGTACAGGGCGGTGCCGCTTGGTGCACCTGTCGTCGCCATTTCCTCCGGCGGCAACTCGACGAAACCATCGGCTTCCGCCAAGGCGACAAGGTCCCCAGATCCCCGGTGGTCGACGAGGTCAGCAACGCCCTCACCGCTGATGCGGACAAGCCGATGCCACCAGAGTGGCAGGCGGCGGCCGTCGTCGTTGGCGAGCGAGACTCGCATTCCATGCTCACGGGCCATTGCCCCTGCGAGGACCGCAAGCACGGGGAGTGCAATCCGCGTCGCGGTCACCAGCGCCGAAATCGGGTTGCCGGGAAGCCCGAAGATGAGGCATGGGCGATTGTGCCGGCCCTCGTCCACCGCGACGAGCATGGGCTTTCCAGGCCGCTGCGGCAGGCCGTGAAAGAGCACTCGTGCGCCGATCGACTCGACCGCCGAACGCACGGGGTCTCGGTGTCCCATCGACACGCCGCCCGTGATCAACACCGCGTCGTGTGTCCGTGTCAAGTCGCGCAGGCGGTCCGCAACGAGCGAGGGTGCGTCCGCCAGGTGCGTGGGCTCATCCATGCTCATCCACTGGTGCGCAGAGAGCAGTCCATGCAGCGCAAAGGCGTTGGAGTTGAAGATCCCGAACGGGCCCACGGAAGTGGATGGATCGGCGAGTTCGTCGCCCGTGGTCAGGACCTGGACAGCGATTCGTGGCCGAACGGAGATGCTCCCAAGCCCGCACGCCGCCAGCGAACCAAGTTGTGATGCGCCGAGGATGGTGCCCGCCGGGACGACGGGCGTGCCGAGAGGACCATTCTCGCCACGGCGGCGAATGTGGTCGCCGACCCGGGATCTGCACAGGGCTTGGGTTTCAATGGCGATCGCTGTCACGCAACCGTCCGAAGCCATCACCTCCCGCACATCTTCTCGCCGGACGACGCAATCCGCACCTTGTGGAATGGGCGCGCCGGTGGAGATCCGGATGGCGAACCCTGGGCCGCACAGGCTTGGCGGGGCGTGACCGATCCGTGACTCCCCTCCGACCTCCAGAGAAACCCAATAGCCACCGCAGGGGGAGGGTGTCCCACGATGCACGATGGCGTACCCATCCATGGCGGAATGGTCGAACGGCGGGCTGTCGCGAGGCAACACCGCATCAACGGCCAGCACTCGGCCGTTTGCGCGCAAGAGGGCGCACGGCTCCTCCGAGCCACCACTCGCGCCAAGCGTGCCGCGCGCCACATCGCTGCAGAGCGACACGGCCTCTGCGGGAGATGAGCACGCAAAACGCTCTCCTCGAAAAGAGCCGTGCGATGTGAACTTGGTAGCCCGATCCATCGCCGGTAGAGTATTCACCCTGATGGTTGTCCAAGTGCTCCTTTTCGGCGGCATGGCTCGCATGGCCGGAACGAGCCGCGTCGAGGTTGACTTGGGCTGTTCCCAAACGCCAAGCGTGAGCCGGGTGCTTGAGGCATTGGGTGAACAGCACGCGGCGCTGCAAGGTGCCCTCGACACGGCGCGCTTGGCCGTCAACAGCAAGTTTGCTTCTGATGGCGACACCGTGTCCGCCTCAGACGAGTTGGTGGTTATCGCTTTGGTCGGCGGCGGATGACGGCACAGGCAGACATTGTGGTGGGCGCGATAGAGGAGCCCCAGGTCACCGCTGCAGTCCAGCGCGCCCGCGAGCTCGCGCCCACGGGTCCCAAAGGTGAGGTGGACGGCGAGACAGGCGCACTCGTCCGGTTTGACGGGAGAGTCCGTCGGATGGAGCGCACCGAATGCGGAGGCGAGCGCGAGCTGGCGGCGCTGGACTACGAGGTCTACGAGCCGATGGCCTCCAGTCAGCTGCATGAATTGGCACAACGAGTGCTTCACGCGCACGGGCTCCACAGGGTGGTTGTGCTGCACAGCCGTGGTGTCGTGCCGGTTGGTGCGGTGTCGTTCGTGCTCGTCGTCGAGTCGCCCCACCGCGCGGAGGCCCTTGCTGCGACCGTCGACTTCATCGATGGGCTCAAGCGCGATGTGCCGATCTGGAAGCAACCCGTCTGGGCCTGAGCACTCGCGACGCTTCAGAGCGCCACCAACTTCACCCCCGCCGCGAAGATGACCACCGCCACGATCGCCCGCAGCGTGGTGGATGCCAGGCGGCGGCTGCCGACATGGGCGCCGATGGCACCGCCGATCGCCCCGGCGGCTACCAAGATCAACAGGGATCCGTGTGGGATCCAACCCTCGACCGCCAAGCCACCCAGGCCCGCAATGGAGTTGGCAAGGATGAAGAGGGCACTTGTCGCTGCGACCTGCTTCGGATCCGCCCATCGCAGCATGAGCATCAGTGGACTCAGGAAGATCCCGCCGCCAGTTCCCGTCAACCCCGCCACGACGCCAATGGAGGCCCCCGCGGGCAATGCCACGCCGATCGACGGAGGCGACGGGTGCGACTTGGGAGCGCGGGCGGTGCCCCGAAGGTCCCATGCCATCTTTGCCGCCGAGACGCAGAGCGCGATGCCGACCGTGAGGGAGACGCCGCGAGTCGAGAGCGGAATCGCCGCACCCAAGAATGCGGCTGGAGGCGCAGCCAGCAGGAATGGCCAGGTGAGCCCCCACGAGAAGTGCCCCGCGCGCATGAACTGCGTGAACGCGATCGCGGCAACGGCGACGTTGACGGCCAGCGCGGTCGGGCGCATCTCGTCAGGCGCCACCCCAGCCAGTGCCATCACGGCCAGATAGCCGGAGGCGCCAGCGTGGCCGATGCAGGCGTACAACGCGCCGACAAACACGAAGATGGCGGCCAGGGTGAGCGTCTGTTGGTCGATGTCCATTCCTGACTCTCGCGCCCGGCACCTACCCGCCGATGGCCGACATCACGCGGAGTGGCTGACGGAAGCCCGCTGAAGTGATGCCGTGGCCGGCCTGCTTGTTCCATGCGGCATCACACAAGAACTCCCGCAGCTCCATGTCCGTGCCCCCGCCTCGCAGAAGTTCACGCAGGCTGAACTCGTCGTGGCTGAAGAGGCATGGACGGACCATCCCGTCAGCGGTAATGCGGATCCGGCTGCACGCACCGCAAAACGGGCTGCTGACGGGGGCGATGAATCCAACGCGGCCAGGTGCCCCGTCGGCGAACTCAAACACGCGAGCCGTTGAGGATGGGTCGTCTGGCGCCACTTCGCGCAGGGGATGCGTTCGGGAGATGGCCTGGCGGGTCTCGGCAGCGCTCACCCAGAGTGAGGCATTCCATGCGCCGCTCGAATCGAGCGGCATGTACTCGATAAATCGAACCTCGATCGCCAGGCGTCGCGCGAGGTCGGCCAAGTCCGCGGCCTCATCGTCGTTGACCCCCCGGAGGAGGACGGCATTGACCTTGACTGGCCCCAATCCCGCGGCGATGGAGTGCTCGATGGCACTGAGCACGGCAGCAGGTCCAGAAAGCGACCGTGTGATGGACGAAAAGCGCTCCGGGCGAAGCGTGTCCAGGCTGATGGTGATCCGCGCGAGGCCCGCGGCACGAAGGGCAGCCAATGTGGCCGGAGTGAGCAGCGAACCGTTGGTAATGAGGGCGACTGAGGCATCGCACGCTTCGCGGATCGAGGCGACGATTTCCAGCAGGTCCGGGTGCAGCGTGGGCTCTCCTCCGGTCAGTCGAATCTTCTGAACGCCCAATTCGGTCGCCAGCCGTGCCACCCGCGCGAACTCGTCCGTTCGCAGCAGCGTCCCCTTCGGGGCAAACCGTACTCCAGTGCCGATGCAGTAGGTGCAACGGAAATTGCACCTGTCGGTGATGCTCAATCGCATGTCGCGAATGGTGCGACCGTGCGCATCCACCAGCCGATGGCCCCGACTCTCCTCAGGCGCCGCGGTGAAACTGCTCATTGGCCCAAGCCCATCCGGCGACTGTGCGAGGGAATCCCACCGTGTTCATTCCGGCGAGGATTGCCTGCTCGATCTCCGCCTTGCTCGCACCGTGTTGGAGGCCCCGCCGAACATGGCTGCGAAGCGCGGACTCGAGACCCGCCCCGAGGCAAATGCCGATCTTGATGAGCGACAGGTCCTTTGCAGCGAGTGGGCCGGCTTGATCGACAGCCTTGGCAATCGCCTCGTGGGCGTTGCCCAAGTGGGGGAACTTGGCCACAAACTCTCGAAAAGTCGGCGGCGGCTGGGAAGTGGAACGACGTCGAGGCTTCGTGCCCCGCGTGGCCGTGCTTGGCGACTTGCCGGCACGGGTCGTGGCGGAATCAGAGTGGCCGCGAGAGCGCTTCTCGCTTCCTGCGGCGCGACTTTTCGCTGGTGTTCTTGGTGCCATGGGTGTCATCAAGGAATTCAGCCACGTTCGCCGTGGACGAACGCGGCGGGATACGGCCGATTCAGGACATCCTACTCCAGATTTATGTCCCGTGTCCCCCGTGTCCCCCGTGTCCACCCCCCACCCTCAATCCCAGCGGAACACGCCCTTCTTCCAGGCGTAGATGTAGGCGATCACGCTGGTGCCCACGAAGAACGCGATGCGCGCCAGGTAGAGCTTGGCCTCGGCGCTGCCGGGCTCCAGGTCCGCAAACGCGACCGCCCAGGGGTACAGGAAGATGATCTCGACATCAAAGACCAGGAAGGTCATCGCCATGATGTAAAAGCGGACATTGAATCGCTTCCGTGCGGAGTCCCACGGATTCATCCCGCTCTCGTACGCGATCGCCTTGACGGTGCCGTCGGCACTGGGGCCGATCAGCAGGCTGGCAATGATGTTGACCGCGCCGAACCCGATCGCCATCACCAGTACCAGCGCGACTGGCGCGTACGACTGCAGGCTGTCGGCGGCGAGCAGGGCAGACGGCTGCACGAAGGCCAACAGGTGGGGGGCTGAATCCATTGGGCGAGGAGTCTAGCCTGCGGCCTGAGTCGACCCCACCACCATGCCCCCCACTGAGCCACCACTGACCGCTCCCGCGAATGTCCCATGCATCCGCCCCGTCACCGTCGTCAGCGGATTGCCGCGTTCAGGCACCAGCCTGGCCATGCAGATGCTGGTCGCCGGGGGCATGGATCCGATGGTCGATGGCCAGCGCATCGCCGATGCCGACAATCCGCGAGGGTATCTGGAGTTCGAGAAAGTGAAACAGTTGGCCATCGACTCCACTTGGGTCGCCGGTGCCGTAGGGAAGGCGGTGAAGGTGATACACCTGTTGGTGCCGTTGCTCCCGACTGACATCGAGTACCGAGTCTTGTTCATGGAACGAGACCTTGGCGAAGTGACTCGGTCCCAGTCTGCCATGTTGCAGCGGAGTGGCCGCGGAGGCGCGAGCCTGTCGGCTGACGCACTCGCGAAGGTGTACTCGCAGCAGCTCGCGGCAGTGCACGCGCACATGGATGCGCACGCCTGTTTCAAGGTGCTCCGTGTTCCGTACGCGCAGTTGGTGTCTGCACCAAGCGACTGGGCCCGGTCCATCAACGCGCATGTTGGCGGCCACCTTGACGAGACGGCGATGGCCGCCGCCGTCGATCCCGCCCTGTATCGGAATCGGACCTAGCTGCGCGTTACGCCCCGCTGCGCGTTACGCCCCGCTGCGCGGCCCATGCGCCGCCGTCCACGCATCCGCATCCCACGGCTCGCGCGGAGCGGGTGCGAGCCCACCCGCACGCGCGCGCTCCACCAGTCCCGCCAGCGCGTCTGCGAACCGACGCGCTTCCGCCGCATCACCACGGTGCCGCGCCAATGCCGCAGCCAACGCGACCGCATCCACCCACCCGGATCGATGTGCCATCGCCGCATCAATGAATGGTGTGGACCGCTCACCGTTCCCGTCCAGCCACGCCACCGCCAACGCCACCAGGTAGTTCGCGTCCGGCTGCGATGGGTCGACATCAAGCACATCCAGGCAGAGTTCAGCAGCGAGCTCCCACTCGCGAAGCGCGAGCTGCGCGCGCACTCGGGCCAATCGCGCGGGAATCGCCTCACTGGGGGCCGCGCTGGCCCTGCCCGCCCTCCCCGCCGCGCCAAGCAACCGCAGCGCCTCGTGCGGCTCGCTGCGCACCAGTGCCGCCTCGGCCAACGTGGCTCGCTGTGACGCTCCAGCCGCACACTCAGGCTCCTGTTCAAGCCGACTCGACAGCGCGCGCGACTCGTCCGCACGCCCAGCGCGGGCACTCGCCACGACCAAAAGCAGCTGTCGCTCAAGATTCGCCTCGCGTGTCGCGGCCGTGAATCTGCCGAGCAACCCCGCCGCCTCGACATCTCGGCCCGCCATCATCAGGCACCGCGCGAGCGGGAGCACATACCTGGACTCGGTCGCGCGTTCGGCCACCAACGGCCGGAACGACTCGATCGCCGCACCAGGTCGACCCGTGGACATCAACACGACGGCACGATTGAAGAAGGACTCGCGACGCACCAGCTCCACTTGCGCTTGCGCGTCCTCTGGAAGCGCGGCCATGTACCCAAGGTCCACCAGCTGCTTCAGGGCCTCATGTGCCTCAAACGGATCCAACCGCTTCTCAGGCGAATGCAACCCGGCATCGCCTTCCTCCACCGATTCCCACGAGTCGATGAATGCAATCTCTCCAGCAGGGGCCTGGACGCGGACGCACTCCCCTCGCGCCAACAACCCGCGCATCACGCGGCCGTCCATGTCGCGACCGACCGGCAGACCCATCGCCGCAAGCGCCGTCGGCGTGACATCCGCGACGCAGGCTCCGGCCGCAGACCCGCCGATGGCAAACAGCGGTCCGCTCGCCACGACGATGCCGTGTTCGCGATGCCATCGAGCCTCCATCGCGGCTCGCTCCTCCTTCGTCACGTCGACGATCACGGGGCGTTCGGCGGCGGAATGGAACCCGTGGTCCGAGACAAGGAGGACGGACCACGGCGCGCCCGCCGATGCGCTTGCCATCGCATCGAGCAAATCCCCAAGCAATCGATCATGTTCGATGTACAGCGCATCCATGACCGCGCCAAACCGACGCTGGTCGGCAGCCGATACATGCGACATCTTCGGCGCGCGGCACTCCATGAATCGGTGCCCTACGGTGTCGATGGTGTCGTGGAAGACCATGAGGCAGTCGAGCGGCGACGGGGTTGCGGTGGCCTCCACCAAGGCCAGCGTCGCGGCATGCAGGCTCCGCATTCGCGCCACCTCGTGCACCAGTGTGTGCATCCGCTCATCGGTGCGTGGGGGCACTGCGCAGCCGGCAAAATAGGGTCGCAGCGACGCATCGGTCACCATCGCTTCGCTCACGCACGCCGCCCGCACCGCGCCTCTCAACGCCGCTGGATGCACCGACTCACCCGAGCCATCTTCCATGAACACATTGCTGACCACGGCGCCGTTCACGGGTTCGGCCGGGTGCGACGCGTACCAGCCAACGACTCCTACGCGGCGGCCCGACTGACTCACGATGTTCCAGAGCGCCTTCACGCGCCTGCTCGTGCTGCTCACCACCCGCACGCCCGCACCATCTGGCTTGGGCTCCACAAAGTTCAGGATGCCGTGCGCGTCGGCAAATCGCCCGGTGGCGATCGTGGACCAGAGGAGCGGAGACAGCTTCGGTTCCAGCGTGCGCAGCCGGTCGCGCGACCCCCGTTCGATGAGCCGGGCCAGCGATGGCATCCGCCCGGCGGCGAGCAAGGGATCCATCACCAGCCAGTCAGCGGCGTCCCAGCCAAGAACGAGGAGGGGACTGGGAGCGGACGGCATCATGGGCGGAAACGCTAGCGGAGGCGACGGTCGGGCAGTGGCGATGGGACTGCTCGGATCCTCGCACTCCCCGCAGAAATAGAGAAGGGGCGATCCTTGCGGACCGCCCCTTCACTTGAAGCGATGAGTCTCAGCGGCTCGTGCTGATCGATCAGCGACGACGACGCGAAGTCAAGCCAGCCAACCCCAAGAGCGCGAGCGCGCCCGGAGCGGGGATGCCCGTCGCGCCAGCGAGGATCGAGGCGCCAGCCACATCGTCGAACGCATAGTCGACGAGCGTGCGAGTGTTCGCATCCGCGCCGATGGCGATGCGCATCCACCCGTAGTGGGTGAGACCGTCAGCTGCAGCAAACTTGAACCCGATGATTCCGGTGGAGTTCGCCAGGACCTGACCCGCGCCTGTCCCGATCTGGAACTGCGAGGAGGCATAGAAGAAGGCAGCACTGCCGATCTCCATCCCCTCGTCGAGGTTGGTTCGGCCAGCGGCGGTCCCCGCGTTGGGGTTTCGCATGAAGCCGCTGGTGGACGGCCGGTACAGCGAGACATACGCGGCGTTGCTGCCGTAGGGATTGACATCCCAGCCAGCAACCGAACTGCCGGACGAACCAGTCGCGCCGGTCTCGATGTTGATGTAGAGCCCGTCGATGTTCGCCGGGATCACGGTGTTGAGGGCGCCGCTGTAGACGATGCCAGCGTCGGCCGCGCTCGCGATGGCCACCGCTGCACCCGCAGCGAGGGCGCACTTGGCGAGGCGCGCATTCAGAGTCTTCGACATGATTCAGTACTCCAGATGGAAAGAAAGAGAACGAAACAAACTTGGGACACGCTCTTGGGTTGGGCTGTGCAGGTCCAGGAAGAGTCCGCATCAGCCAACCCCAGGACGCCAAGGGCGCGTTCCTGTCGATTCCCGCTCCGAGCAAGAATCATGCCCGAAGTTCTTCGCCGGTCAAGTACGGGCGGTGATTCGTGCGAGATTTAGATTATAGGACTACGATCGTGGTGAGTTATTGACAGAACGCTGCCTATCTCTGAAACAAGACGCTGTTTCCCATCTTCATTCTATGGTTATAGGACTACGGATTCCGGCCTCATTCGGCGCTGTCGGACGCCTCGGCGGGTGGCCTTGGAGCCTCCGCCATCCGCGAAACCTTTGAGTGCAGTTCGCGCAGCTGCTCCCGCATCTCGCGGTCAAACTTGTGGGAGGCCGCGTTGGCGCCCGAGGTCAGCACGCTCGCGAACAGGCCGGCGATCGAAGTAAATGCCCCAATCGAGATGACCATGAGCACCACCGCCAGCAGGCGTCCCTCCGGGGTGACCGGGTAGAGATCGCCGTACCCCACTGTCGAGGCCGTTACGGCGGCCCACCAGATGACATCGTCGGCGGTCTTGATGTTGCCGTGCGGCGCGGCGGATTCGTACTGCAGCACCCCGACGCTGCAGACAACGACGCCGAACACCATGGCGAGCATCACCATCGCCAGGGCGGCGGCGCGGTAGTTGCGAGTGACCGCCAGCGAGAGGAGGCGGATCGACTTGATCGCTCGGATCACCCGGAAGACCCGGACAACTCGCACGAACCTGGCGCCGGCGACAAATGGAATGCTCGCCGCGAGGTCCAGGAGTCCCCAGCCAAAGAGGTATCTGAGCTTTCGTGGGGCCCGGACCAGCCTGACCAAGAAGTCGACGAAAAAGATGGCGCACACGGCGTAGTCGAAGGAGCGAAAGAGTTTTGCCACCTCGCTGGCCTCGTCCAGCGTCGATTCCGCCACGACCAGCGCCAGCGCGAGGAGCGCCACGGCGGTCATGAAGAAGTCAAAGGGACCCGGGGCGGGCTCTTGAATGGTCTCACGGGGATGGGCCGTGGAATGCCTGTCAGTCATGAATGGCGCAGTTTATGGCCATTCTTCGCCCCTTTCTTCCGCTCCGCGAAAACGTGGGCTACTGTTGACGAGCCATGACAAGACCCCGCCGCCACGGAGTTCTTCACGGGTCGGTTGCCTGCGCTGGCCTTGGGGTGGCGGCGCTGGCGACGATTGGCTCGCAGGCTGCTCCCGCCGCTCCCGCGGCACCCGCCGCTCCCGCCGCACCGCCACCAGGCTTCATTGTCGACATGCTCTCGACCGGTTGGAACGAAGCCGTCGGCGGAGTCGTGCTCCCCGACGGCGACTTCATCCACTGGGAGCGCGGTGGTCGCGTGTGGATCCACCACGAAGACGGCGCGCACAAGGCCATCGACATCGCGCACGAAGTTGGCGGCTGGCGTGATCACGGATTGCTCGGCGTGGCCATCCACCCGGCGTTTGAGACCAACGGCTTGATCTACCTCTTCTATGTGGTCGATCGCGAACACCTCATCAATGGCGACTCGCCGGAATACAACCCCAACGCCGATTGGTACTACGAGGCTTCCATCGCGCGCATCACCCGGTATCGCCTGACGCCCGAAAGCAAGTTCACGGAGGTGGATCCCGCCAGCCGCACGGTGCTGGTTGGCGAGTCGATCACGACTGGATTTCCGATCTGCCACCAATCCCACGCTGTCGGCTCTCTTGCGTTTGGCGACGATGGCACGCTGCTGGCCACCTTCGGCGATAGCGCCAGTTACGAGAGCGTCGACGCCGGCGGCCAGGTGAGCGGCGGCTATGTCACCACCGCGCTTGCGGACGGGATCCTCAAGCCGAGCGACAATGTCGGAGCGTTTCGGGCGCAGTCCATCGACTCCCTCTGCGGCAAGGTGCTGCGACTTGATCCTGACACTGGCGATGGTGTCCCGTCGAATCCATGGTTTGACCCGACCAAACCGCGCGCCCCGCGAAGTCGAGTGTGGTGCGTGGGATTGCGGAATCCGTTTCGGATGACTTTCGTTGCGGAATCGGGCTCGCACGATCCGGCAGATGCTGATCCGGGCACGATCCTCATTGGCGATGTCGGGTGGAACTCGCGCGAGGAACTGAATGTCGCCGACAGCGGAGGCCTCAACTTTGGTTGGCCTGTGTTTGAGGGACAGACCTACATGGACCAATACGGCGGGCTGCAGGTTGAGAATCCCGCCGCCCCCAACCCGCTCGGCGGAGGGGCCTGCGGCGCCAGTTTCCAGTTCAAGGACCTCATTGCGCAGGACACGCAGTCGCTTCCAGTTCGATTCCCCAATGCGTGTGCACTCTCGCAGGCTGAGTCGGCACAGTGGAACGGCCCATCGGTCGCTTCCGGCTACAAGGGATTCACGGGGACGGGCTATGTGGACTTTGGCTCGACGACTGGCGAATGGTTGGAGTGGTCGGTCACCGTGCCCAGCGCCGGGACCTGGACGATCGACTTCCGATATGCCAACGGGGGCGGGCAGGATCGACCATGCACACTCTTGGTCGATGGCACGATCATCAACTCGTCGCTCAACTTTCCGCGCACGGGCGCATTCACGGAGTGGCGGTGGGTGCCACAGCAAGCCCAGCTCAGTGCCGGCTCGCACACGATCCGACTTCGGTCGAACATCAACAATGGGCCCAATGTGGATGCGATTTCGCTGCACCAGGGAGGTGGTCCCGTCTCGGTGCCTGCAAGCGTGCCCACATTTGTGCATCGACGACCGTCGATCGACTGGCATCACTGGAGCGAGGAAGCTCGAACCCCCGCCTTCAGCTCATTTGGGTCGGCCACATCGCCGCTTGTGGGACAGGCTGCGGGCGCGACCGGCGAGAACTTTGCGGGAGCGTGCGCGATCGGCGGCGCGCAACTTGATGCCGAGGGATTCCCAGCGGCATGGCATGGAAAGCGGCTCATCGGCGATTTCGCACACGGCTGGATTCGTGCGGTCACGATCGACCCGCTTGCATCGCCCGGTGGCGGCATCACGGCCGTCGAGCCGTTTGACACCGCGTTCGGCGCGGTGGTGGCGCTCGTGTCGCATCCAACCGAACCCATGGTCTACGCCATCCGATGGGGGAGCGAGATCGCGCGGATTCACTGGCTCCCCGGCGGCAGCGCTCCCCCGACGGCGAGGATCGAGTCGACCCAGCCGTGGGGGCCAAGCCCACTCTCGGTGACCTTCGACGGGTCTTCGAGCACCGACCCGGAGCAGGGCCAGCTCCAGTACCAGTGGGACTTTGGCGACGGTGGGACCGCGAGTGGAGCGATCGCGGCGCACACATTCCTGGGCGCGCCAGGCGCACCGGGAGAGCCGGTTCGATATGACGTGCGATTGACCGTCACCGACAACGCCGGGCTGTCCCATCAGGCACTCCTGGTGGTGAGCCCCAACAACTCGCCACCGGTTCCCGACATCACCAGCCTCTTCGACGGCATGGAGTACCAGCTGGGCGCGGCTGACATCGTCTATCCGCTTGTGGCCGCGATCAGCGATGCCGAGCATGGCGATGGGAGTGGTGGCGGTGGAGCGGGAGGTGTCTCGTGCGAATGGACCGTCATCCTCCACCACAACTCGCACGAGCACACGGAGCCCGCGATCGAGCAATGCGACGGTGCCGAGGCGGTGGTCACGCCACTTGGGTGCGGAGCGGAGAGCTACTGGTGGGAGGTGCGATTGCTGGCGACTGACGCGCACGGCCTGAGCGGATCCGACTCCGTGGGGCTGTGGCCCGACTGCGACGGCTCATCCGCATGCATGGCGGACTTCGACGGCGACGGGACCGTCGGCGGCAGCGACATCGCGGCGATGCTCGGCGCGTGGGGACCGACGGCTGGCTCTCCCATCGACCTCGACCACGACGGTGTGGTCGGCGGCGGCGACCTGGCGCAACTGCTGAGCGGCTGGGGTGGGTGCTGACGATGCCAACGTCCACTTTCCTTCCGGGGTTATCGGTGGAAATGTGCCCCTGGGGGGCACATTTCCACCGATAACCGAGCCCGGACCCTGGGCTTCCCCGACTCGGCAGAGATCGAGAAGCGCCGGTTCCCCTGATATGGTTCCCCCCGTGCCCGGCCCCCCCCAACGCGCCCCCCAACACACCCCGCCGAGCACTCCGCAGAGCACTCCGCAAGGCACCGCCGAGCACTCCCGTCTTCAACGCGTGCGTTCCGGTGATCGCGCGTGGCGGCAATGGGGCCCATTCGTGTCGTGTCGGCAGTGGGGCACGGTGCGCGAGGACTACTCACCCGACGGCAGCGCGTGGACGTACCTGCCGCACGACCACGCGCGCAGCCGCGCGTATCGATGGGGAGAGGACGGGATCTTCGGCTGGTGCGACAAGGACCAACGGCTCTGTTTCTCCATCGCGCTCTGGAACGGTCGCGATGCGATCCTCAAGGAGCGATTCTTCGGGCTGACCAATGCCGAGGGGAACCACGGCGAGGATGTCAAGGAGCTGTGGTGGCATGTCGACGCGCTCCCCAGCCACGCGTGGAATCGGATGCTCTACCTGTACCCGCAGGCGGAGTTTCCCTACTCGCGCCTGGTGAACGAGAACCATCATCGATCTCGTGCCGATGGCGAGTTCGAGATCACCGACACGGGAGTGTTCGATGGCAATCGATTCTTTGAGGTCTGGGTCACCTACGCGAAGCGAGGTGCCGACGAGACAGCCGTGCGAATCGAGGTCGCCAACCGAGGGCCTGGGACCGCCTCGCTCCACCTGTTGCCGCAACTGTGGTTTCGCAATTCGTGGTCGTGGCGTGAGGGGGCGGCCCGGCCGTCGATTGCGCGGCGCGACGCGCACACAATCGCCACAACGCACGAGTCGCTCGGGCCGATGGAACTGCGGATCGCGGAGCGCGATTCCACCTGGCTCTTCACCGAGAATGACACCAACGAGCCGCGGCTGTTTGGCACGCCGGCGCGCGCGCCGGGAGCGTGCGGCTTCAAGGACGCCTTCCACGATCGCGTCGTCCACGGCCTCGAAGCCGCCTGCAACCCGAATCCAACGGGAACCAAGGCGGCAGCGTGGATGGTGCTCGAACTCAAGCCAGGCGAGCGGCGCACGATCGACCTTGTGCTCGCACCCGCGACCAGCACGCTCACGCCGGCCGATGTACCGGCACTCATGGTGCTGCGCGCGAAGGAGGCCGACGACTTCTGGCGGCAGCAGCACGCCGGCGTCACGACCGCGGACGCGCGCCAAGTGCAGCGCCAGGCGTATGCGGGAATGCTGCTCTCCAAGCAGTACTACGAGTACGACGTGCGGACATGGCTCGACGGCGACCCCGCGCAGCCGCCTCCGCCGACAGCGAGACTCGGCGGGCGCAATGCATCGTGGCGCCATCTGTCGGCGTCCAGCGTGCTCACGATGCCCGACACCTGGGAGTACCCGTGGTTCGCGGCGTGGGACTTTTCATTGCAGTGTGTGGCGATCGCGCCAGTCGACTCGGATTTCGCCAAGTACCAGCTCACGAAGCTTCTGACCGACCACTACATGCATCCGGAGGGCGCTCTCCCCGCGTACGAGTGGGCGTTTGGCGACGCCAATCCACCGATCCACGCCTGGGCCGTGTGGCGAACATTCCAGATTGACCGAGCGCGGCACGGCGCGGCGGACCATGAGTTCCTGGCCTCGTCATTCTGCCGCCTCCTCATCAACTTCACTTGGTGGGTGAATCGAAAGGACTCGCACGGCAAGAATCTCTTCGAGGGCGGCTTCCTCGGGCTGGACAATGTCGGCGTCTTCGATCGTTCGCAGCCGATTCCGGGCGGCGGCTCGCTGCTGCAGGCCGATGGCACCAGTTGGATGGCGATGTACGCGCTCACGATGATGCGCATGGCGATCGAGCTGGCCACAGTGCGCCCGTTCTTCCAGGACCTCGCCGCCAAGTTCTTCGAGCACTTCCTGCAGATCGCCGAAGCAATGGCCAAGCTGGGGCAGAATGGGGCGGGGGCCACGGGAATCGCGGGCAGCGCGGGCAGCGCGGACGGCGCGGGCAGCGACCAGTCCGGCCTCTGGAACGAGCAGGACGGCTTCTACTACGACATCCTTCGACACCCCAATGGGTCGATGCAGCCACTCCGCATCGAGTCAATCGTCGGGCTCATCCCACTGTTCGCCGTCGAGACGATCGAACCCGAGACACTCGCCAGACTCCCCATGTTCCGCGAGCGCATGGAGTGGTTCCTCAAGAATAGGCCCGAGATGGCGGCGCAAGTCTCGCGGTGGACGGAGCCGGGCCGAGGGGACCGTCGATTGCTGTCGCTGCTCCGCGGGCACCGCATCAAGTGCCTGCTTCGCAAGGCGCTGGACGAGACTCGTTTCCTCTCGCCGCACGGCGTGCGGTCACTCTCGCGAGTGCACGCCGAGCACCCGTTCGTGCTGGACGTGGCCGGCTCGCGGTCCACCGTCCACTACGAGCCCGCCGAGAGTCGCACCGGACTCTTCGGCGGCAACAGCAATTGGCGCGGGCCCGTCTGGATGCCGATGAACTTCCTCCTCATCGAGAGCCTCCGCAAGTTCCACCACTACTACGGCGACGACTTCAAGGTGGAGTGCCCCGTTGGCTCCGGAACGCAGCTGACCCTGGCGCAAGTCGCCGAGGAGTTGGTGCGTCGCGTCTCGACGCTCTTCCTGCCCGAGGGCGAGGACGGGCGGGGCCCACGACCATCAATGCCCGAGGCGATGTGGCCCGGTTACTCCAAGGACCCAACGCTTCGAAACCTCATCAACTTCTACGAATACTTCGACGGCGACACCGGCCGCGGCTGCGGCGCCAGCCACCAGACTGGCTGGACCGGTGCGATCGGCAAGCTGCTTTCGCCGCCGGGCGCGCATCGAGACGGTTGCCTGGGGAACTAGCGGCGAGAACCGGGGAGGGACCCTGGCCCAAGTCACCGCCTCCGTCCCCGTACGACCCTCACCATTCCAGCGGCCCTCGCCGCGGTCGCACGCGCTTCCTTCACCGACTTCCCAATCGCCAACGCCACTCCCATCCGCCGGTACTTCCGCAGCGACGGCTTCCCGAAAATGCGCACCGCAACGCCTGGGATCGCCAGCGCGTCCGCCACGCCTCGATACGACGGCTCGCTGGTGCAGCCAAACGGCGCCAGGATGACGGCACTGGCACTTGGCCCGCGATACACGATGCGCGGAATCGGCAGGCCAAGTACGGCGCGAAGGTGCAGTTCAAACTGACTGAGGTCCTGCGAGATCATCGTGACCATGCCCGTGTCATGCGGACGCGGCGAGAGTTCGCTGAAGATGACTCGATTGCCCTTGACGAAGAACTCCACGCCAAAGATGCCAGCGCCCTCCGGCCCCGCGATGCGATCGGTGATCAACTTCGCCATGCGTTGCGCCTCCCGCACCAGCCCAGGCTTCATCGGGCACGGCATCCACGACTCCTGGTAGTCGCCGCGCTCCTGTCGATGGCCGATCGGTTGCACAAACACCGTTGCCGATCCGCCGCGCCAGGCCCTCGAAGCGCTCGCCCGCTGCTTCACGGTGAGCAGCGTGATCTCGTAATCAAAATCGATGAATTCCTCGACGATGACCACCTGCTTGTCGCCCCGCATCCCCTTGAGCGCGTACTTCCAGGCCTTGGCGATGTCTGCGGGAGTCCGGGCCACCGACTGCCCCTTGCCGCTGGAGCTCATCACTGGCTTGATGACGCAGGGGAGGCCGATTCCGCGCGTCCCGCCGCCTCCACGTCGATCAATCCCAGTGATCGCCGCCCGCAGGGCCGCCTCGCTGTCCGCGTAGGCAAATCGAGCCGTCGGCAATCCCAGTTGCTCCGCTGCCAGCGAGCGAATCGCGTCGCGATTCATCGTCAGGTGCGCAGCCATCGCGGATGGAATGACCGTGGTCCCGCCGCGTTCCAGCTCCAGCAGCGCCTCCGTTCGAATCGCCTCGATCTCGGGCACCACGAAGTCGGGAGCATGCTCGCGAGCCAGCCGCTTGATCGCCACGCCGTCCAGCATGTCGATGACCGCGCACTCGTCCGCCACCTGCATGGCCGGCGCGCCCGCGTATCGATCCACCGCAATGACCCGGCACCCCAGCCGCTTGGCGCAGATCACGAACTCCTTGCCCAGTTCGCCCGAGCCGAGCAGGAGGATGGTGGGCTGGCGAGTGGTGAATCGTCGCTTCTTGGCGGCCATGGCCCACGAACGATAGGGCAATCATTTCGCCGCCCGGGACTGACCCAAGACTTGAAAGTCGGGGCGGCCGGATTTGAACCGACGACTTCTTGCTCCCAAAGCAAGCGC
>SXOD01000029.1 GCA_005776885.1 Planctomycetia bacterium
CCAACGTCATCTCCATCACCGACGGCCAGATCTACCTGCAGCCGGAACTGTTCTCGGCCGGCGTGCGCCCCGCCATCAACGTGGGCATCTCGGTGAGCCGCGTGGGCGGCAACGCACAGATCAAGGCCATGAAGGAAGTGGCGGGTTCGCTGCGACTGGACCTGGCGGCCTTCCGCGAACTGGAGGCGTTTGCACAGCTGGGCACCCAGCTGGACGTGGCCTCGCAGCGCCAGCTGGATCGCGGCAAGCGAATGGTTGAGCTCCTCAAGCAGGGGCAGTACACGCCGTTCGATGTCATCGACCAGTGCCTCTCCATCTTCGCCGGATCCAAGGGCATCTTGGACGATGTCCCCACCGACAAGGTCCCTGCCTTCGAGGCCGCGCTCCTGGATCACTTCCGCGGCGTGGCCAGCGGGCTCCGCGCCAAGCTCGTCGAGAAGAAGTCCTTCAAGGGCATGGAGACCGAGTTCCTGGACGAGCTGAAGAAGTTCAAGTCGGCGTTCCGGTTCGACGCCGGCGCGTCGGCATCGAGCACCGCCAAGCGCGCCTGACCAGGCATCTCCGCTTACTCAGGCCCCCGAGGTCCTCCTATACCCACCAATGCCCGTCGGCTCGCGCCGGCGGGCCTTGTTTTGTGAGTGAGTCTGAGTCGCGATTGCCGTGGGCGAGTCGGACGCGGTGCGAGGCGTTTCGCCGACCTTCGGTGCACGTTCATTTCGAAAAACCGCTTGACGGGGGAGAAAGTGAGAACTTTTTCCCTCAGTTTTCACCGCAACGAAGCCCTTTTGGCATTTGAACGCACTCGCAGCGGGCCGTGGGCATCGCACCATCGCACCATCGCGTCCAGCAACGGCGATGAAGTGAATCGCGCCCTTTCAGCATCGCTGCGTGAAATCCGCACAATCGCAGTTACCGTGGGCCGATGCACTGGCCGGAGGCGATCCAGAGAGCGCACGCGGGACTCTTTGCCGCGGCGCGTTCGCAAGGAGGAATGGTGTTCCGGGGCCAACTGGGCGAGCTTGGATATCAACGATGGCGGCGCGCAACGTTGGTGGCCCGGGGTCTGTTGTGCCCCCATCTGGGAAGTTGGTTCGTGCCGGGAACGGTAACGAACCTCTCCGAGCGAGATGCGCATGCGCTGAGCGTCCGCATCCCTGAGGGGTCGATCATCACCGGGGCTGCCGCAGCTGGGTTGCAGGGCTGGGGTGGCAAGTGGCCTCACCAGTTTGGCGTGACGATCCCCATGGCCTATCCGCCGAAAGGGACGCGGCCTTGGGTTGTGGGAGCTCGACTCGTTCGGGCGACGTGGGATGGGACCATCGTGAAGTGGGGCGGCCTCCTGCTCGCGGATCGAGTGACCGCCCTGGTGGATTGCCTGCAACTGGTCGAGCCAGAACACAAGGATTCCCTGCTCGACCACTTTCTGCAGAAGCGATGGCTCACGGCCGAAGGCTTGGAGAAGTTGCTGGACCAGCGGACGGCCAGTCGGCGCGGCCGACGCGCATCATCAAGCCTCCGCGCTGCCGTCGAGGTGGCAGCGGAAGGAACGCAGTCTCATGCGGAGCGGATGCTTGCTTCCGCACTCAGAGAGGCCGGGCTTCGGCGGGGCCGGGCGCGCGGCTGGCACGCCAATCATCCGGTGAGTGTTCCTGACACGCTGAATCCACAGCGTCCAATGCGGTCCTACAGGATCGACTTCGCTTGGCCCGATTGTCGACTGGCCGTGGAGGTCGACGGGAGGAGGTTCCACTCCTCGGAGGATTCGTTCGAGGGAGACCGCGAACGACGGCTTCACCTGCAGGCCGCCGGCTGGAGGGTGGTGGAGTTCACGTGGGCCAAGCTCGCGCGCGATCCAGGGGCCGCCGCGGTGGCGGAGGCCATCAAGACGCATTTGGCGGCGCTGCGACGAACCAACCGAACGAGTGCAGGGGTGCGGAGAGCCGGCAAGCATGGGGGCAGGTGCGGGGCCAAGCATGGGAAAAAGCGCCGGGCCAAGAGCCGAGCCGAGCGCGCCATCGGGCGTGCTGCATGGAGGCATTCCACGTGCGAGGTCGACTCGGATTCGGCGTAAGGCGTTCCGACGGTGTCGCGCGCACGTTCATTGCGAAAAACGGCTTGATGGGGGAAGAAGCGAGGGATTTTCCCTCGGTCGTTCCCGCAACGAGGCGAATCGGCTCACTGAGTGGCCTTGACCCCGCGCCGTCACCCCGATCTCGCGCCGTCCCCCTGACCCCGCGCCGTCACCCCGATCCCGCGCCGTCACCCCGATCCCGCGCCTTCCCCCCGACCCCGCGCCTTCCCCCCGACCCCGCGCCGCGCCGATCCCAATAGAATCCGCCCATGTCCATGGAGAGTTTGGACGGCGCGCGGTGCTTGGTCACCGGCGGCGCCGGGTTTATCGGGAGCCACCTGGCGGACGCCCTCGTGTCGCGCGGCGCGGAGGTCATCGCACTGGATGACCTCTCCAATGGGCGCGAGACCAACTTGGCCCAGTCTGCGGACTCCGGCCGGCTCGCCTTCGTGCGCGGTTCGATCCTGGACGCGGAGCTGCTGCGCCGCGTCATGCACGGCTGCCGATTCGTCTTCCACCAGGCGGCGCTGGGCAGCGTGCCGCGCAGCATCAAGGAGCCGGCGCTGTACCACCAGGTGAACACGACTGGCACGATGCAGGTGCTGGAGGCCGCGCGCGCGGCGGGGGTCAAGCGCGTGATGTACGCCGCCAGCAGCAGCGCGTACGGTGACCAGCCCACGCTCCCCAAGATCGAGACGATGCGCACGGACCCGCGGTCCCCCTACGCCTACACCAAGCTCGCGGGGGAGCACATGATGCGGTCGTGGTCGCTTTCGTATGGAATGGAGTGCGTGTCGCTCCGCTACTTCAACATCTTTGGCCCGAGGCAGCGCCCCGACAGCCAGTACGCCGCGGTGATTCCGCGGTGGGCCGACACGCTGCGCCGCGGCGAGGCTCCCACCATCTACGGTGACGGAGGGCAGACTCGCGATTTCACGCACGTGAGCAATGCCGTGCATGCCAACCTCTGCGCCGCGACGACGGGCGCACGGCTCGCGGGCGAGGTGGTGAACGTCGGGTGCGGCGGTCGGTATTCGCTCCTGTACCTCCTAGACGTGATGCAGTCGTCGCTCGGGACATCGGTTACGCCACAACATGAACCGGCCCGGGCTGGCGACGTCCGTGACAGCGAAGCATCGATCGCGGCAGCGCGCGAACTCATCGGGTATGAACCGTTGATGAAGTTTGAGGCGGGACTGGCGGAGACGCTGCGCAGCAGCGCCGACAACCACCATCACGCCGTGGGCGGGTGAGTCACTGCCTAGGTCAGGGAAACTCAGGGGAACTCAGGGGCACTCAGGGCACTCAGGGTACTCAGGGCACTCAGGGGCACTCAGGGGCACTCAGGGGCACTCAGGGGCACTCAGGGCAGCCGACGGGGCCTTGGCCTGGGATGCACGGGACGCATACACCGGCCTCGTTCCCCAAGCCAACCAAGCAGTCGCAATGGAGGAGCGCCTCACATCCGGACTCATTGCGCGTTTCATAGGGGCCCGCGATGGTCACCCACAGGCATTTCCCAGAGTGCGGTTCGCATTCCGACGCGGGTGACTCGGCCATGTAATGCCAACAATGGCCGACTTCGCAGAGGTGGACAGTGGTCGTATCGATGGCTTCGTCGATGCAGGGCATGTTGAAGTCCGCACGCCTCGCGTGACGCACGCCATCGACACACCATCGCATCGTGACGCTGTAGTACTCGCAATAGGACGTGAGCGGCGATTCCACGGGACCGTGCACGAGCAGCATCGCGAGTAACTCCGCCTCGTCGGCAGGCATGCCTGCAGCCTCAAAGTTGTAGGAGAGAGCGCACTTTGGGTCGGTGGCGGTGAGCACTTCTTCGGTGTTGCCGCAATCATCAGCCTTGCCGGAGGTGACCATGCAGAAACCGCCCGCGAACAAGAGCAAGACCGTGAACTTCGACAAACTCAGGCAACTCTCTTGCATTGTGTTGCTCCTTTGGAAGGTCGGCCCGGGCACTCGGGAGCCGAATGACGCAATTGAGTATAGCGACCCGAGGATGGATGGCCACCATGGATGGATGGCCACCACGGCTGGATGGCCACCACGGATGGATGGCCACCACGGATGGATGGCCACCACGGCTTCCGAGACGTGCCGAGGGGATCGATGATGCCGTGGAGTCCGATAAGCGTCAGATCCGACACTGCTGTCCGCATTCGCCCAGGTGCGGGTCTTGACTTGGGTGGCGTCGGATGGAGAATCGAGCGAGAATCAACCACCTATCGGTCGCGAGTCCATTGAGAGGACACCCATGCACGATCATCCCGATCGCAACCAATCACTTGAACAGTCGACCGCGTGGCTCGATGCGGCAATCGAACAAGCCGAGAAGTCTTGGCGCGAAGGCGGCATCCCGATTGGGAGCGTGCTGGTGTCGGCAAGCGGCGAAGTCGTCGCGCGCGGGCACAACCAGCGCGTGCAGTCGGGAGACCCGACGGCCCACGCCGAAGTGGATTGCATCCGCAAGGCGGGCCGGCGACGCGACTGGCGGGAGCTCACGCTCGTGTCGACGCTCTCGCCCTGCCCGATGTGCTCCGGCACGGCCATTCTCTTCAAGGTCCCCCGCGTGGTCATCGGCGAGAACCGAACCTTCATGGGGGCCGAAGACTGGATGCGCGCGCAAGGAATCGAACTGACCGTTCTCGACGACCCGCGGTGCATTGCGCTCATGGAGCGACTCCAGCGGGAGAAGCCGGACCTGTGGGCCGAAGACATCGGCGAGTGATCGCGGCGCGGATAGGCTCCTCTTGGAGCGTGCCCCCATGCCAAGGAGCCCAGCCACCCACGACAGCCAGATCTCGGAGCTGGGCGAACGCATTGCCGCCCTCAAGCGGGAGCGGGCCTCGCTCATTCGCGCGCGCCCTCGCGAGACCGTCCCTGACCTTGTGCTGACGACGCTGGACGGCTTGCCATGCACTCTCTCGGAGTTGATGGGGGAGCGCGATGAACTGTTCGTGGTCCACAACATGGGCAAGCGCTGCCGGTACTGTGCCCTGTGGGCTGACGGGTTCATCGGCCTGGCTCGGCACCTGTCGACCCGTGCCCCGTTCGTCCTCTGCGCCAACGACCCACCCGCAGTCGCCCGCGAGACGGCGGCCCGTCGGGGGTGGACCTTCACGGTCGTGTGCAACGCGAAGCAGGCGGACGGCCGAGGATTCTCGCAATCGCTTGGGTACGGCACCGGCGAAGACGTGTATCCCGGGATCTCCGCCTTCCGAAGGGTCAGGCACGATGACGGCACGGTGGAACTCACTCGCACAGCCCACGCATCGTTCGGTCCAGGCGACGATTTCTGTGCCGTCTGGCCAGCCCTAGAGTTGCTTGGCGTCGGCGAAGACGACTTCAGGCCCGGGGACTAGGGCGCGACGCGCATGCGAGTTGTTCGGGGCCGGTTGTAGAGAGTGGCTGTCGCTCCGACGGCGCTGGGGCCTCTGAGGAGGTGGGATTTTCGAGTTTTTCTTGAATCCGCCACCGCGTCAAGGGATGTCGAGACGTCGAGCCGTCCAAAAGGGCCTGTCGTGTGAGTTCGCGAATGCCGCGATTATGGTGGGGGGCGTGCCGCGAGTCATGCTCGATGTCCACGCACGGCACCACCGATTGCTCGCTACGGCGCGCACCCGTTCGGGTGTGGTGACCACCGCGGAACTCCGTTCGCTGGGTTACTCCTGGCATCGGACCAAGACCCTGTTGCGCCGCGGGATCCTGGTTCCATTTGCCGGCCAGTTCATCGTGCCCGATGCCGAGGCGCCGCTGGTGGAATCACATGCGCGAGCGATCACGCAGCGGCTTGGGGACGATGGCGTCCTCACGGGTGCGATCGCGGCGCACTACTTGGGCGCCGGCGGTGACTGGTCCGAGCGATTTGGCGTCGACGTGCCCATGGCCTACGTCCCCGGGCACAGCAATCGATCCATTGCGGGAGCGGTGCTGGTTCGAGGCACGATGGATGGCACTCGACTTCGCCGGAAGGGATACACCGTGGCCGATCGCACGACGGCGCTGGTCGACTGCCTCGAACTCGCTGATCCCGATCGCCGGCGCGACCTGCTCGACTACTTCCTTCAACGGCGCTGGCTGGATCGCGACTCGACCATCAAACGGCTGGACGAGCGCGTCCGGTCCCGAATGGGTCGACGATCTTCGCCGACCCAGGCCGCGCTTCGCTCCCTCCTGGAAGAGGGCACCCAATCGGCCGCTGAGCGGGCCGTGGCCGACGCGTTGAGGCGGAGCGGACTCTTCCGTGGGCGTCGCCGCGGCTGGCTTTCCAACGTGGAGGTCACGGTGCCCTCGCAGACCAACGGGTGCCGGGAGAGTCGAGTGTGCCAGCTGGACTTCGCCTGGCCTGACTGCCGTTTGGCGCTGGAAGTCGATGGCCGCGCTTTCCACACCTCCGACGAAGCCTTTGAACGGGATCGACTCCGCCGAAACGACCTTCAGGCGGCCGGTTGGACCGTCCAGCAGGTGACATGGAAATCGATTCATGACACGGAGTCAGCGGTCATCGACCAGGTGCGATCGATGCTCGAATCGCTTCGGGCGCGCGATAGCCGTTGACGGGGTGGCGGATTCAAGGAAAACTCGAAAATCCCACCGCTTCAAAGCGCAGAGCCGTCCCCAATCAAAAACCCCCGGCGGCGCACTCCTGTATGCGTCGACGGGGGTTGTGGGGTCGGATCGTAACGAGTGGGGGAGGGGGGCGGCCGAGTGTGGATGACTGGGAGTTATCCACGCCGCGCGGTCAGGTGTCGTCGTCCTCGGGCTCCCAGTGCGAGCCAGAGGATTCGTCGTTGTCGTTGTCGTCATCGTCGCCGCCAGATTCAAACGCGCTCGACGTGTCGTGGCTCGCGGCTCGGGTTGCTGCTGACATGGGCCCGCGGCCAATCACGGGGTCGGAGGCGTCGTCGGTCGAGTCATCGACCCCGCCATCGCCACCCGCCGCCTCAAGCTCCTTCATCCGCTGCCAATCGTCGAGCGTGATGAGAACTTCTCGCGCGACAGAACCCTTGTGGTCGGAAAGGATTCCGGCGGCGCCCATCTGATCCACCAGGCGACTGGCTCGTCCGTACCCGATGGCCATCCGGCGCTGGAGGAGGCTCACGGAGCCCCGGCCGGACTCGATCATGATCTCGACGGCCTTGTCAAAGAGTGGGTCCCGTTCGTCGCCGGTGCCTGAGCCATCCGCGCCGCCGCCCGCTCCGTCGGCCCCTGCCCGAGAGTCTCCTCCGGCACCCGGCCCACGGATGGCAAGGATCGAGCGCTCGAAACTTGGCATCGCCACATCCTTCAAGAAGCGGCAGGCCTTGCGAATCTCGCCGTCCATCACCAAGGTGCCCTGGGCTCGGCGCAGTTCGCTGGAAGATGGCGTGAGGACCATCATATCTCCCTGTCCAAGAAGGAGTTCCGCACCCTTCTGGTCCAGCACGATTCGGCTATCCATTCCGCTGGCCACCTTGAAGCCAACGCGGCAGGGCATGTTGGCCTTGATCAGGCCAGTGACCACGTTGGCCTGTGGGCGCTGCGTGGCCAGGATCAGGTGGATGCCGACGGCGCGGGCCTTTTGCGCGATTCGGACGATGGAGTGCTCAACCTCTCGGTTGGTCATCATGAGGTCGGCCAGCTCGTCCACGACGAAGACCATGAATGGGACCCGCTTCGGCACGCGCGCCCGCTTGTCGTCGGTGTCGGCGCCAAACCTCTCGTACTTCTCCTCCTCAGCAAGTTCGTTGTAGGAGTGGATGTCCCGCACACCCGCGACGCGGAAGAGCTCATATCGCTCCTCCATCTTGGTGACCGCCCACTCCAGGATGCCGGCCGCCTTGTTCATGTCGGTGACGACCGGGGCCATGAGGTGGGGGATCTCGCCGAACTGGCTCATCTCCACCATCTTGGGGTCGACCAGCACCAGCTTCAGTTCATCAGGGCGCTTCGTGTAGATCCACGACATGATGATCGAGTTCATGCACACGCTCTTGCCGGACCCGGTGGTGCCTGCGATGAGCATGTGCGGCATGCGGGTGAGGTCCAGCACCATCGGCTCGCCCGCGCTGTCCTTGCCCAGGAACATCGGGAGGCGCATGCCATCGGCGTGTCCTCCGGACATCAGTTCCTTGAGTCGCACCTTCTCCTTCTGGCGATTGGGGACTTCGATTCCAACGGCGGTCGTCCCAGCCATGTTGGGGATGATGCGGATGTTGGGGGCGCTGAGGGCGCGGGCGATGTCCTTGGCGATCGTCTCCAGCCGCGCCACGCGCGTGCCGGGCGCCAGTTCCACCGAGTAGAGCGTCACGACGGGGCCGCTCTCGATGCCCACTACTTCGCCGTCGATCTGGTAGGTGCGCAGCGTCTGCGTCAGGACGCCAGCCTGCTCGCGGACGAACGACTCGATCTTCTCGTTGAAGTTGGCCTCGGGGTCATCCAAGAGGTCCAGCGTTGGGAACCGATAGCCGTCGTAGGTCTCCTCGCGCGAGATGTCCTCGTCACGGGGGGCCGGCGCGGCGGCCGAATTCTTGCCCGACATCCGCACGGGAAGCCGAGCCAATCGCTCCTTGAGTTCATCGGCGGAAAGCGGGGCTCGCGGCGTGTTGGTCACGCACTCGGCCGAATCGTCCCCGTCGGCCGTCGCCTCGGCGGTGACCGGCTCGGAGTCTTCCTCGAGATCTTCCTCCAGCCACTCCTCGGCCTCCGCGTCGGCATCGTCATGCCAATCTTCGGGCTCCTCGTCGTGGTCAGCCTCGATGTCGTCGTCGTCGTCGTCGACATCGTTCTCGGCGTCTTCCTCCGAGTCATCGTCCGAGTCATCGTCGACCTCGGAATCGTCCTCCACCTCGGGATTCCAGGGCCGGACATTGTCGGCCGACTCAGTGATCTCCTGGGGTTCCGCGACGGCAGCGGCTCCACCGACGCCCGCCATCGCGAGCACTGGCTCGCGCTTGAGCAACACTCGGTCGCGCCAGTTTCGGATCGATCCAGCCCAGTCGCTCTGGCGCACGAACGCAAAGCCCTCGAACGCGCGCTTGAGGAGCGGCGGCACCATGCGGACCAGTTCGTCCGCGGCAACAACCATGCCCACCATGAGCCCGAACAAGAGCCACATGCTGGTGCCAAAGCCCGCGAATCTGGGCCAAAGTTGCGCCACGACCCAGTGATTGGCCAGCCCCGCCGGGCTGGAGCTGACGGGGCCGGTCGTTGGCGCCCAAAGCGCATTGAGCCCGCCGAAGGCGATCGTCACCAGCAGCAGTCCGACGATGCGAACGACCGGGTGCTCCAGCCGTCGACCCATGGCCACGACCGTCAGCCATGCTCCAATCGCCAACATGGGGAGCCAGACGGCCACGCCGAGGGCCTCGTAGAGGAACCATGAGAGCGCGGCTCCTGCCGACCCCACCCAGTTGGCCGTCACGGCGTTCTGCACGGCCACCGTGCTGCTCGGTGCGTCAGCCCGATCGAACGACATGAGCGACGCCATCGTGAGCGTCCAGACAAACGCGCTGCAGAGCCAGAGGATCTTGCGTGTGGCGGTGGCGGGGGGGAGGACGCCTTGAATCGATTCAAGGCGTGCGACAGCCTTGGGCTTAAGTCGTGCCATATGTGCTTCCTTTATCGGCTCCTGCGGGACTCAACCCTGAGGATCGATCCACGGAGTGCGCTCGGCGCGACTGTCCCCGGATGGACCGCGGCGCCGCTCCCGCCGCTCGTTCCCCGTAAACTCACGCAATGCACTTCTGCCTGCTGGACCAGGTCCTTGAGAGCGGCGAGGGCCGGATCGTCACGCTGAAGACGGTCTCGTCGGCCGAGGAGTACCTCCAGGATCACTTTCCGCGATTCCCGGTCCTCCCCGGCGTCTTCATGCTGGAGGCGATGGTCCAGGCGGCGCGCGAGTTGCTGCGGCGGGAGGCGGTCGCTGGGAACGCCAATCCCGGCGCGGGCTCCATCCCAGCTCCTCGCATGGTGCTGGGCGAGGTCAAGGGCGTCAAGTACGGCAGCTTCGTGAAGCCGGGCGACGCCCTCCGCGTCGAGGTCACGGTCGACAAGCGCTTGGGCGATTGCGTCTCCTTTAAGGGGATCGGGACTGTCGTTTCGGCGGGTGGCGCGGCCTCGGGCGTCGATGGCGCCCCGGGAACAGGCGACACGGCCGTCGCGGGTCGATTTACAATGCGCCCACTTGTGCAGGGAGGGTCTCCGGCCCAACCCAAGGTCGCCACGATGGCGGCGCGAGATCGCAGCCCCCAGAGTGCCCATTGACCACCATGAGCCAGACCTTGACCCACGAAGAAATTTACGAGTCCGTCCGCGAGATCCTCTGCGACGCCCTGGGCGTGGACGAGGATGAGGTGACGCCGGAGGCCAGCCTCACCAAGGATCTGGGCGCCGAGAGCATCGACTTCCTGGACATCAACTTCAAGGTCGAGAAGAAGTTCTCCACCCCCGAGAAGCCCTTCAAGATCAACCAGGGCGAACTCTTCCCCGAAAACCTCACCTCCGACCCCAGCCTGGTCAAGGACGGCAAGTTCACCGACGCCGGCATGGAGCTCCTTCGCACCAAGATGCCGCACGTGGACTACTCCGCCTTCGACGCCGACCGTTCGGTGGACAATGTCAGCGAGCTCTTCACCGTGAAGAGCCTCTGCGACTTTGTCGGCCGCAAGTTGGCGAACTGACGCCGGCACGGCGACCGCTGCTCGTCACCTTCCCATGCGCTGGATGTGGATCGACGCCATCACCCACCACGAGCCCAACGCTCGCATGGTGGCCGTCAAAAACATCTCGATGGCAGAGGAGCACCTCCACGACCACTTCGCGCAGGACGAGTCGGGCGCCGCGTGCCCGGTGATGCCGACCTCTTTGGTGGTCGAAGGCACTGCGCAGACCGCAGGAATACTGGTGGGCAGTGTCCACGGTTTTCGCGAGAAAGTGATCCTGGCCAAGATCAGTTCGTTCCGGCTGGACATCGATCCGCGCCCAGGGCAGACGCTGCGCTACGACGCGCGCATCGAGCGCATGGACGCCAGCGGCGCCAGCACAGAGACGGTGATCTCGGTGCTGGATCACTCGGACGCGGCGGCGGGCGGCGACGGGGCGAGCGACGCGGCGGCGCAGTGGCGCGAGGTCGGTCGCAGCAGCTTGATGTTCAGCCACATCGACCAGAATCGAAGCGGCCTGCAGTTCCCCAAGGAGAACTTCGTCTTCTCCGAGAACTTCCGCACGATCTTGCGCTCAGCCGGTCTCGAGGGGTTGGCGAGCTGAGCGGCCGGTTGGCCCACCCCGTTGGCCCACCCCGTTGGATTGATCAGATTCGACCAAAAAAACGTCGAATCCGATCAGCCCAAGCGCGCCGACCCACTGTGGTCCGCAAACGGACAGGCCCCGCTCGAGGAGGCACTTTCGAGACGAGGCCAATCCAGGGTCTTAAAAGTGTGGGGCGCCCTTTACGCCCCACACACTTGTCGGAGCCGCTCCCTCCAGCGGCTACGAGTGAGAAGGTGGGATTCAGAATGGGGCATGCAAGGGATTGCGGCAAAATTGCCCGGTGCCCGGGCTTCTAGACAAGGTCCGGGGGGGCGGGGGGTATGGTGATGTCCATGACGACTCCCTTCCGGTGTCTCCGCGGCGGCCTCTTTGCAGCGATAGCCCTGCCCATCGTTGCATTCGCTCTCACCGCTCCTTCACCCGCACCCCAAGGCAATCCGACGGCACAGTGTGACCCAAGCTCGCCGACCGGCTGCACTGCCTACAACGGAGTCCAGCTTGTGCACTGCGTCAGCATCCAGGATCCGGCTGGGGAGTATCCATGCCCATGATTTCGGCCGTGGCGCTCGTGACGATGTGCGCCACCGCGTCCGCCTGGCAGGCCGGCACTCCAGCTGCCCCGGGTGGAGTGGCACCGCCACTGCCGCCGAAGCCGGACTTCATTGTTCTTCCTCGCGACCCTTCAACCGGAATTCGATCAAGTGAAACTGGAGTTGGGTTGTCGCCGCAACTGACGAAGTTGCTTCCGGCGGAGCAGTGGATTCGTGAGATGTCAGAGAAGTTGGGGTCGGAATGTGTGGTGGTTCAAGATGTGTTAGGGCAGGTCGCTCTGGAACGCGAGCAGTGGCGTCAAGGAGTGTTTCAGCGGCGCATCCGAGACTGCGAGCCGGGATTCCTAGCCATCTCCCGGTTCATGCAAGAGGAATTGAAGGATGGACGGATGCCCCACCAGGACATGGCCTACTCCCACTGGATGTGCGAGCTGACATCGAACGCGATCGCCGACTCGCTGCAAACGATCGAAGAGGAGCGTGCTTTTCTTCGCGCGGCGGCTGAGCGGAGTGACCTGGAGCCGGTGTGCCAGGAGGCGCTGGTGGCGGCGGGTGAGGAGTGCATTCGCGACGGGATCGCCGCCATGACCGCGTGCCTGATACCCGCTCCCAGGATCGACCTCCACCGGGCGCTTCCCGCGGCCGGGGTCCCCTCCGGAGTGATCGATGCGGACTCGTGGCAGGAGTACGGCAATGTTCGACTGGGGCAGCTGGCTGACACCCTGCGCGGCTACCGGGAATCGTCCCACGCCGACAACGAGCTTGCCTATGTGGCGACTCTCGCGGCCGGGCGCTTTGGAGACGAATTGTCCTCCGCCGAGCGAGAGGCGATTCAGGCGGCCCTCGGAAGATGCGCCGCAATCCGGAGACGGGGTTGCCGAGCTCGACAACGATTGTGGCAGTCCGAGTGGGACCAATTCGTGAGGGCGCGAAGCAATTGGTCAGAGGTGGAGCGCACCAGCGCCGCCCATTCGGTGGCACCCATCTTCATGCCGACGATCTACCCGTGCCCGTTCCTGGAGTCGGGAGGTGATGACTCGGGGCTTGCCGCAGAGTCAGTCGCAGCATTGTCGGAATACCGTGGGCTGATCGCGCTCCTGCTTGAAGCGGCAGAGGGACTGGTGGCTCGGCACACCACATGTTCATTCGCAAGAGTGACTTTCGATCCAGCCGAACGAACCCAGGCGTCGTACCTCCGCTCCATGCGCGACATCCGCAAGCGCGCGTGCGAGGCGCTTCTCACGCTCATCGCGGAGGTGCCTGAGTCGGATCGGTCCACCATGCTGGCCCGGATCCCGGCGATTGAGTTGGCGAGCGGCGAGTGGCCTGACCTGAAGTTCGTCGACAACCCAGAGTGGCCATCGCTGTACCCGCAGCAGAGGGAAGAGTGGTTGTGGCGGGCTGAGTGACGGGGGGATCGGACTCCGTTGACATAGCAACGATGTCGGGTGACTTCGAGTATTCACCGACAAAGGGACTTGACAAGGGCGCGCGAAGAGTACATTGGGCGAGATTGCACCCCCAGAACGAGTGAGCAGGAACAACAGAGATGGCCATGAAGAATCACATGATGTTGCCTGTCGCGCTGTCCGTCTGCATGTGTGGGTTCCGCGACGATGCGCCCTACCTA
The DNA here is from genome assembly GCA_005776885.1 of Planctomycetia bacterium. Taxonomy (GTDB): domain Bacteria; phylum Planctomycetota; class Phycisphaerae; order Phycisphaerales; family SM1A02; genus SXOD01. Next base: position 13,523 of record SXOD01000029.1, read on the forward strand.
GTCGATGTCCTCGTGTACGACGAGACCAGCAGTCCGGTGACGGTCATCGAAATCTGGTCCGACCGCGGACACGTTCTTCGTCCCCTTGGTCCGGGCGAACTGAAGGACAACAAGTGCGGCGCCAGTGTGCATTGCACGAACAACGAGCAGAACTGCAGCCTCATCCCATCTAGGAACGCTGGTGTCACCTGCGAGTATTGCACCTCCGGAACCTCGACCAACAACTTCTGCTGGCCTGTCCGGAAGGCCGTTTGCACCACCACCCAGAATCCAATGGTGTGCGGCGTCCGAATGCGATCGACTTGCGTCGCAGGAATTGGCGGCAACCCAACTTCCTGTTCCGCCCCCGGCCCGACCAATCAAGGCACTTGCACGCTTCAGGAATGCGTCTGACCGAGCATTGAGGAGCCCATGCCAGTTGCATTCCCGCCGATGTATGCGCTGCTCGTCGCATTGCGAGCATTCACAGCACAACCGCCAACTCCCGACTCCTCGATCATCTCCACTGCGGAAATGACGCAGTACCTACGGAAGGCGGAAGAGGCGCAAGCCAATCAGCAGATCTCGTTTGAGGCGACGTGGTATTACGGTGAGGGTCAGGATGTGCCGCCCGAAGCTCCCGACGCAAGCCACCTCGTCTACACGCAGCACTTCACTTCCTTGCTCTCGGACGAGCGATATCGAATCGAAGTCAGATTTCTCGACGCGCACCCGAAGGTGGATGGCGTGCTCGGCCACACGCAGGTGTACACCTGGAATGGACAGGAAGCTCGCGTCTCGGTCATCGACGGCCAGTCACAGAATCCGAAGCGCCAGACTGTGCGGATCGATAGCCTGCCCACGCGCGATGTGACCGACTCGGCCATCCTCTATTGGTGCGGTTGGTGGGTGTTTCAGGGGCCGTATTTCGTCGGCTACGCGGATGTGCTTGAATCAGCCGCGCCTGACCCGGAACCAGCCATCAGCGGTGGTACCGAATGGCGCGTCACCTCAAGGACACTGCAGTACACCGAAATGGTGTTTCGAGCCGAGCGGCGCGGCGACCGCATTGTCATTCGCAGCGTCGAGCAGAGCAGTTACGCCGACGAGGAGTCGTTCGATTCGCACGATCCATTGCGCGCGTTTGTTTCAAGCGAATTGAGTTTTGAGGGTGACATCGTCGAGGCAATCGGCTTCCCGATGACGGCGACTCTCGTCACCAGTCACCGGCCGACCGATGCAAGTGCGGAGTTTTGGAACAAGGCCACCATCACGTGCAAGGGACTGGCTCCTGTTGCCACGAACGACGAGACGTTCTTGGTTCGGATCGACGAGGGTGCCATCGTGGGGGATTCCCGATACAACATTTCTTACCAGCTGGGCACCAGGGAAATCAATGTCGATGGGGCACTGTACGAAACCACCGAGCCGCTCCACGGCGATGTGGGGGCGAACTTGAGGGTGTGGGTCCGGCAAAGCCGACTCTTAGCAACCACCGGGCGCGCCGCGAGCGACCCCGAGCCCGCAGCGCCGCAGTAGAGGTGGCAGCATTCCTCAGATGAGATGGACATCCTCAATCCTCTTCCTGTCCGTTGCGGTCGTCGGCTGTTCCGAATCGGATGACAGTCAAGTCGCGCCGGCCGCCGAGCAGCAAACACATCCTTCCGGAGAGGGTGTGTCGAAGCAGGTGCAGGTCGGCTCGTTTGACTTCGGAGAGGTCTGCATTGATGCGGGTGCTCAAGTGGTTGACCACGTATTCCAATACAGGAACACGACGGACCATGATCTTGAGGTCGTGAAGATCGCAGCCACATGCGGCTGCGTGAAGGCGGCCATGACGCCGCAGCGCCTGCGCCCTGGCGAGGCGGCCGACCTGTTCATGAGCACGGAGGTGAGCGGCGTCGGCGTGGTCGAGCAGTCATCGGTCGTGCTCCTCAGCGATGGCACCAGCCTTCGGGTGTCCGAACGGGCCCTGGGCGTGCGGACCACGCGCCTCATGGTCATCCCGCGTCGCGTGAGAGTGGCGCCATTGGCGAGACAGTTTACGATTGAGTTGTATGTCGTCGATCGGCGGGGTATCGCGGAAATCGGACTGCCTGGCGTCACGATCTCAGGAATGCCCGTGGAGGCCCGGTTCACGGATTGGGAGGTGATTGAACGGTTCGATCAAGCAGCCGGCCGGCCACTTCGCCAGGTCGCAACTCTCGAGATCCCTACCGCGCAACTTGGCGCCAGCGGGCCGGTAACAATCGAGATCAAGACGGTCTCTGGCCTCAAGTCAGAAGTGGTTGTCGACCTGATCCCGGGGGTCTCATGACGAATGAGCAATCGACAAACGGGACCCAGCGAGGTCGCCCCGCGAGGTCGCTCGCGCGCCACTCCTCCCGTACATTCCCCGCGTGGCGCACCTCGCTCTCTACGCAGGAAGTTTCGATCCCCCGACCCTAGGGCACTTGGATGTGCTCTCTCGCTCGCGCGGGCTCTTTGACCAAATCGTCGTGGCGGTCGGCCGCAATCCCGACAAGCCCAGCATGTTCACCGCCGAGGAGCGCGTGTCGATGCTGCGCGAGCTCATCGACCAGGGCGCCGTGCGCGCGGGGGGTGCCACGCTTCGAGTGGACGCCTACGACCAGCTGACCGTGGACTACGCCAAGTCGATCGGCGCGTGCGCCATGATCCGCGGCATCCGCAATGTCACGGACCTCGCCGCGGAGTGCCAGCTGGCGATCACCAACCGGCAGGTCGCTGGCATCGAGACGATCTTCATCGTGACGGGTGAGCAGTACGCATTCACTTCCTCCAGCCTCATCCGGCAGATCGCGGCGTTTGGCGGGTCGATGGACAAGCTGGCGCCCTTCGTGCCGTCGATGGTGGTGGCGCGCGTGGAAGCCAAGGTGCGTGCGGGGGCTGCCGCCGGTGCCGCGTCCGCCGCTGCGGCGCGCGCAGCCTCCAGCGCCGAGGACTGAACCATGGCTCGAATCACCGTCGTTTCTCCAGGCGCCCTTGGCGCACACCCACTTCGCGGCGAGAAGGGCGATCATCGACCCGCGCATGCCACCACCACGCTGGTGGAGTCGGAGGGGCGGAAGATCCTTGTCGACCCATCACTCCCTGCTGCGTACCTCGCGCCGCGACTTGATGAGCGCGCCGGGATCAAGCCCGAGGCGATCACCGATGTGTTCCTCACGGACTTGCGCGCTCTTCGCCGTCGTGGACTCGCTGCGTGCACGGGTGCTCGAGTGTGCACCTTTGAGCTCGAACTTGAGACTTCGATGGCGTGGCTCCAGGAGAAGTTGGACGAAGCCGAGGAAGCAGGTGACGACGACACTGCCGCCGCCGTGAATGCGGAGATGGAGGTCTTGCGCAACATCGAGGTGGCCGACGACAAGTTGGCGCGCGGCGTGGACCTCTTCCCCTTGCCGGGCGTGACCAATGGGCTGTGCGGTCTCCTGGTGTCGGTCCCCGGCGGGACGATCCTCATCGCCGGCGACGCTGTCCCCACCGCGGAGCACCTAGAGGGGGCCGTCGTGCTGGCGCCTGCCTTCGATGTGAAACAAGCGCAGGAAAGCCTCCGCGAAGCCGTGGAGATTGCCGACGCGATCGTCTGCGGCCGTGATGGATTGGTCCTCAATCCCATGCGCGGGTCGATGTCGCGCGGGATGGGGTGAGCAGGGCGGCGAGGGCCGTAGAATCTGCGCCCTATGTCGCTCGTGACGCCAGAGTCGATCAACTCCGCGACCAGCACGCCTCCCCAACCTTGGACGCTGCGCCGATTGCTCAAGCATGTCCGCTCAGGCCAGCGCTTCGCCGCGCTCACCTGCTACGACGCCACCACCGCGCGGTGGCTTGAGTCAGCCGGCATCCCCATGCTCCTCGTGGGCGACACCGCCGCAGAAGTGATCTTGGGATTGCCCGGCACCATTCACATGCCGATTGCGATCTCGCTGGCGCTGACGGCCGCCGTCAAGCGCGGCGCCCCCAACACGCTGGTGATGGGCGACATGCCCTTCCTTTCCTATCAGGCGGACGATGCCGAAGGGGTTCGCAACGCAGGTCGATTCCTCACCGAGGGGATGGCGGACCTGGTCAAGCTTGAGGTGGATCGATCCTTCGCGCCGCTTGTGTCGCAGATGGTGCGCGCGGGTATCCCCGTGGTGGCGCACATCGGTTCCAAGCCGCAGCACGCCAAGCAGCACGGTGGTTACTACGCCGCGGGCAAGAGCGCGGCCGACGCGCTGGCGCTCCTTGATGACGCTCGCACCATGCTGGACTGTGGAGTCACCATGCTCTTGGTGGAAGCCGCGCCGGTCGAGGTGACGCAACGCATCGTGGAGATGGCGCAGGCACGCAACCCGTCCGTCCCGGTCATCGGTTGCGGCGCGGGCCCATCGTGCCATGGGCAAATCGTGGTGCTGCAGGATCTCCTGGGACTCACCGAGTGGCAGCCGGCGTTTGCGGTCCCGGCCGCGCGCCTGGGCGGCAGCATCCAGTCCGCCGCGAGGCAGTGGATCGACCGCGTCCGATCAGGCGAGCTGGGCGAGCATCCTTATGTGATGCCCGAGTCGGAGCGCGCGGCGTTTGAGGCGGGGGCGGCAGGGACGTCCTGAGTCCGGCGCCGCGACCCGCGACCCGCGACCCGTTACACGCAACCTTCGTTCGCCGTCAGCGCCTGCAGGTACGCGTGGTACGCGTAGACCCGATCCCGCTTCCGCCCGCTGGTTTCAACGAGCACGCCGATCTCCTTCAGCACTTCGATGGCCTTGCGCGCGGTGGGTCCTGTCAAGCCCAGCAGCCTTGATGCCTTTGGAGCGGTGACCATCGGATTCGACGGCAGCAGGTCGAGCAGCCGGATCGCCGCCACCGTGGCACTGGCGTGAGACATGAGTTGGCCGCGATCTCTGCTCGTGAGCTCGAAAATGCGCTCGGCCACCGCGATGCCATCCGCGGCGGCCTCTTCGACGCACGAGAGGTAGAAGAGCGTCCAGCCTTCCCAATCACCATCAGTTCGCACGGCGGAGAGCCGGTCGTAGTACTCGCGCTGATGACGCTTGAACGAATGGCTCAGGTAGAGGATTGGCGACTTCATGACGCCCCAGTGCTCGAGCAGCAGCGTGATGAGCAGTCGGCCGATCCTGCCATTGCCATCGAGGAATGGGTGAATCGTCTCGAACTGCACATGTGCCAGCCCGGCCTTGATGAGCGGCGGGAGCGGATCGTGCCCATGGATCCAGCGGTCCAAGTCGGCGAGTGCGCGCCGCACGGCATCCGGGGGCGGAGGAACGAAGCGCGCGTTCCCGGGGCGAGTGCCGCCCACCCAATTCTGGCTCGTGCGGATCATGCCCGGCTTCTTGTCGCCGCCGCGGTGGCCGCCGGCGCCCTGGATCAGGAGCCGATGCGCGTTGCACAAGAGGCGGGTGCTCAACGGCAGGCCATCAGGCTTCGCGATCTCGTCGCGTGCGTGGTTCAACGCTTCGACATAGTTGCAGACCTCCGCCACATCATCAATGCGCGAAGTGCGTGCGGTGGCTTCAAACTCCAGCACATCGCGCAGCGTGGCTTCGGTGCCCTCGATCTGCGATGTCAGGACCGCCTCCTTCCTCACAAAGCCGTAGAGGAACCAGTGGGTATTGGGGACAAGGCTGGCCGCGATGTCGAGGCGGGCGATGGCGGTCATCGCGCTTGTGCAGGCCGCGCTGATCGGCCCCTCCAGGTGGAGTCGCGGCCGGTCAGGGGGCAGCGCCATGGGCACGAATGCGCGCACGGTTTCGCCCGCGACGGTGGAGACTTGGTAGGTGCCAGTGGTGCGCGGCATCGGGAAGCAGTCCTTTCTCACCTGAATATGTTAGGAAACGATCGTTGTGTAGTCAACGGAATAAGGAAACGATCATTTCGTTGTGGTTGCTGCAGCCGCGGTCAAGAAAAGCTGCTTTGCCATCGCTCCGGGGGCTCCGAAGGAATCCCCGCACCGCCAACGCCCGGCCGCCGTAAAACCACGCTTACGACCATGCAAACCCGCTCCACCCTCATCGTCGCCGCCGCCGCGATTGCCACTTCGGCCGGCGCGTTCTTCCTGGCGCCCGCGGTCGCGGATCGACAGGACGCGGCCCGATCTCGCCGCGATGTGGAGTTGGCGGCGGGGCGGTTGCAATCCTCCGGCGTCCTCAAGTCGCTGGACGGAGAACTCCGTGACCTCGCGAAGGCGGTGGAGCCATCGGTCGTCTATGTCAGCGCCGAGACGCAGGTGCCGGGCTGGCGCGGCGCGTTTGGCAGCAGCGGCTCCGGCTGGGTGTGGGATGACCAGGGGCACATCGTCACCAATGCCCATGTGATCGATGGCGCGTCTCGACTGCAAGTGCAGGACTGGCGCGGTCAGCTCTTCGACGCGGAGGTGATCGGCGCAGACTTGCAGTCCGATGTCGCGGTGCTGCGCGCGAAGGGAGGTTCAGCACTTGGCGGGAGCGAGTGGATCCCCGCCAAGCGACAGTCCGCTCCGGCTGAGCAAGGCCAGATGTGCTTCGCCTTCGGCAGTCCATTCGACTTTCGCTTCTCCATGAGCGCTGGCATCGTGTCGGGGCTGGGGCGTGTCTCTGGCCTCCCCGGCATGGAGTTGGAAAACTTCGTGCAGGTTGACGCCGCGATCAATCCCGGCAATTCAGGCGGCCCGCTCACGGATGTGGAAGGTCGGGTGATCGGCATGAATACGGCGATCGCGTCTGGCGCCGGCGACCAGATGGGGCAGGGGAGTTTTTCCGGCGTGGGGCTTGCGATCCCGATGGACATCGTGGAACTCGTCGTCCCGCAACTGATCTCAAGCGGCGAAGTGGCCAAGGGATATCTCGGCGTGAGCGTCCAGCCGGTTGGCTTCATCCAACGCGTGCAGCTGCGCGACCCGAAGTTTGGCGACGCGTACCGCAAAGTACGCGACGACTACAAGGAAGCCGATGGCGCGCTGGTCAATCGCGTGGAGGAGAATTCGCCCGCCGCGAAGGCTGGGCTGCAACCGGGCGACGTGATCGTGAGTTTCGGCGGCGTGGAAGTGAACGAAAGCGCGCAGGTCCCCGCGATGATTGCCACGCATCGGCCCGGCGAGCGGATTGCCATGCAGGTCTGGCGCGACGGCAAGACCACGCCGATGGAAGTCGTGCTTGAACGGCGGTCGGCCGACTTGAATGTCCCGCACATCGCGCGGGACTTGGCGGCGACTGGCGCGCTGGAGCTGGAGACGGTCGCAGATTCGCGGCCCGGCGAGCCAACCGGCACCGTTCGCGGCGTCCGCGCGACCCGAGTAGATGCCAACAGCCAATGGAGCGAGGTGGTGCCCGGTGATGCGGTGATCGTGTCCGTAGCGGATTCACCGGTGCGCAACGTGGAAGAGCTCTATGTCCGACTCGCGCGCATTCGAGCGCAAATCAGGCGATTCCAATCGGTGCCCGTGCCGCTCGGCTGGGTGCGTCCCAACGGCGAACGCGGGACGGTGGAAGTGGTGTTGACGCCCGAGTAACACTCCCAACCTCGCCAGTCGAATCTCGACAGCGGTCCCCCGCACACCGCTTCAGGTACCGCTGGATTGCCCCTGAGTTATTGGACAGAGCGGTGACCAAACCGCCGCAGCGAATGGGCACATCCTCTTGGAAGGCCGCGTGAATTCCAACTTGTTCGTGTTTCGGCAACGGGATGCGGTCTTGATTAGACTGACCACAGTTTGCTTGGTAGTCAAGCGACCATAAGAAGGGCAATCCGATGAAGTCCGACCATGATCCGAGGCGTCGACATCTCATGGGCCTTGATGGGTTCCGTCTCACCGTCATCGCCATGACCATTCTGGTGACCATCGGCGCATGTCAAATCGCGATGGCGGACGGCGCGGGCGTGACCGTGATGGCGTGGACGGAGGAGGCGGCCGTACTCAAGGTGACCGCCGCGTCAGGAGCAACGCGCTCCATCACACTTCAGCCAGTTGCATCAGGTGGATGGCGTGCGATCGATGCCGGCCAGAGCCCCGGCGTGATGTTCGGTCCCAGTGCATTGCGCGTTGCAGGGCCTGCGCGGCTGCGGGCGCAAGGAGTGGCGCCACGCGATGCACTTCGGCTCGTGAGCCAAGCGATTGGGGACTCACACTGCGATGATGTGAGCGTCGTGCGAACCTACGACGAAGGGCAGATCGTGATCTGTCTTTGGCGTGATGGTGCGATCGCCGAGATGTGGGGAACCGCGTGGTGGATTGAGGTGCTCATCTCGGACGCGGACGATCACAAGCAGGCCTGCGATCGCGCACGGGACTTGTGCTGCTGGCAGTCGCAGGCTGCAAACGATGGAGTGGAGCCAGCGTTGCCCTGCGAGGGCGTGTGGCTGCCCAGCCCAAGCATTGACAACTGCCTCGTCGCCGTGCGCCGTTGCGGCGGCGAATGGAAGGAGCAGTCGTGCTCGTGCCTCTTCGCGGCCGTGACCATCTGCAATGGCCCCAATGACTGCTGCGACGAAGTCCCCTGGCTCCTCCAGGTCAATATGCGCGCTGTCCCTGCGTGGCTCGACTCCCCGTGCGATGAAGTGGCCGGGCCTGAGGGGGCTGCTGGTCTGGGCCCCTCAGCCGTTCTCGAAGTGCTCGACGCCATCATCGACCGCGCACAAGTGATCCTCGACGCGCAGGCGCAGTGACCGGTAGGTCCGCGATTGTTCGCTGACGGTGCGTCCGTGCTCTCTGCGGGTGCTGAGACCCTCACGAGTATGCTCACGTTGTGGCTGCAGTGGACGACGACATCTATGCCAGCAGCGAGCCAAGGGCCTCCCCCCTCCTCGACGTCCGCGACCTCGCGGTGCATTTCCCCATCAAGAAGGGGTTGCTCCAGCGGCAGGTCGGCGTCTTCAAGGCGGTGGACGGGATCTCATTCCACATCAATCGTGGCGAGACGCTTGGATTGGTTGGCGAATCTGGCTGCGGCAAGACGACCGCCGGCCGCGCCATCCTCAAGTTGATCGAGGCCGAGGCGGGCAGCACCGTCACCTTTGACGGCCGCGACGTCTACAAGCTGGACGCGAAGAGCCTCCGCGCGATGCGTCGGCAGATGCAGATCATCTTCCAGGATCCCGGCGGCAGCCTGAACCCGCGCATGCGCGTGGGCTCCATCATCGGCGAACCCATCGAAGTCCACGGCCTGGCCACCGGCGACGAACTTCAGGAGCGCGTGGAATCGCTGTTGGTGCGATGCGGGCTTTGGGCCGGCGCCGCGGATCGATACCCGCACGAGTTCTCCGGCG
>SXOD01000030.1 GCA_005776885.1 Planctomycetia bacterium
AGGACTCCCATCGGAACATCCTACGGGGAGCCGACGCGCGCACGCCGAGCCGTACGATTCGCCGCGAATGAGCGGACGCTGGCGCATCGCCGTTGATGTTGGTGGCACGTTCACGGATGCCGTCGGCGTCTCGCCGGATGGCGTTCGGCACCGAGCCAAGATCTTGAGTGCCGACGACGTGCGCCGCGATGGGATGCCATCGCCGATCGCGGCGGTGCACACGATCACGAAGGTGCCGGTCGGTTCGCCGTTGCCGCCGATCGACCTTCGGGTGGGCACGACGCGCGGGACGAATGCGCTGCTCGAGGGCGCCACCAGCCGAGTGCTGATGGTGTTGCCGCACGGCCTGGCCGACATCCTTGAGATCGGCGACCAGCGTCGCCCCGACCTCTTCGCGTGGCACCCAACCCGTCCACGGCCGCCGCTGCACGCGGTCGTCACGACGACGGCTCGGATGGATGCACGCGGCGACGTCGTGTCGGCATTGGATGATGCGGAACTGGCGCGCGTGGTCGTGGCCGTGCAGGCCGCCGTGCGCTCGCACCGCATCGACTCGATCGGCGTGGCGTTGCTGCATGCCGACGTCGATCCATCGCATGAACGCGAGCTCGCGTCCGCGATCGCCGCGGCCACCCGCCTTCCCGTGACCTGTTCGCACGCGATGGGTCGAGTGGCCGGGTTCGTTGATCGAGCCAATGCCACGCACGCCGATGCACTGCTGACAGGCTCGATTCGCGGGTTCGTCGCGTCAATGCGCGATCACCTGGCCGACGCGAGCGCGTTGCACATGATGACGAGCGCGGGTGGGTTGGCGGCGGCAGACGAGTTTCGCCCAAAGGACAGCCTTCTTTCCGGCCCGGCCGGTGGCGTGCGCGGGGCGCTGGCCAGTGCCACGGCCGCGATGATCGGTCCCGTGCTGGCCTTTGACATGGGAGGGACGTCGACCGACATTTCAAGGCTGGACGGGCAGGTGCCCCTGGCGTTCCAGACGACGGTCGCCGGCGTCACCATCGCCAGCCCGTGCGCAGCGATCGACACCATCGCCGCAGGGGGAGGGAGCATCGTGCAATGCATCGGTGGTGTCGTACGAATCGGGCCAAGGAGCGCAGGCAGCGATCCGGGACCGGCCTGCATGGGTCGTGGCGGCCCGCTGACGGTCACCGATCTGGACCTCTTGGCGGGTCGACTGGAAGGCGTGCCGCTTCCGCTGGATCGCGCGGCGGCCGAGCGCGCGATGGCCGTCCAGCTGGAGGCATTCACGCTGGCCCGGGGATCGACCACGCCCATTGAGTTTGTCGAGGCCTGCCTTTCGCTGGCGGACGAGGTGATGTCGGCCGCGATTCGCCGGACCGCCGTGCGACGTGGATTCACCGCGGAATCCCACACGCTCCTGGCCTTTGGGGGCGCGGGGCCGCTGCACGCATGCGGGATCGCGGACCGGCTCGGGATCGGCACCATCTTCGTGCCTGCCGACGCGGGCCTCCTGTCGGCGGTTGGCATCGAGTCGGCCACGGAGAGCCGCGTGCTCCAGCGCGGGCTGCGCCAGCGCCTGGATGGTTCGATCGACTGGGAGCGTGTTGTCGGCGAACTCCGTGCCGAGTGTGCCCCGACCGGCTGGCGCACCGAACGGGCCATCATCCTCATGCGGCTCGTCGGGCAAGAGTCGTCGATCGAGGTGGACCTGCCCGGTGAGCCGGTCGGACCGGACGTGGAGCGGTCGCTGGCGATGTCGTTCCGGGAGCGATACCTTCAGGTCTACACCACGCCGCCGCCCCCTCGCCCGATCGAAGTGGAGTCCGTGCAGCTGGTCGTCGTCCGAACGGGCACGACCGAAGACGCGGGGACGAAGCGCCACGCTGAGGCCATCCAGGAGCCAGCCGTCGCCAGGCACTCCGGCCCCGCGACGATCAATCGAATGGACTGCACCATCCACGTCGCGGATGGATGGCAGGCCCACGAGCGTGCGGAGGGGAGCGTCGTGCTGGTGCGGCACGCTCCCCGTGCCAACGCGGATGCGACGGCGGATGCGACGGCCCGCGAGATCCTCCACGAGGAGTCGATGGCCGCCCGGCTGTCGGGCATCGCGGACGAGATGGGCGAGCTGCTCAGGCGCACGGCCGTCAGCGTCAACGTCAAGGATCGGCTCGACTACTCGTGCAGCGTGCTGGACGCCGACGGCTCCCTGGTCGCCAATGCGCCGCACCTTCCGGTGCATCTGGGGTCGATGGGTGCCTGCGTGCGCGAGGCCACCCGCGGCATGGACCTTGGGCCAGGCGATGCGGTGGTGGTGAACCACCCCGCGTTCGGCGGAAGCCACCTCCCCGACCTCACGGTGATCACGCCGGTGTTCCGTCCGGCGTCCCTCGGGCAGCGGCCGCAGCGCGTCGCGTTCGTCGCCAGCCGGGCGCACCACGCCGAACTGGGTGGATCGCGGCCAGGATCGATGCCACCCGATGCCGCCCGGCTGGAGGATGAAGCCATCGTCATCCCCCCGACCTTCGTGCGAAGGGCAGGAGTCACCGACCTCACGGCGATCGGGGCCCTGCTGCGATCCGGCCCCTGGCCCAGTCGCCTGCCAGAAGAAAATGAACTGGACCTTCTGGCCCAGATTGCCGCCAACGAGCAAGGTGCCGAGGCCGTGCGGGCGCTTGACGTGGAGTGTGGCTCGGATGGCGCGGCGCACGCCTTCATGATCATTGGCCGTGCGGCCAGGGCCCGTGCCCGCGTGGCCATCGACAGTCTTCCCGGTGACACCATGCAGGCCGAAGAGCGCCTGGACGACGGCTCGCCGCTGCGGGTGTCCATCACCCGCCACGAACGCCGACTGCTCGTCGACTTTTCGGGGAGCGCCCCAATCCATCCGAAGTCGTTCAATGCGCCCGCGGCGGTCATCCGAAGCGTGGTGATGTACGTCTTGCGGTTGATCGCGGGCCGAGAGTGCCCCGGCGAGGCCGCTGGGATGGTGCTCAATGAGGGCTTCCTGGATGACGTCCAGATCAGTGGCCTTGGTGGAATGCTCGGTCCCCACATCGAGCCCGGTGCCCAATGGCCAGCCGTCGGATCTGGCAACACCGAGACCAGCCAGCGAGTGACAGACCTCCTCCTGAAGGCTGCGGGCGTGTGTGCGTGTGGCCAGGGCACGATGAACAACCTGCTCTTTGGCAACGCTCGATTCGGCTTCTACGAAACGATCGCGGGTGGAGCAGGCGCGTCGGCGGCGGGTCCTGGGTTGAGCGGCGTTCACACGCACATGACGAATACGCGTGTCACGGACCCGGAAATCCTGGAGCGACGGCTGCCCGTGCGGCTGGAGCGCTTTGAGCTTCGTCGAGGGAGCGGCGGTGCTGGCCTGGCCGCTGGTGGCGATGGCGTCGTTCGGCGGATTCGGTTTTTGGAGCCCGTGGAACTCTCCCTCATTTCGCAGCACCGCGTCGAGGTGCCGTTTGGCGCAGCGGGAGGGGGCGATGGAAAGTGCGGTGCACAGCAGGTGCTCCGAGCCGACGGCCGCGTTGAGCCACTCGGTGGAGTGGCGACCGTCGACCTCGCCGCCGGCGACGCGATCGAGATCCAGACCCCAGGCGGCGGCGGATGGGGGAAGGCCGTGCAGTGAAGATTGAGTCGGTCGACGCCGATGGGCGCGGTGGCGGGTGTCCCTCCATCTCAGGTCACAATCGACCCCTCAGAGGCCTGATTTGGCCTGAGATGCGCAGTGGGTGTCCCCCGCTCATCCCACGCCCCACTCCACCCGCTCGATCGCCACGGCCCGGCCGGTCAGCGGGTCAAGGTCGATCTGGCAGCCGCATACGCGTACATCGCCGCTGGCGACATCGAACTGTGTCGGCAGCCCCGCACTCATGTGCGTGACGACGGCCTCCTTGTCGCGACCGATCACGCTGTCGTAGGGGCCGCACATGCCCATGTCAGTGATGAATGCCGTGCCTCGGGGGAGGAGGCGAGCGTCGGCGGTCGGCACGTGCGTGTGCGATCCCACCACCGCCGTGACTCGCCCATCCAGGTAATGAGCCAGCGCGATCTTCTCCGCGGTGGCTTCCATGTGTGCTTCGACGATCACGATGGGTCGAGCCATCCCAGGTGCGGCGGGACACCGTTCGAGTGCGCGGTCGATCGCACCGAATGGCTCATCGGATGGGCCGTTCATGAAGACCCTTCCCAGCACCGTGACCACGGCCACGCCAGTCCCCTGCCACGAGCCCGCCGCGGGCGCCAACTTCAGGATGCGCTGGCCGGGCGATCGGGCCGGCAGGTTGAACGGGATGGTGATCGGTTCGTCGGCGCGCTCCAGGGTGGGGACGATGCGCCTGTCTCGGAGGGCATGGTCGCCCAGCGTCACCCCGTCGACGCCGGCAGCCCGGAGCGCGCGATAGAGCTCCTCCGTGATCCCAGAACCATGCTTGATGTTCTCCCCGTTGGCCACAATCAGGTCTGGCGAGCGTTCCTCCCGGATGCGAGGAATGGTCCGGACGACCCCTTGGCGCCCGGGGGCCCCGACCACGTCTCCGAGAAAGATGATTCGCATTCGGCCTGCCATGTGGTACACTTTACGAGTCCAACCAATGGATCACTTGGGGCCCGCAAGGTTGTCGCCTTGGGTCCCCGCCGTGCCAGAAATGTGGAAATCCGCGCCGCGCCTGTTCGTCGTGCGCCATCGGCCAAGGGACTTGGCCCAGTCCTGAACAACATTGACATCATGCAAGCAGTCAGCCTTCGTCAGGGGGACTCCGTCCGCCATCCCGAGCGTCCCGAATGGGGCGTCGGGAACGTGACTCGCACGGAGATCTGCACCAACAGCGGCACTCGTGACCTTCGGGTCTGGGTTCGATTCCCGAACGTCGGCGAGAAGGTGCTCCTGGCCAGCGTCGCCAAGCTGGAGGTCATGGGCGAGCAGACCGGGATGCAAGCGATCTACTCCCGCCCCACGATCACGCAGGTCGAGGGTGCGGGCTCCGACGGTTGGCTGGCCAAGATCGGCGAGCGCAACGCCACCGAGCTGATGATCGGGATTTCGCCCGAGGCCACCGATCCCTTTGCCAATATCAAGGTTCGCCTCGAGCGCACGCTCAAGCTCTATCGGTTCGACGGTCGCGCCGCCAGCCTCAATGACTGGGCCGTGGCACAAAGCGGCCTGAGCGACCCGATGACCCGCTTCAATCGGCAGGAGCTGGAGCAACTGCACAAGCGGTGGCTCTTCAACCTCGACACGCACCTTGGGCGGCTCCTGCAGGAAGTTCGCTACCAGAACGGCGTGCTGGATGAAGTCTTGCGAGACGCGACGCCGGTTGGCCGCAAGGCTGTCGACCGTGCGCGGGCGGCGGCGCGGTAGGCGGGAAGCCGTTTCTGGAGGACGGGGGAATTCCCACACGCGCGCGGGGGGAATCGCGGCTGGAAGGAGTCGATGTCCCGGCACCGATCAATTGTTTGTATCTGGCTGGGCTCATGGCAGACTCTCATGAGTGAAGGAATCTCCCCATGACCCACCGCACCCAATCGATTGTGGCCGTCTCCGCCATCTCGCTCCTCGTCTCGCTCCTCGTCTCGCTCGTGGCGTCGCCGCTGGCCCCGGCGCGCGCCGATGATCGAAACGATGACTTCGCCGATGGTTCCCGTGACACCTCGCTCTGGAGCGAGACGGAGTCGTGGGCGAACCAAGGCCAGAAGAAGAAGAAGTGCAAGGTCGAGGAGAAGTCAGGCGAGATCCAGGTGAATGCGACGGGCGGCAAGGGCGGTTCAGCCGCCTACACCTCCGCGTGGCAGGTCGATTGGACGGACAGTTTCTCAGTCGAGTTTGACCACGAACTCATCGCAAGCAAGCCCAAGAAGGCGTCCAAGGGCGCGATCAGCGGACTGAGCATCGGATTCGGCACGTTCACGCTCTCGGAGGGATTTACCACTGGCGTCTCCGTCCAGGTGGTGCAAGCCAAGGCGGGCCGCACCGTGCAGGTCGTGGCGCGGCGTGGATCACAGACGAGAGTCGACAGTGCGGCGATAGGGTCCGGTGAGCACTCGTTCACCGTGTCGTGGACGGCCACGGCCGACGGCACCGTCTCGGTCTTCGTCTACCGCGATGGCTCCGCCAACCCAGTCGTGGCCCTGGAGGGGATTGAGTCGACCTTCGCCGGCAAGGCGGCCGTCGGCGCGAACGCCGCGTTCTTCGGCCGGTCCAAGGGAAACTGGAAGTTCCGGGCCGACTTCGACGATGTCGCCATGTCCAGCGACGACTGGGACGATTCGGACGACTCGGGATTCGATGACGACGACTTCGACGGCTTCGATGACGACGACTTTGACGATGACGACGACGACGGCGAGGATGACGGCGAGGGCGACGACGACGGCGACGATGACGGCGACGATGACGGCGATGATGACGGCGACGGCGACAGCAGTGACAACGACGGCCACTCCGGCACTCAGACGCTTTCGGCGGCGGCCTTCGCGTCGACCCTTGAATCGGCGGAGGCGGTGCCTGGCATCGACGCCCCCGCGATCGAGGCCGAGGTCGAGGACGGGGCCGGTGGACGGCTGGACACGATCCACTGGGATGCCGCGGCTGGCGAACTCGTCTTTGCCCGAACCAATGCCACGACGCTGGTGACGACGGTCACGGCGCGACGGACCCCGACGGCACAAGACCTGAATCGATACGGCGACGGCATCGATGCGCTCGATGTGGTCGTGATGACCTTGGCCGAGGCGCTCGATGCGGCGGTTGGCCAGTACCCCGGCGCGACGGTGGAAGAGGTCGAGCTGGACCTCTCCGGTGGTTCGCCGATCTGGGAGGTCGACCTGCAGTTGGCCAACGGCAACGAGCGGCGAGTCGCGGTCCCGGCTGGTTGAGCCGTCTGTCGTGCGCGGCGGTGGCCGCGCGAGCGGCCGTGGAAGAGTGCTCAACCCCTACGAAAAACGGCCGCGCGAGCGGCCGTGGAAGAGCACTCAACCCCTACGAAAAACGGCCGCGCGAGCGGCCGTGGAAGAGTGCTCAACCCCTACGAAAAACGGCCGCGCGAGCGGCCGTGTTTTCGTACTCAATCAGGTGGACCATACTGGATTTGAACCAGTGACCTCCTCCGTGTCATGGAGGCGCGCTAGCCAACTGCGCCAATGGTCCGAGGCGAGGAGTATAGCGGCGGCTGCCGGGGTGATCCGGTCACGGTCTGTGCTCGCACCCGCCACGCGAGTACAACTCCCCCCCTATGCACTCCAGCGGGCACGCTCATCGGCCGGGGCAACACCCCTCGCGCGGACCGCTGACCGAGGCTGATCGCCTGGGCGCGATGCTCGCGGCGCAGGGGCCGGAGGCGGTGCTGGCGGACTTGAGTGACGGCGGGCGATTCAGTGCCAAGCGGGTGGCCGCGACCATCGAGTCGCTCCCCATGCGCACCGCGGTGCCGCTCTTCGATCACTTGTCGGAGGCGCAGCAAGGCGAGGTGATGGCGGCGCTGGATGTCCGCACGCTCTATCGCCTGGCCAATGGGCGGCTCTACCCGGACGGTTCGGTGGGCCGGATCATGCAATCGCCAAGGCTCATCGCGTGGCCCGAGCAGACGATCGGCGAGGTGATCGGACGACTCCGGACGCTCCCGCCGGGAGGCATGGCGCTGAGTTCCATCTTCGTCATCGGCGATGGCGGCAAGGTGGTGGGTGCGCTTTCCCTGCACGAGTTGGTGGCCGCCGATCCCGCCGCCGTGGTGTCTGACGCGATGGATCGCACGCGCCGGCACCTGCACCCCAACGAGACGGTGATGGACCTGTACGCCACCGCCCTCTCCAGCCCGACGCTGGAGTACGCCGTTGTGGATGCGGAGGGCCAGATCCTGGGGACCCTGCGCGCGGACACGCTCTTTCGCGCAGCCAGCATCGAGATCGCCGGGCGCGCGGGTGAGGGCTTTGGTGCCGACAAGGACGAACGCCTGGGGACGCCGGCGCGGAGTTCGCTCAAGATGCGATTGCCCTGGCTGGTCCTCAACCTGGGCACCTGCTTCCTCCCGGCCATCGTGGTGGTGATGTTCGAGGACACGATGAAGCAGTATGTGCTGCTGGCATCGTTCCTCACGGTGCTGGTCGGCCAGACGATCAACGCGGGCGAGCAGGCACTGAGCGTGATGGTGCGCGCGCTCACCTTTGCGGATGTCAGGTCGATCCGGCTGAGCCACGCGATCAAGAAGGAACTGCTCGTGGGCATGGCCCAAGGCATGGTCTGCGGGCCGATCGCCGGACTGGGGATGTACATCGCGGTCACCTTCAAGGGGCACGAAGAGGCGATGGCCTTGGCGATCGCGACGGCGCTGGCCACGATGCTGGCCAGCGTGGTGGCCGGACTGTGCGGCACGGTGACGCCGTGGGTGCTGAAACGGTTTGGGTTCGACCCTGCGCTCACCAGCCACATCGCGCTCACCACGGCCACCGATGTTGCGGCGATCGTGCTGCTCCTGGGGCTGGCGACGGTGCTCACACGGTTTGTGTGATCACGCGGCTTGTGTGAGCGGGCGGCTTGTGTGATCACGCGGCTTGTGTGATCACCCGGTTTGTGTGATCACACGGTTTGTGTGAGCGGGCGGGCGGCGGGTGGCGGCGGGTCGGGTGGGGCGGCGGGTGGGTGGCGGGCCGGGCGGGCCAGGTCGGGCGCTCGGGGGGTCGAACTCTGTTCCAAAACAGCCTTCGGATGTCCGATTTCGCGCCAACGTCCAGAACGAAGTCCGATTCCGCGCAAGGGTCGCAAACGATGTCCGATTTCGCGCCAACCTCCGGAACGAAGTCCGATCCCATGCAGAGGTCGCAATCGACGTCCGATTCCGGGTGAACCTCAGCGGTCACGCGGTCGCGGTTGGCCCTGCCGCTGCCGCCGTCGCCGCCGCCCCTGCCGCCGCCTCGATCACGCGCGCCAGGCGCGCCAGCGTGCGCTCCCGCGGCAGCGTGCACAGCGTGTCGAAGATCGGCGGGCTGATCGTGCCGCCGGTAAGCGCCACGCGCAGCGGCTGGGCGACCTTCCCCATCTGCCACCCTGCCTTCTCATTGGCGTAGGCGGTGATGATCGGCTCAAGACCCTCTGGCGTCCACTGGTCAGCGGGCACGGACCGGAGGAGTGCCGCGATGTTTTCCAGGTGCGCCAGCCCGCTCAACCCAGTCGCAGGGTCAGCCTTGCGAAGCACCTTGTCGATGGTCTTGGCGTCGGGGGTGATCGAGGGCGAGTCATCCGAGGCGACGGCCCAGGCATTGCCTGCGAACATGTCCTCCAAGGTCTTGCTGCGCTCGTGGCTGGCGGCCGCGAGCCGATCGAACGCACCCGACGGCAGCGCTCGCATGAACTCGGCGTGGAATTGCTCGCCGTGTGCGCGCGCGCGTGCGATGAAGCTCTCGCGCGGCATCCCCGTGATGGCGTCGGTGTTGAAGGAGAGCAGCTTCACGCGGTCAAACTTGGCCGCCGTCTTCTGGATGCGCTCCAGGCGCAGGTGCTGCGCAAGGAAAGCGTTGTCAAACTTCTCGATGTCGTTGCCCGGGCTCCAGCCATTGAGCGCGATGAAGTTGCAGAGGACTTCGGGGAGGTAGCCGCTGCGCCGGAAGTCATCGACATTGATCTCGGGGAGGACGACGCCGAGTGCCGCGGCGAGCCGCGCGGCCGACCCAAAGTCCAGCTGCACATTCTTGTCGGCGAGCCATCGATCCCAGTCGGCCTGCGCGACGGCCGGGTGTCCGTCAGGTCCGATGGGTGCGGCGGAGAGCGCCTGCGGCTGCGCCGTTGACTTCGCCTTCACTGCCGCGCGCAGCGCCTTGTCCTTGTCGCGCTTGGACATCTTGCTGCCGTCGGGATTGCAGATGATCGACATGTGCGCGTAGGTCGGGCGGCGGAATCCGAGGGCGTCCTGCAGCAGCATGTGCTTGGCGGTGTTGGTGAAGTGCTCTTGGGCTCGCATCACGTGCGTGACTTGCATGAACTCATCATCGACCACCACCGCGAAGTGATAGGTGGGGAAGCCGTCGGCCTTGCGGATGACGAAGTCGTCGATCTCCTCGGCGGGAATCGTGGCGTCGCCCAGCACCTGGTCGTGGATGGTGACCGCGTGGCCGGGGCACTTGAACCGCACGACGGCAGGCATGTTGGCGGCCAGCTTGGCGGCGACTTGGTCGGCGGAGAGCAAGAGCGCCGCACGGTCGTATCGATAGGCGCGCTTCTCGGCGAGGGCCGCCTTGCGCTTGGTGTCCAGTTCCTCTGGCGTCTCAAACGCGTAGTAGGCGTGGCCTGAGTCGATCAGTTGCTGCAGGCATCGGTTGTAGATGTCCAGCCGCTCGCTCTGGAAGTACGGGCCGTGCGGGCCGCCGCCGGTGCCTTCATGGACCGGGCCTTCGTCCCAGTTGATGCCAAGCCAACTGAGGTCGGCCAGGAAGCCGATGCTGGCGGCGTCGGAGGAGCGCTTCTGGTCCGTGTCCTCGATTCGCACGATCATCCGTCCGCCGTGTTGCCTGGCGAAAGCCCAGCAAAAGAGCGCGCTGCGAGCGCCGCCAACATGCAGGTGGCCCGATGGGCTCGGTGCGAAGCGGGTGACGACGGTTGGCGTGGAAGCTGTCGCGCTTGGCGCTGTGGCGGGAGTGGTGGCCATCGAGTCGCGGAGGCTACTCGCGCACCCCTACGATGACTCCGTGAATCCCGGCCATGTCACCCTCGGAATCCTCTCGGACGCACACGGCGAGTGGACGCGCGCAAGGATGGCGATCGAACGATTGCAGTCGCGGGGCGCCTCGATGTTCCTCTACGCAGGCGATGCCTGCGACTTGAAGGTCATCGACCAACTGGCAGGGCTTGACTCGTTTGCCGTGGCCGGGAATTGCGATCGTCACTTGTGGAAGTGCCTGCCGGACTACTGCCGCGCCATCGGCGTGACCTATGGCGAAGTGTCCATTGAGCTGTGCGTGGATGGCAGGCGCGTCTTGCTGACGCACAGTGATCCGCGATGTGCCGATGACATCGCTGCCGCCGAGCGTGCCGGCGTGGAGTACATCGTTCGCGGCCATGACCATGTCGAGGCGTCGTGGGAGGTCAGGGGTTCCGCCGGCCGGAATGCGGGATCTTGCGCGGCCGGCAACTCCGTGACTCGACACCTCTGCGCGGGTTCGGTGGCCGAGTCGCGCGACGGGGACGGCGTCTGCCGAGCCTTGCTCCTGACGCCAGCCACCGGCGAGGCCGAGTGGATCCGCGTCGGGTGAGCATCTGGGGGCATTCTCCAGGCATTCTCACCCAAGGTCCCCTCCCGGTTATCGGTGGGAATGTGACCCCCAGGGTCACATTCCCACCGATAACCGGGGGCGGACGTCAGGCGAGTGCCTCGAGGTAAGGCCGCATGACCGTCGCCATCCGGGCCAACGCCGCATGCCTTCGCAGCTCGTCGCGGGCGTCTTCTCCGGGATGCAGCTTCAAGAACTCCCGCAGGGCGGCCACGGCGACCGGGACACCCAGCCCCGGCCGTCCACGAAATCGAAAGCAATCCACCACCGTCTTGGCCGGGGAGAAGAGTCGTACCCGGACTTGATCGACCACCCGCTCCTGCACGCCGGCCGCGAGGAGTGGTCCGGACATGCGAACGACCCTGAGGCGGCATTGCGGCAGCAACGGCACTCGGGCTGTCGGTGGCAGGGCTATCCAGGGCGTCGGCACGGTCGGGTTCACGCCCCGGGCCAACGCCACCGCGTCTTCCATCCCGTGCAAGCGAAGCGCCGACACGAGACAGAAGACGGCGCTGGATGCGCGCGCCGCGACCAGGGCCATCGCCTGAGACTCCGATGGCGTGTAGCCGGGGAGGCAGTAGACGCCGCGCGCGAGTGTCCGGACGGTTCCCTCGCGGTGCATGGTGCGCAGCAGCGGTCGACACACGCCACGTGCCTCGAGGTCGCGTGCGCGGGCCACGCCCATGTCATGGAGCAAGACAAGAACCTGTCGTCGGCGTCGAGTGGACACGTCTAGATGCTTACAAAACGCATATGTTACACAACACGCATCTGCAAATGGTAAATATCACGGCGCAATCGGGTCCGATTCGCCCCAAACGTCGCCTCGACTGCTTGAAATCGACCCCTTGCCGCCTACATTCCCGCCCATCTCGCAGCAGGCTCCGTGCTCGCCGTGTGGAATCGGCGGCTCGGGACGAAGGCGCACTGCTCGTGAGGAGACCTCCGACATGGCCACCAGCATGAAGAAACCAGCCGGCTCCAACGCACCCTCCCCCGCCAGTGACCTCTACGGCTCGCTGACCTTCAGCGGCGACGTGATGCTCAAGCGACTTCCGCCGAGCGTCTCCATGCAGTTGCAGAAGACGATCAAGCATGGATTGCCCTTGGATCCCGCGATCGCCAACACCATCGCCTCGGCCATGAAGGAGTGGGCGCTGGAGCATGGCGCGACCCACTATTGCCACTGGTTCCAGCCGCTGACGGGGCAGTCGGCCGAGAAGCACGATGCCTTCCTCTCGCCGCTCAACGAGGGCGGCGCAATCGAGAAGTTCTCGGGCAGCGCGCTGATCCAGGGCGAGCCTGACGCGAGCAGCTTCCCGCACGGCGGCATCCGCGACACCTACGAAGCGCGCGGCTACACGGCCTGGGACCCGACCAGCCCAGCCTTCATCCTCAAGAGCAGCGGCGTGGCCACGCTCTGCATCCCGACGGCGTTCGTGTCGTGGACGGGCGAGGCGCTGGACACGAAGACGCCGCTCCTGAGATCGATTCACGCGGTCAGCGAGCAGGCGATGCGCATCCTCAAGGTGTTCGGCACCGACAAGGGAGTGAGCCAGGTGGTGGCCACCCTCGGGTGTGAGCAGGAGTACTTCCTGGTCGATGCCAGCCTGGCCGAGCAGCGGCCCGACCTGGTGATCTGCGGCCGCACGCTGCTCGGCTCGCCCCCACCCAAGGGCCAGCAACTGGAAGACCACTATTTCGGCGTCATCCCCGAGCGCGTCCTGGCCTACATGGCCGACTGCGAGGAGCAGCTCTTTGCACTGGGTGTCCCGGTCAAGACTCGCCACAACGAGGTCGCTCCCGGGCAGTACGAGATCGCCCCCACCTTCGAGCTGGCGAATGTCGCCGTCGACCACCAGATGCTGACGATGCACATCCTGCGCTCCACGGCCGCGCGGCATGGATTCGTCGCGCTGCTCCACGAGAAGCCGTTCGCCCGCGTCAACGGTTCGGGCAAGCACAACAACTGGTCGATCTCCACGGACACCGGGATCAACCTGCTGGATCCCCGTGACGATGCGCACTCCAACCTGGAGTTCTGCGCGTTCCTCTGCGCGGTGATTCGCGCGGTGAACCAGTACTCCAACCTCATGCGGGCCTCGATCGCGAGTGCCCACAATGACCATCGACTGGGGGCCAACGAGGCCCCGCCCGCGATCATGAGCGTCTACCTCGGCGACATGCTGACGGCGCTCATCGACCAGCTGGAATCCGGCAAGTCCGGCAGCGGGAAGCCGGGCAAGAAGCCAATGGGCGTGCAGATGGACCTGGGGGCACGGACCCTGCCGCAGATTCCCAGGCACTCCAGCGACCGGAACCGGACCAGCCCGTTCGCCTTCACCGGCAACAAGTTCGAGTTCCGCGCCGTCGGCTCCAGCCAGAACTGTGCCTGGCCAGCCACCGTGCTCAACACGATCATCGCGGAGAGCATCGACTGCGTCGCCACTGCGCTGGAGAAGAAGGCCGGGAAGAGTCCCTCCCCCGCCAAGCTCGACGCCGCCGTGCGCGAGGTGCTGGCCAAGGTCGTCAAGGACAACCGTCGTGTTTGCTTTGACGGCGACGGATACAAGGAAGCGTGGCACAAGGAAGCCGCCAAGCGCGGGCTCCCCAACTTGCGGTCGACGGTGGAGGCGCTCCCGGAACTCAACACGGCCTCGGCCAAGTCGCTTTTTGCCAAGTACGGCATCCTCTCCGAGCGCGAGTTGCATGCCCGCTACGAAGTGCAGTTGGAGCAGTACGCGAAACTCGTCATCATCGAGGCCAAGACGCTGTCCTCCATCGCGCGCACCGAGGTCCTCCCCGCCGCCATCCGCCACCAGTCCGAGCTGGCCGATGCCGTCGGCGGAACGATCGCCGCGGGGATCGAGTGCGCCGACGGCGCCGCGGCGCTCAAGGCCTTCGTCGGCCAGGTCAGCACGCTGCGGATCCAGATCGCCAACCTGGAGAAGGCGGTCTCAGGCGTCTCGGGTGATGCCCTCGCCTGCGCGCGCACGATCCACGCCAAGGTCGTTCCCGCGATGGAGTCGCTGCGAGCGGTGTGTGACGGGCTGGAAACCGAAGTCTCGGCCGACCTCTGGCCGCTGCCGACCTACACCCAGATGTTGCTCTCTCGCTGAACCAGCGCCTGGGGAAGCGATCAACGTGCCCCCCAAGGCCCATCGGCTCAACCCCGGTGGGCCTTTTCACATCCCGCAAGAGTCACGGCTTGCGCGGTATGCTGTTGGACTGCCCGATTGGGCCCAAAATAGAGCACGGAACCAGCCATGAGCGAGACCAACACTGTCGTCGTCACCGAGTCGGGCCCCGCCCGCAAGCGCGTCACCATCACCGTTCCGGCGGCCACGGTGGACTCGTACCTGGATGGGGCTTTCGCCGAGGTGACCGCCAGCGCATCGCTGCCCGGATTCCGCCCCGGACGCGTGCCTCGCTCGATGATCGAGAAGCGATTTGGCAAGGCCATCCTCGAGGAGGCCCGGAGCAAGCTCGTGGAGAAGGCCTTTGGCGAGGCTGCCGAGCAGCACTCCCTCAAGCCGCTGACGCAGCCGGAGCTCGCGGAAGGCACGGCCATGCCGGAGATCACTCGCGGCAACTCCTTTGAGTTTGCGGTCGAGCTGGAAGTCGTCCCCGAGTTCACGCTGCCCGCCTGGGAAGGACTCGCCGTGCGCAAGCCCGTCATCGAGGTGACCGACGAGCACATCAATGCGGAGCTCGAGCGAACCTCCTACCGCTTGGGCACGCCCAGCCGGATCACCGGCCCCTTCGAGCGGCTGGACCGCATGGTGGGCCACGCCACCGTCACCGTTCAAGGATCGACGGAGCCGATCTTGGATGCCGACGGCGTCTTGACCGTGGTTCCCGCCGAACAGGACGGCAGCGCCGGCCCGATGCTTGGGCTCATGATCGAGGGACTCGACGCCACGCTGCTGGGCAAGAGCGTTGGTGACAGCGTCACCATCGAGACCACAGGCCCCGAGGCGCATGAGCGTGAGGACATCCGCGGCAAGAAGTTGTCGATCACCTACGTGATCGCCGACGCCGAACGGATCACGCCGGCGACCAACGACGAGATGGCCACCAAGTTCGGTGCCGGGACCGTTGAACTCCTCCGGGAGCAGGTCAAGCTGGCGCTTGAGCAGCGTCGGGACGGCGAGCAGGCGGCGGCGATGCGCGAACAGGTCGTGGGCCTCCTCACCGATGCGGTCGACTTTGCCGTGCCCGAGCGCCTCAGCGCGGCGCAGGCGCAGCGTGACCTCGCCCGCCGGGAGTACGACATGCTCCATCGCGGCATGGAAGCGGCGCAGGTCGAGCGCGAACTCGCCGCGGCCCGCGCGGAAACGGTGTCCGCCTCGCAGCGCCGCCTCAAGACCTTCTTCATCCTGTCACGCCTCGCCGACGAGCTGGGCGTGGATGTCACCGAATCGGAACTCAATGGTCGCATCGCCTCGATCGCACGTCAGCGGAACACGCGCCCGGACAAGCTCCGAGGCGAGCTCCAGAAGAGCGGAGCGATCATGGAGCTGGTGACGTCGATCCGCGAGGCCAAGACGGCCGACCGCGTCGTGGCGAAGGCCACGGTCACGGACGTCGATGCCGTCGAGTGGAACAAGTCCATCGAGGAGCGGACCGCGACCAAGCGCGTGGCGAAGTCGTCGGGCAAGGCGGCGAAGTAGCGCCCACGGCGCCGAGTCACGACGTGGCGCTTGGACTGGCGAACCTCTCCGCTCAATCCGGCGACCCCGGAGCGGCTGCCGCGTCGATCCTGCCCTGGATTGCCATGTTGATCGTGTTCGTGGTGCTGGGTGGCGTGGCCATCATGGCGGTCCGCAACTGGGCAGCTTCCAGGCAGGACTCCGCCGACGCCGGCTTCTCGCTGGCTCGGCTTCGCGAACTGCACGAGCGGGGAGAACTCTCCCAGGCGGAGTACCAGCGCGCCGTCGAGGCCATGCGTCGGCGCGTGAAGGGGCCGGCGCAGGGAGGCGAATCCGGCCGCCTGCGTTCCTCGTCCCGCGAGGACTCCCACGAAGATTCCCGGGAGTGACGCCCGGCTCTGGCCGAATAGACTTGGACCTTCCCCCCCCGCACCCCTTTCCATCCGTTTGCCCCATGACCAACCACGAGGGACCTCGACAGCCTGACGCCGCCCCCAACCGGAATGCCGGAGGTGGTGGCAGTGGTCGCGGCAGTGGTGGCGGTGGTGGTGGTGGTGGCGGTGGCCATGGCGGCGGGAGTGGGAACGGAGGCCATGGCGGCGGCCCCTCGGGACCCGGCGGCGGCGGTGGTTCCGGCTCCGGAGGCGGTGATGGCTTCAAGGGACGCCGCGTCACCGTCTGTTCCTTCTGCGGCAAGACCAGCCGCGAAGTGGGCCCGATGGTGGAAGGCCCCAATGACGTCTACATCTGCTCCAACTGCACGGAGCTGTGCCAGAACATCTACAAGCAGGAGAAGCGTCGCATCCAGGGGAGCACGCCCCTCTTCTCCAAGGTCCCGGCGCCGCGATCGATCAAGGAGTACCTCGACGAGTACGTGATCGGGCAGGATCACGCCAAGCGCGTCCTGAGCGTGGCGGTCCACACGCACTACAAGCGCCTCATCCACAAGAACGAGGGCAACAGCGACATTGAGCTGGAGAAGAGCAACGTGCTCCTGGTCGGTCCCACCGGCACGGGGAAGACGCTGTTGGCTCGCACGCTCGCACGAATCCTCAACGTCCCCTTCGCCATTGGCGATGCCACCACGCTCACCGAGGCTGGCTATGTGGGCGAGGACGTGGAGAATCTCCTCCTGAAGTTGCTGCAGGCTGCCGACTTCGACTTGGAGAGCGCGCAGCGCGGCATC
>SXOD01000031.1 GCA_005776885.1 Planctomycetia bacterium
GAGGCCGCAGGTTCAAATCCTGTCACCCCGACTTGCCGGCGATCAGCGGGAAAATCAACGGGATTTCAAGGCAGATCGACTCGCCCCGGGACCCCCTGCTGCTACGTTGTTGTCCATGAGGTTGTCCAGGCTGTCATCCATGAGACTCCGCCCGGTCCACGCCATCGTCACACTGGCCCCACTGTTGCAGCCGCTATCGCTCCTCCCGGCCGGCATCGCCAGCGCGGCTCCGCATGGCGGCGGCGGAGGCAGCGGCGGAGGCGGCGGCGGCAGCGGCGGCTGCAACCCCTTCCAGATCGGCACCGCCAGCGGCGAGCTCTACTGCTTCGCGCAGGCTGACGGATTGTCGCAGTCACTCACCGTCCCCGCGACCGCCGACGCGCTCCTCGGCGCCGAGGTCTTTGGCCAACGCGCGATCAACACGCCGATCGACCCCAACTACGCCTTCTCGCAGGGATTCATCATGCTCGCGCAGGGCGACCTCTTCGGGGTCGATGTCCTGGGGCGCGGCTCCGCGCAGGCAGGGTCCGGCTACGCCTTCGCACGAACCGATGCCACCGCGTATGTCAACCTCTCCACCTCCACGGTGCAGCGCGTGCAGGGCTTCTATTCGATTCACGGTCAAGGCATCAGTGACCTGATGATTCGCCTGCGGGAGGTGGG
The DNA here is from genome assembly GCA_005776885.1 of Planctomycetia bacterium. GTDB lineage: Bacteria > Planctomycetota > Phycisphaerae > Phycisphaerales > SM1A02 > SXOD01. Next base: position 664 of record SXOD01000031.1, read on the forward strand.
AGCGGTCGATTCGGTGATCGAGGCGTCCGTGAGCACCTACATCACCCCTGATTCCGTCGAGGGAAACTTCGTCGTCATGCTTCCCGCGACGGACTACTCGTTCCAGGTCTACGGCACGGTGCAGGCGAACTCGAGCTTTGCAAACCCCGACCAGGGTCTCTACGGTGGCTACATGTACATGTCGTGTGTGCAGCCTGCGGATGTGGACGGGAGCGGCACGATTGACGCGGGCGACCTGTCGCTCATGTTGGCGTCATGGGGCGGCGCCGCGCCGTATCACATCGCCGACCTGGACCAAGATGGCTTTGTTGGGGCGGCCGACTTGGCGCTGCTCCTCGCGGCGTGGGACTGATCGAATCGGACCCTGATGGCCCCGGCAGTCCCGACAGCCCCGGCCGTCCCGACACTGCTTGCGCACGCTTGATCACCGCGCCGACGCGAAGTCGCGGCCGGTGATGCCGCCGGTCGTGAGCAAGTGCCAACTGGACAGATCCGAGCCCGAGGCCGTGGATGAGAAGATGCCGAGCTCCCCCAGCGGCGTATCTCGACTCCACAGCCGCTCACCAGACTGCTTGTAGACGAGCGCATCGTCATCGTGGGCACGCGCCCGCGATGGCGCTCCGACATGCCCGTCAAAGAACAGTGTCATCGGTGTCGACTCCGACGCAGCGTTGTATGCAGGGACCAGCGTCCCCTCAGGCAGCGGAGCACCCGCGCACCAGTTGATCTCCGCCATCTGGCTCTTGAGGTCGGGGTAGAGGCACTGGGCGACGCTGGGCGACTGGAACCCGTGCACAAGCGACTGCGGTGCCGTGTACCCGCCCTGGGTCGGCGAACGGAACACATCTGGATGGAACATCGCGGAGATGCTGAAGCAGTAACTGCTCAAGAGCACATTGTTCCCCGTGTAGGCGGGGATGACGAACTCCGCCGGGTTGTCCAGCGCGACTGGCTCCACCCAGGACATCGTGGATCGATCGTTGGGAGAATAAAAGACCGGCGCATAGAACCGGTCGTCGACCAGATGCCGAAATCCTGCGGCGTTGGGGAATCGGTAACTGCCAAACTCCCAGCCACACCCCGCGCCGCCGGCAGGCCAGACAGTGCACCAGTTGAAGCAGTTGCCCGGATATGAAGCTGGGCAGGAACCTCCACCCAACCAGTAGGCCCAGATACCGCCTCCCGAGTCGGTACCGAACTTCAGGCTGGGGTGGCACGACACCGCCAGGTATTGGGAGCAGTTCCCGCCAAAGGCACCTATGTCGTCTCGATGCCACTGCGGGTTTCGCCCCGAATACTCCTCGTTGTAGGCGGACAACCCCTGCGCCATGGCTCGGAGGTTGGACATCGACACCAGGCTTCCAGACTGCTCTCGCCCTCGGTCGGCCTGGACCGTGATCACCGCGATGAGCACGATGAGGCACGCCACGACGACGGCCAGCTCGATGAGGGTGAATGCGCGCGCTGCGTTCGGGGCGCGAGGTGGAATTGCTCCGTGAGACTTCACTTTGGTCATGGCACCACCCCCCAGTTGGAAAGGAGTATCGCGATGTCGTTGCCGTTTACCACGCCGTCGTGGTTGAGATCCTCCGCGCACAGCGGGCAATCGCCGTTCAGGATCGCGCCCAAGACTCGCGCCAAGTCCTGGCCATCGACCCCACCATCGTGGTTGAGGTCGCCGTTGGAGCCGGGGTCATTGACGATCGCGACGACTCCTCCAGCGAGCGGCTCGCCGCTGCCGGAGGGAGTGCCGGGGGCCGCGATCGCACCCCAGAATCCCGAGAGGTCTGCAGATGCATCAGCGGCCACGGCGATCGACGCGCCGAGGGCGTCGTCCCCTGCTCCGGTCGAGACATGAACCACCTGGAAGGACCCGTCGACGAACTGGTAGTCCGCGAAACCGCCGCCCCATGGCTCCGACGGGTCTGATGACACGATGCCGACTCGGAGTTGGGGCCAGACCGCTTGCAAGGCGACGGCCGTGCCGAAGCCGCTGCAATCGACCCCATTCGGTGGCGACAGGACCTGCGACAGTGCCCAAGTGATGTCCGGCTCCACGCCCGTGCGTTCGTAGATAAACACGGAGCCGGGCATGCCGTCAACGCCCGGGCTCCCTGCAGCGAGCCGCGTCCCGTCCGTGGCGATCGACGCACCGAAGCGCGACCCATCGACCCACGCTGACCCTTCATTCCAGAGGATCGAGTTCGCCGTCACGCCAGCATCGCCCAACTCAAAACACTCCACGACGCCCCCGGAGTACTGCGAGACCACGAAGAGGCTCGATCCCGCGACCAACACCTCAGAGCCAAACCGATTTTGACCGGCCGCTGCATACACGGACTGCAGCTGAACGAGGGGTTCCCATGGCCCCGCGACGCCAGCCGTGCTTCGGTAGACATGCGCAATGCCGGGACGGTCGGGCCCGCCGCCGCCCGGCTCGCCGATCACGACATGACTCTGCGACTCGCCAAGGTCGACCGACACGGACGCACCGAAGCGGGCCAGTTCACTAGCGACCGGCGAGAGGACTCGCATCACTCTCGTTGGCATCAGGCCCGCGACTGAGAGGCTGTAGACCTCCACGGCACCAACATCCCTCGTCGTGCCCAAGTCTTCTCCCGGCGCACCAATGACCAGAGCTCCGTTCGCGCCCACGCCCGCGCCCACGCCGGGGTCCAACGACATGCTCGCGCCAAACTGCGCGCCGCGCTGCATCACCTCGGGGAAGATCGATCCAATGAAGGTGACCTGCGGCCCCCAGCCCTCCACACCAAAGACATCCACCCGACCTGAATGGAGCATCGGGATCCTGGAGTACGGGACGCCGGCGAAGAGTCGATCACGCTTGTGCGACACCGCGACCGTGGTGCCGAAACACTCGCCCTTCGCGGCGTAGGGACTCTGCACAAGGACTTCGTGCTCCGTTCCGGCCACCGCCAGGCCGCACATCGCGGCGGCGGCGAGCGACGCAGCGCCACTCGCAACGAATCGCCGCGCGCTCCGATGGATGTTCCTCGGTCGGCGCGTCATTGGACTCACTCCTGGGTTCGTTCCTGGGCTCAATCCTTGGCTCATTCGCAGTCTCATGTTTAGGGCCTCCGCCCCCACAACCGTCCAAAAAGCATATTCGCGGTTTTCGAGGTGTCAACCCCCAAAGCCGGAAATATCGAACAAAGCCTTCACCGTGTTCCAGTTTCTGGCGGTTCCGACCGTTCCAAGCGACCGTTCCAGGTAGTCCGGCGTGAGCTTGGTGGAGCCCGCCCCGGAGGCGTAGCGCAGGTAGAGCTCGCATCCCTTGAGCACGAACTCGTCGCCAGGGCTGCGCTTGGGGTCAAGCGAGCGCGAGGCCGCGGCGGTTGGCTTGGCGGCCAGGAACATCACGGCCAAGAGTCGGTTGACCTCGTCGGGATCGTCCCCAGCGCGAGCCAATGGATGCGAGCGCGCGACGGCCGCAAGTTGACGCGCACTTCGCACGACGACTGCCGGCGCGAATCCCAGTCGCAGGTGGATCGCCTCGGTGAGCCTGGTCCCAATGGCGGGGAGCAGTCGATCGCTCACTTCCGCAACCGCGTTCCCACTCTGGAGATAGGTGACCACGGAGAGTGCGCCAATCCGCTCCAGCTCCTCCACCAGCACCTTCATGGGGAGTCGATTCCGACCCCCGACATTGACACCCTTGAGGAGGACCACGACTCGTGAGGCGGCGCCGGGCATGGAGGCTTCGGAAGGCTAGGTCCCTCCCCGGTTATCGGTGGGAATGTGCCCCTCAGAGGCACATTCCCACCGATAACCGAAGCTGGACGCAGGTCGCAGGGGCCAGGACCCCAAATGACGCTCGATCCTTCCGGCAATTCCATAGATTTTCTTGAGAATTTTGGAACCGCTTTCGCTCCAACGGCCAGACGTCGTTCTCTCTCTACGGAGCGCCACTGGTCAATTGTTTTCCGCACGGGCGGGGGCACTGGCGGCGCGATGTACCGGTTCAGACAGGAGACACTCATGAATCCGGAATTCCGAGTCCTTATGGCGACGACGCTGTCGATCGCAGTCCTTTCATGTTGCTCGCTTCCGGCGATGGCCGGCGGCGGTGACGACCCGAATGTCACGCAGGGTCCGATTCGCGTGACGATGGAAGAGCTCCGGGCCACCTACGCCGACGACACGTTCGACGGCGGTGACGCGTTCCTCACGGCCGTCGCGGAGTACCTCCCCTCGCCAGGGACGGTGGTGTCGCAGGCATGCGGGGTGACCTGGCGCGTGGGCGACTTGGTCCGTGCCACCGTCGACAACCCAAGCGGGTTCGCCTGCGTGGTGGCTGGCGACACGGGGCGCATCCTCTCCTCTGCAGCAACCGGTCAGCTCCTCGTGGAGTGGGCGGGCAAGAACTGCGGCCACGACGGCAACGGCCATGCCGTGGCGCCAGTGGCGGCGAATGATGGTCGATCCCGCTGGTACGTCGAGTGTGGCGAAGTGACGCCGGTCGCCTCGGGCAAGGGTGGCGAAGCCGCCAACTGCAACTTCGACTCCTTCGAGCAGAACGAGCGCGTGCTCAACTACTACGACGGCGGCGAAGGCGACGAAGGCTCCGGCCCCGGACCCAACTGGGGTACGGTGTACTCCTTCAACGTGAAGGCGTTGAACGAGTACAACGGGGAAAACGAGCCCGACCAGGGCATCGTGTACTCCAAGCTCGCGCCGAAGTCGGTCATCAACTTCGCGGTTCCGATCGAGGCCATCTCGTTCAGCTACACGAGCAGCGTCGAAGTGACGGTCACGTTCCACTCGGGAACCGGTGCCGAAGGCGACTTGCTTGGCACCGCGACCATCCAGCCGAATGTCGACGGCGCTCCCTACACCACGTGGAGCGGCTTCGAGGCGTCCTGGAAGGGCGAGGCACACTCGATCATGATCTCGGGCCCCAACAACCGCTGGGGCGCGGACCAGGTCCAGTACTCGCTGGTCCCGCCGTGCATCGTCGGCGACTGCAACGACAACGGCGTCTGCGATGACGACGAAATCAAGCAGAATCCGGAGATCGACTGCGATGGCGACGGCGTCATCGACACTTGCGCGATCGACAATGACCCGAAGCTTGACTGCGATGGCGACGGCGTCATCGACTCTTGCCAGATCGATGCCGACCCCTCGGACGACTGCGACGGCAACGGCGTCGTGGACACGTGCGAGCTCAGCGGCAACGACTGCGACGGCAACGGTGTCCTTGACACCTGCGACCTCGCGGGCGGCGCCACCGACTGCGACAAGGACGGCATCCTCGATTCCTGCGAGATCGCGGCCGACCCGAGCCTCGATTGCAACAACACCGGCACGCTCGACTTCTGCGACCTGCAGAACGGCGCGGCGGTGGATTGCAACGGGAACATGATCCCGGACTCCTGCGACATCGCCAGCGGCTTCTCCGCCGACGTCGATAGCGACGGCATCCCGGACACCTGCGAGACCGACTGCAACGGCAACGCCATCCCCGACGACTACGAAGTCGCCACGGGCATGACGCCCGACTGCAACGGCAACTTGATCCCGGATTCCTGCGACATCTCGACCGGCGCGGAAGTCGACTGCGATGCCGACGGCGTCCCCGACTCGTGCGAGCTCGTTGACGGGACTGGCTTCGATTGCAACAACAACGGCACGCTGGACAACTGCGACATCGCAGGCGGCGACCCGGACTGCAACGGGAACGGCATCCCCGACACCTGTGACCTGGCCTCTGGCACGGCGCAGGACTGCAACGGGAACTCGATCCCGGACTCCTGCGACATCGCCGGCGGCACGTCCTCGGACTGCAACGCCAACGCGCGGCCCGACGAGTGTGACATCGCCAGCGGCACGTCCAACGACTGCCAGGGGAATGGCACGCCCGATGAGTGCGAGCCTGATCCGGAAGGCGATGGCATCCCCAACGATTGCGAGCCCCGCGAGGGCATCGTGATGACGGGCCCCAACCCCGGTGATTGCCACTCGGTGGGCAGCGACCTGTGGTACGACGTTTACGTCTACAACCCGCAGATCGTCCTCGTCGCCGGCCAGTTCTCCGTGAACTTCAGCAACACGCTGGAGCTCATCGAAGTGCTGCCTGGTGACGCGCCCTTCACGTCGATCCCGCTCACGATCCCCAACAACGCCGCTGGAACCGTGTTCTTCATCTCCAGCGTCGAGGGTGGTGGAACCGGCACGTTGGCCGACAGCCTCGTCGCGCGCCTGCACTTCCGTGCAGCGTCCGATGACTGCAGCCCAGCCGACACGCAGGTGCAGTTCAACCCGGCCTTCGCCCCGCTCCTCATCGCGAACGGCGGCGGCACCGGCTACGCACTGCCCTACACCAACCCGGAGCCCATCCGCATCGACGGCACTGCCCCGATGCTGGACGGCGTCCCGGCTGACCTGGATGTGCCGGCCGACGCGGGTGCGGGCTGCTTCGCGCAGCGCACGCTCACGCCGCCCGCCGCCAGCGACAACTGCGGCACCGTGAACCTCACCTGGGCCCGCAGTGACGACGCTGAGCTCTCGGCCGCCTGGCCGTGCGGCACCACCATCGTCACCTGGACGGCGACCGACGCCTGCGGCTGGACCACCACGGCCCAGACCAGCGTCACCGTCCAGAGCCACCACCTGCTCCACCTCGCCGTGGACTACGCAGGCACCGGCTACGGCGACTCCATGGGTCGATGCATCGACTTCAACCTCGGCTCGCACCAGTTCAGCGAAGTCCTCGACTTCGTCGGCGGCTCCGCGACGGCGACGGTGGAAGTGCCCATCGGCGACTATGGGTGTGCGGACGCTGACGATCGCCTCCACAGCTTGGCAAGCCAGGCCGCGGTGGTCATCCAAGGCACCGACTACGCCCTCAACGTGGCCGGCGACAACGCCCTGGTGAACGGTGACCTCAACGATGACAACTCCATCGACGTGATCGACTGGGGCATCTACGTTGTGCGCGCCGGCACCGAGGCCGCCGTCGACACCGACTGCGAGACTGAGCCGTTCCACGCTTGCTTCAACGGCGACGGCAGTGTCAGCGGCGACGACGGCAGCTTCATCCTGGAGAACATCCTCCGGGGCGGTGCGGCCGGCTGCTCGCCAGCGGACTCTGCCCTCGTTGCCCGCACCAGCATCACCGTGCGTGACCTGGAGCGGATCGCAGGCAAGGATGCGTGGAAGGCCGACCTGAACCGTGACGGCGTCGTGGATCTCCGCGACGTCAGCGCGGCGCAGGATCGTGCTCGCACCACGGCGACTCGCTGAGTGATTTGATCTGAGTTCTCCTGAGTTCGGGGTGGCCCTTCGGGGCCACCCCCTTCCCAAGCCCCCGTCTCGGGGGGTCAGCCACCCTCGGGTGTGCTGGCCCCCCTTTCTTGTTGGTGGACGATTGGCTGTGTCCGGCCCCGGTTATCGGTGGGAATGTGACCCTGAGGGTCACATTCCCACCGATAACCGGGAGGGGACCTAGCCGTCCCGCGATCGCCGCCGGCCGGCCCGTTCGCCCGCCACCGCGGCCAGGGACTCGGCCAGCGCCATCGCGTCCTCAATCGTCGCCACGATCGAGGGCTGCATCTTCCAGTGGGATGCTGCGCGCCGCACGGCCGCGAGCGGCTGCCCGGTCAGCCCCATGATGACCATCGCGATGCCCTTCCGGCGCAGCGTCAGCGCAGCGCTCTCAAGGTTGACCAGTCCGGTGGCGTCGATGGCCGGGACATCCTCCAGGTCCAGCACGACGACCCTCGCATTGGGGTCGACGCGATCCAGCTCGGCCATCGCGCGCTGCGCGGCGCCGAAGAAGAGTGGCCCCGAAACGTCGTACACGTGGACGCCGGCCACGGGCCGAACGGAGGTCCCTTCGCGGGTGGAGACCAGGTTCACGCTGGACACTTCCGTCATGCGCCGGATGAAGAGGAGTCCCGCGAGCGCAACACCGACAAACACCGCGACGACCATGTCGGAGACCACCGTCAGGACGGTGCACGTCAGCATCACGATCACATCTTGGCCCGGCGACGATCGCAACGACCGAATGAAGTGCGGCGCGTCAGCCATGTGGAAAGCCACCCCCAGGAGCAGCGCAGCCATCGCGGCAAGCGGGACCTCCCCCAGCCATCGACCGAGCGCGAGGAGCGCAAACGCGAGGAACACGGCGTGCGTCGCCGAGGCGACCGGTGAACGGCCACCGGACCGCACATTCGCGGCCGTTCGCGCGATGGCGCCAGTGGCGGCGATCCCGCCAAAGAACGCCGAACCGATGTTGGCGATGCCCTGGCCCATCAGTTCCGCATCCGGATCTGCTCGATGGCCGGTCATGCCGTCGGCCACGACGGCACTGAGGAGCGACTCGATCGCTCCCAGCAGCGCGATGGCCATCCCGGCCACCGCGAGGTCCTCGATGACACCCAGATTCCAGGCCTCGGTCGAGGCCAGCCACGGCCACTGAAAGGTGGGGAGCGCGCTGGGGATCCCGCTGGGAATGGCTTCCGTGCCAAACCGGCTGGCGATGGTGTGAATCTGCACCTGCGGCCACGCCACGGCAAGGGCCTTCGCGGCCAGGATCGCAATCAGGACCGTCGCAAGTGCTCCAGGGATCCGTGGCACCAGCCGCGGCCAGGCAAAGACGCAGGTCAACGAGATCGCACCGACCGCGGCATCGGCCCAGTTCACGGTGGACAGCGCACCCGCAAGTGCCGTGATCTTGGCCACCGTCCCATCGGGCATCTCGGCGATGGACAATCCAAGGAAGTCTCGGACCTGCAGGATTGCGATCACGATCGCGATGCCAGCGGTGAAGCCCGTCACCACCGGGAAGGGCACCAGGCTGATCGCCTTGCCAAGCTTGGCCCATCCGAGGCCAAGCAACATCACCCCCGCCATCGCCGTGGCCACCATGAGGCCGCCAAGGCCATGTTCATGCACGATCGGGGCCAAAATGACCACGAATGCCGCCGTCGGCCCGGTCACCTGGACGCGGCTGCCCCCAAGGAGCGCGGCCAGAAAGCCTCCAATGATGGCGGTGTAGATCCCCTGTTCCGGGTTGGCGCCAACGGCAATCGCGAGTGCCATCGAGAGCGGCAGCGCGATGATCCCGACCACCAGCCCAGCGATGATGTCCCGACGGAGATCCCTCGAGCCGTAGCCATTGGCCCATGCCTCACGAATGGCATAGGCGATTCCCGGACGAGGTCGAACGATCAAGGGGGCTTCGTGAGCGGCGTGCATCGGCGATGGACCTCCTTGCCCATCGAAGCGAGGAACTCTACCTCCCGGGCCGCACTGGCCGACCGACGCTCGCCCGAATCAGGAACTCAGGCGGGTCGGGAAGCTTTTCCACCCATGGGGTGCCTGGTTCCGGCTGGCCGGATCCCAGGTGAAATCGCCTGATCGACTTGGTGGCCCGGTCCCCAACATAGACCCACTGCGAGTCACTGGTGACGATCGAAGGTTCTTCGATCTTGACGGACTCGGGCAGGAACCGCTGGACGGCGCCTCCCCGCGACGTGGTCTTCCAGACGGTCTTGGCGCCGCGGTCGCCGATCAGCATCGTGTCGGTGCCGGCGAGGAAGTGGGCCTGAATCGCCTTCTGGACCCCGTCCGCCTGATCGACCACCACGCGAACCTGCCTGCCGGTCGAGGGGTCCCACGCCGTGATTCGTGCGTCGCGGTCCACCGCATAGAGCAAGCCATCGGGCCCGAAGGTGATGCCTCGGGGAGTGTCCAGCCCATTGGCAGACATCTTGGCGGATGGGACGATGACACCGATCCCGGCGCCGGCCAGCGCGGCGTCGCTCCCGGCGGGGGCCGGAAGGGGCACACCCGGAGTAGTGGCGTGCAGCCCCGCATAGCGGGTGATCGTCTGCGTGTCTTGGTTCGCAGCGTAGACATTTCCATCCGGCCCAACCTCGATCTCGTATGGGTGTTGCAGGCTCGGATTGGCGAGACCACCATGCACGAACACCGAGTCAAAGGGCCGACGTCCGTTTACGTCAGCCACCCCGTATCGCAGGATTTGCGTGTCGTCCTTGAAGGCACTCACGACCAGCAGGCTGCCGTCGGGGAGCAGGCACATGCCGCGAGGCAGGGTGAGCGCGTCCCCGGATGGCACCGTCGTCGGGATGTCCACCACCACCGTGGCACTGCCATTGGGGTCGAGCCCGATCACGTGGTTCGCGTCACTCGTCGTCCCCCCGTGCAAGTCCAGGTACCAAGCCGTCGAGCCACCCTGCCCCCACCCCCCGCCGGTCCCACCCGTCGACGACGTCCCGGCAACGTGCGGGTTGCGTGGGTATTGGTCGCATGCGGTGATCGACCCGCCAAGCATCACGGCGAGGAAGATGTCCGCAAGGGGCAGCGGCGCCGGACGAGTCACGGAGGGGAATCTCACGGCGGGGACTGTATCGTCTCTCCATGCATTCGATCATTCCGTTCCTCGCCGAAGAAAAGCACTCGGTGACCGAGTTGCTGCAACGATTCGGCGCCACCGGCACCGCGGCCTCCGGCTCCAGCGTCTCCGAGGGCTTCAAGACCTTTCTCGACACCAGCACCGTGGCCGACCTCATGGTTGGGTATGGATTCGCGCTGCTGCTGGCGGCAGCGATCGCGTGGCACCCGAAGCGGATGAGCGCCCGGCGCGCGGATCGATTGCTGGGGCGAGAAGGCATCCTTCTCCTGCTGGGGCTCATCGGTGCGACCGTCGCGTTGCTCGTGATGGTGCACCCATCGCTCGGGCTGGTCGTGTTCGGGATCGGCGGCCTGGTCCGCTTCCGCACCACGCTGGACGATCCTGAGCTCACCGCGAAGGGCATCGTGACGCTCGTCATCGGACTCGCGTGCGGCACCGGCGCCTACCTTCCGGCGACGATCGTCGCGGTCATCGCGTGGGGCCTCGTGTGGTTCATCGACAACCGGGCGACATACCGAGTGCAGATCGGGACGCGAGGCGAGGCCCGCCGCGCCTTGACCAGCGAGGATGGCCGACTCATCGCCGACATCGTCCGGGCCGAGCGCATCCACATCGTGAACTCCGCGCTCGAGGCGCGCAAGAATCGACTGAGCCTGCACCTGCGGGCACCTGCACACCTTGACGAAGCGCAGATCCTGGCGGCCGTCAAGTCGGCGCTGCCGCACGAAGTCTCCAACAGCCGCGTCCGGATCTCCCTCGTCTGAAGTGACCAGCCCCGGGGAGTGACCAGCCCCGGTTATCGGTGGAAATGTGACCCTGAGGGTCACATTTCCACCGATAACCGCCCCCGGACCTCGGGTCAGGCTTCCTGCAGCTGCGGCTTGAACGCCGCGGCGATCTCACGCTGCGTCGCGCTCGGGGCGGGCTCGTGGTGGCTGAGCTCCATGGTGAAGGAGCCGGTGCCGCCAGTCATCGACTTGAGTGTGCTCGCATAGGTCATGAGCTCGCTCAGCGGCGCCACTCCGCGGATCACCGCTTGCCCGCTGGGAAGCGTGTCCGTTCCGTGGACGCGCGCCCGCTTGCCGCTGAGGTCGCCCACGATCGTGCCGATCGAGGCCGCCGGACAGGTCACCTCGATGGACACGAACGGCTCCAGCAGCGTGGGCTTGGCCTTCAGCACGGCATCGATGAATGCCCACTTCCCGGCCTGGTGGAAGGCGATCTCCTTGCTGTCGACGGGGTGGTGCTTGCCGTCGTAGATCTCCACGCGCACGCCCCGCAGCGGGTACCCCGCGAACACGCCGGAATTGAGGACCCCGCGGATCCCCTTCTCGATCGCCGGGAAAAACTGCCGCGGGACACTCCCGCCGACGGTGCCATCGACGAACTCCAGCGCCGGGGCATTCCCCTCCAGGGCGCCTGGCAGCGGTTCGACGCGCAGGAACACTTCGCCGAACTGGCCGGCGCCGCCGGTCTGCTTCTTGTGCCGATGATGGCCCTCGGCCTTGGTCGAGATGGTCTCGGTGTACGCCACCTTGGGCTGGTGGCTCTCGATCTCCACGGCGAATCGATCCTTGAGCATCTGGATCTTGGAGCGGAGGTGCAGGTCGCCCAGCCCATGGATCACCAGCTCGCCGGTCCCCACCACGTGCTCCACCTCGAAGGTGGGATCCTCGGCCGTCATCTTGTGGAGCGCCTCGCCCAGCTTCGCCTCGGCGGACCGGGTGGCGGCCTCGATCGCCAGTCCAGCCATCGGGCGGGGGAACGGCAAACCGAGCAAGTGCAGCGTCGCGGGGACCGCCTCGGCGTGGATCGTGGCGTTGAAGTGAGTCTCGTCCACCTTGGTGACGACGCCGATGTCGCCGGCGACGATCGAGTGGGCCTCCTTCAGGTGGTGCCCGTTGGCATGGTGGACGTGCGGGATCCGCGTCGGCTTGGTGTTGGCATCGATCGACACCTGGGTGCCGTGCGAGAGTTCCCCCTGGTGCACCTTGATGAAGGCCATGCGTCCCGCGTACTGGTCACTGGCCACCTTGAACACGTGCGCCACCAGCGGATCGGCGCTGCGCAACGTCGGCACGAACGCCTGCGCGGTCCCGTCCTCCTGGTCCACCACGAACTTCCTCGGGTTCCCTTCCAGGGGGCTGGGGCACAGCTTCACGATGTCCGTGAGCAGTTGCGCCACGCCGGCTCCGTCGCGGGCGCTCACGAACGCGACCGGGATCACGCGCCTCGCCCGGAGGGCCTTCTCAAAGGGGTCATGCATCCGGGACGCTTCGATGGGCTTCCCGGAGAGATAGTCGTCCATGACGGCGTCATCCATTTCCACGACGGCATCCACCATCTGGTCGTGATACTCCTTGACGTCGCCGAGGTCGGAGTCGCCTGCCGCGTTGTCAAAGCAATCCACCACGCCGTGACCGTGCTCGGTGGGAAGGTCGACCGGCCGGCAAATCTCGCCAAACTCTTCCTGGATCGCCGCGAGGACGAGTTCCTCGTCATCCACCGAGTCGATCTTGTTCACCACGATCATGGTCGGCAGCGCGCGATCCGCGCAGATGCCCATCATTCGCCGAGTCACGTTCTGGATGCCATTGAGGCCATCGATCACGAGGATCGCCAGTTCGACAGCGGGCAGCACGCCGATGGATTGCCCCAGGAAGTCGGCAGCGCCAGGCGTGTCGAACAGGTTGATCGTGCAGCCGCCGTGCTCGAACCGGACCACCGACGCGTCCGTCGTGGTGTGGAACTGCTTGCTCAGCGAGTCATGTCCCGTCTGGGTCGTCCCCGCCTCCACCGTCCCCTTCGTCGGGATCGCGCCAGCCTCGGCGAGCAACGACTCGATCAGTGTCGTCTTGCCAGAGCCAGCGCCTCCTACGACTGCCAGGTTTCGGATGCTTTCGGTTGCGAGAGTGGCCATGATGTGGCCTCCTTTCAGTTGCGTCCGGCGAGCCGGTCGGAAGTGGCCGGCCTCGCCATGACGAGTATCGCTCGCTACTGTCATAGCGCAAGCCGGGCATTGGATTCATCGCGATGTTTTTCCACCGTCTGCCCCCCCCTCGACCTCGCTAGGCTCCCTCGTGGGATCCGACGCCGCTCCAGCGCCTGCCGGAGGTGTCGCCGTTCCTGCCTCCGCCATGCAGCACCCACACCTTTCCCCCTCCTCGCGATGGATTCCGCGGGGTTCGATCGGCGCCTCACTCCTGTCCCTCGCTGCCCTCGGCCATTGCGCGCCCACGCCGGCCCTGCCGCCAAACTCGGCCACCGCGCTCACCGGCGGCGATCGCCCCGCGGGAGACGCGCAGGCACTCCAGCGCCAGCCCAACATCCTCTTCGTCTTCTGCGACGATTTGGGTTCCGGTGACCTTGGGTGCACGGGCAGCGAGCGCATCCGAACGCCCACCATCGATTCACTGGCGTCCGAAGGCATGCGATTCACCCAGGCGTACTCGTCGGCGTGTGTGTGCGCGCCAAGCCGCTGCTCGATCCTCACTGGACTCTCCGGTGCGCATGCCCAGATCCGCGACAACGGCGAACTGCCCGATGGCGGGCAGGGCCGACACGGCGGGCAACGGGCGATCGAGGCGGGCACGATGACTCTCGCGCGTGGCCTGCAGTCTGCGGGCTATCGGACAGCCTGCTTCGGCAAGTGGGGCCTGGGTGGCGTGACGCAGCCCGAAGGTCACCCGCTGGACCAGGGGTTCGATCGTTTCTACGGCTACCTTTGCCAGCGGCACGCGCACGGGTACTACCCGTCGTACCTCGAGAGCGACCGATCACAGGTGCCGATCGACCAAGGCGCCGAAGGTCGTGCGCACTACTCCGGGGATCTCATCGCGGACCAGGCTGTGTCGTGGATCGACGGCGAAGACTCCGGCGACGGCGAAGACTCCGGCGACGCCGAAGGCGCCCCTTGGTTCCTCTACTACGCGACGACTGTCCCGCACCTTGCCCTGCAGGTGCCCGATGACAGCCTGTCGGAATACACCGCGACCTACGCATCGCTCGGATTGGAGGACCTCCCCTACACGGGCGGGAAAGGGTACAAGCCGCATGCGCACCCGCGGGCGGCCTACGCGGCCATGGTCACTCGCCTCGATCGCGACGTCGGCCGCTTGCTCGGCGCCGCGAACGCGAACGCGCACCACCGCGAGACGATCGTGGTCTTCACCAGCGACAACGGCGGCACTTTTGACCTGGGCGGATTCGATCCCGAGTTCTTCCAGACCAATCGAGGCCTTCGAGGGGCCAAGACCCAGCTGTACGAGGGAGGCATTCGCGTCCCACTCATCGTGCGTTGGCCCGGCGTCGCCCGGGCGGGCAGCACCTGTGACGTGCCGGTCATCGGCTACGACCTCTTCCCGACGTTGCTCAACGCTGGCGGCGTGGCGCCCCCAGCCTCGGATGGGTTCGACCTTCGGCCCATCATCCAGGCCTGCGACGGCTCCGCGCGACCCACCGAGTTCGTGTGGGAGCACCCTGCCGGGAAGGGGTGGCGTGCGGCCCGTATTGGGGACTGGAAGTGCGTGGTGCTTCGCGCGAAGGATCCCGAGAAGCTCAAGATGGAGCTCTTTGACCTGGCTGCCGACCCGGCCGAATCACGCGACGTCGCCGACGCTCACCCCGAGGTGGTCGAACGGTTCGTGGCACTCTTCAACCAACGAACCCCGGCCATCGAACCATCGTGGGACTTTCCTCCGCTGGCCGAGCCCGCGAAATGACGGGGGCCTGGCCATCGGGTTCGCGGAAACGTGAGTTCCCGGCTTCCCCACGCACAGATTCGCCACGATTTCTTGCTTTCGCTCACGCTGCGCCTACCTTTGGCAGATGCGACCCCCCACCGCCGCGTTGTCATTTGGGCTTGGACTCACGGTTGCGATGGCTGGCGTCGCGGCCAGCGCGGACGCGGCCACTCGATACGTCAACGTGAATCTCCAGGGCGGGGCCAATGATGGATCATCGTGGGAGAACGCTTTCCGGGACGCCAACGGCGTCGCGATGGCGCTGGCGGCGAGCGCGTCTGGCGACCAGGTCTGGGTGGCGGCCGGGACCTACAAGCCCACGACGGCCACCACGCGCACCGCGTACCACACGCTCAAGACCGGCGTGGCGATCTACGGCGGCTTTGCCGGGGGCGAATCATCGCTCGATGAACGCGACATCGCCGCCAACGAGACGATCCTCTCCGGCGACCTCCTGGGCAACGACACCGCCACCAGCGGCTACACCGAAAACTCCTATCACGTGATCTACTGCGTGGGGACCGGCACCTCGGGCACGGTGGACGGGTGCACGGTCAAGGGTGGCTACGCCAACTCGTCTGCCTCCAACCAGGACAAGGGTGGTGCGGTGCTGATCCTGAGCGGCTCGGCGCCTACTTTCCGCGACTGTCGCTTTGAGCGAAATCGATGCACGTTTGGCGGCGGCGTGGGATACGTCAACGCATCCAGCCCCACGTTCGAGCGCTGCACCTTCGCCGACAACACAGGCGGCGGCTACGGCGGCGGCTTTGACATGTCGACGAGCGTGAACGCCACCTTCAACAATTGCCAGTTCCTCCGGAACTCCGCCGCACGTGCGGGAGCCGTCGAGGCATACAACGGCACGCAGTTCAAGGCGACCAACTGCCTGTTCGTGGGCAACACCTGCTCAAACTCCGGCACCAACGCCGGCGGCGCCATCTGGAGCGGCGTGAGCAGCACCACGACCCTGAGGAACTGCACGATCGTGGCCAATCGCTGCACGGGTGGCACGACCGGCGGCGGGTTCCTGAACGCGGGCGGCACGAGCGCCGTGTCCAACTGCATCGTGTGGGGCAACACAGGGTCGACGGGCTCGCCCACGAACAACCAGATCACCAATTCGGGTGGCACGACCGTCGCCACCTACTCCACGGTGCAGCTTGGATTCACCGGCAGCGGCAACACGGCCGTCGACCCGCTCTTCGTGGATGCCGCCAACGGCGATTACCGGCTGCAAGAGCTTTCTCCATCCATCGATGCGGGGGCCAACTCGGCCGCCGGCACCGGCAACACGGTGGACCTCGACGGCAACCTGCGATTTGTCGACAACCCAAACGTCGTGGACACAGGGATTGGCACGGCGCCGATTGTCGATCGCGGCGCGTATGAGTCTCAGGTGGCCGCGTCGCCCTGCACGGGCGACTCCAACGCCGACGGCTTGGTGGACGCCGTTGACCTGGCCAACGTGCTGGCGGCGTGGGGCGCCGCGGGCGGCAGCGGCGACCTCAATGGCGACGGCATGACGGACGGCGTTGACCTGGCACTGGTCCTGGGCGGCTGGGGCCCCTGCACCTAGCCGGCGCCGCTTGTGGGGCGGCCTAGCATCACGGCATGAGTCCCATTGCCGCGCGTCGCCCAGCACGTCCATCCGAGAAACCCGCCTCCAGTCCTGCTGCGCGCCCTGGCGCCGGCGAATCCCCGTCAACCCCGCTCACGGAGTACGCCGACCGCCGCGAGCGACTGCTCAAGTCGCTTGACGGTCACGTCGCGATTGTGCTGGCCGGCGACGCCGATCCTTCGCTCCACCACCCCTGGTCGCCACACGCACACTTCCACTACCTGACCGGCGTCGTGGACGAGCCGGGCGCCATGCTGCTGCTTGACCCGACGCATCCCGTCGCCTCCAAGCGCTGCACGCTCCTCCTGCGCCCGCTCAACCCGGAGGTCGAGAAGTGGGACGGATTCCGGCCGGAACTCTCCGGCGCCCTGCGTGCGAAGTACGGCGTCTCCTCGCTGATGCGCACGAACATGCTGGCCCGGCTGCTCCTGGAGTCGGCCCGGCGTGCGAGGAAGCTTGCCGCCGTGATGCCGCTCTCGCCCTACAACGCCGCCGTCTCCCCAGACTTGGCCATCATTCGCGCGCAGTCCGAACGAGTGCCTGGATGTCTGGTCGCCGATCGATCGACCCTCATCCCCGCCATGCGGGCGGCGAAGAGCACGTCGGAGATCGACTGCATCCGCCACGCTGGCTCGATCACCGGGCACGGATTCGCCGCCGCACTCCAGACCATGCGCGCGGGCATCACCGAGTTCGACGTCCAGGAAGCGATGGAGCACGCCTACCGGACGAACGGGGCACGGGGCACCGCCTATCGCACGATTGCCGGCTCCGGCTTCAATGCCACGGTCCTCCACTACCACGCCAACGACCAGGTGCTTGCGGACGGGGACCTGGTGGTGATCGATTCCGGCGCGGCATTCGCCGGCTACGCCAGCGACGTCACGCGCACCTACCCGGTGAATGGGCAGTTCACGTCGCGACAGCGCGAGCTCTACGCCATCGTGCTCAAGTCCCTTGAGGCCGGCATCAAGGCGTGCCGCGCGGGGACCACGCTTGGTGCGATTGACGCCGCGTGCCGAAGGGTCATCAACGACGCGGGCCACGGTGATGCCTTCATCCACGGCGCGGGGCACCACCTCGGGCTGGAAGTGCATGACGCGTCGCCCGACGCACCACTCGCCGACGGTGCCGTGGTGACCGTCGAACCCGGCATCTACCTGCCGGGCGAGAAGATCGGCATTCGCATCGAGGACGACATCGTGTGCACCAAGAAGGGTCCCGTCAACCTCACGGGGTCCATCCCCAAGTCCATCGCCGACATCGAGCGGGCGATGGCCCAAGGCGCGTCAGCCCGCGTGCCGCGTCCCGCCAGTCGCCGCTAGTCCCCGCCCGGCGTGCCGAAGTGCCCCCACGCGCTGTCGCCCGAGAGCCGGGCCCACGTCGAGAGCACTTCATCGAACGTCGACGCCACCGCGTCGGCCCCCGCGGCCACGGCTGGTCGGTTGGCGTGTTCCACGTACGCCACGAATGCCTCGACGGCGCCGGCCTGCTTCGCCTCCAAGTCGGTTGCGCCGTCGCCGACAAGGACGAGTGGCGCGTAGAGGCTGCGATCCGAGCGCAGGCGCCTGATCGTGTCGGGCTTGCCGCCCGCCCGGGCCAGCGTGCTCATGGGATCGATCCCTGTGCACCGTCCGACGCCATCAAACCGGAGTCGATTCGCGTGGCAGTTCGACGAGAGGATGCCGAGTGACTGGCACACGGGAGCGACCCACTCGATGAAGCCTCCACTCACGACATGGATGCGAGGGGCAAGGAGCGCAATCGTCTCGCGGTGCCTGCGGAACGATGGCGTGAGGCAGTTCCGGAGGTGGTCCACCAGCGGCGGGATCGACTCGCGGGTGAACGAGAGCAAGGCCATCCGCTGGGCAAGGCTCTCCTCGATCGAGATGGACCCATCCATCCCGGCGCGCGTCAATCGCTCGATCCGATCAATCGTGTCGTCCCGCGCCGAAGACTGGCCGAGGACCATGCGCGCGAGTTCGTCGAGCGCCTCCACGCTCACGATGGTGCTGTCAAAGTCCAGGATCAGCGTGCCGCGCCTCATGTGGTGGCCTGCCCTCGCCCAGACGGGATGCTGCGCACGCCAAGCATCGCACCGCACTCGGGACAACTTGCCCCCGCGGGGAGTCCGGCCAGCGAGTATCCACAGGCCGCGCAGTTGGTGAGTTCGAGTGCCACGAAGAAGCCCAGCCGGCAGCGACCACAGTTGGAGGCCCCGGGAACGACCGGTTGCCGAAGCCCGCAGGTGGGGCACTCCACGCGAACGCTCTGCACTTCGCCCAGCGGCTTTCGCTTCATCGCGGCGCCACGAGCGAAGAGATGGACGATCAGCGACCCGAGGAGTCCGGTCCCCGACAGCACGCCGAAGGAAGCCGCTGCGCTGGCCATCCAGCCTCGCGCGGGCCAGTTGGACCATGCTGCGCTGGCTAGCACGAACCCCAGCGCGCCGATGCACCCGAGCGTGGCCAGGTGCAGGACGTGGCGCATCGGCGGCCCCGAGAGCAGCTGCGACACGCGGTGCGCCGTGATGAGCACGGCCAGTGTCGACACCACGATGCCTCCGGCGATCATCTGGTGGTTGACGGCTGCGATGCTGCCGCGGCCAGGGAGCGTCGCAAACCACCAGACGGCGGCGAGGATCGTGAGCCCCCCCCCGAGGAGCCGTTCCACACCATCGAGCGCTCCCAGCCGCTTCTCGTGGGAGTGGAGCGCTGCGCCACAAAGGAGCAATCCCGCACAGCCCATCACCCAGCCCCGTTCACCATCGTCCGCGCGCACTCCCCACCCGATCGCCGCCCACCACGCGCAGGCCAGCGTCGCGCCGACCACGAGCGCCCAACCCGCCGCCCGCTGACGCGACCCACCCAGGAATCCAAGTCCGGGCAGCGCCATGACGAGCCACGCCACGAGGACAAGCGCAGTGACAACGACCCCCTCCTGGAACCGATTCGGGATCGCGCCCCAGATGCCGAGGATGGCCACCATGGTGTCCAGCACGATCACCGAGGCCCACGCGGTGGCGACCGGCGGCAACGATCGCGAGTCGCCAATCCTCCCGATCGGCGTGAGGAGCGCGCTTCCGCCGGCGAGCACGGCCGCCGACCCGGTGAGTTGCCAACCCCACTGGGCACCGTCGGCGAAGATGGCCATGACGGCGCAGGCCGCCGTCGCGCCGAGGGACACCAAGAGCGTCCGCACGATCACTGCCCGCAGGTTCATGGATCCAGACTACCCCGCTCGCAAGCCGCCAGCCGGACTTGAACCGGCAACCTTCCGCTTACAAGGCGGGAGCTCTGCCAATTGAGCTATGGCGGCGCGAAGGGGTCATTGTTGCAGATCCTGCGACGCCACGCGAGCCGCCCGCTGGCGATGGAGCGCGACGCGGAGGATGGAAACGTCTGCCGGATTCACGCCCGACAGGCGGCTGGCCTGGCCAAAGGTCGACGGGCGATGCTTGCGGAGCACCTCGATGGCCTCGCGGCGCAACCCCTTCACGAGTTCCAGCTCGAACCACTCGGGGATCGACGCGCGATCCTGGTCGGTCGATCGCGCCACCTCATCCAGGCACCGCTTCACGTACGGCTCGTACCGCAGTTCGGTCACGACAGACTCGACGACCCGACGATCGAACGGCACGCCGTCCCCGGGGGCGATCGACCCAGCGTCCCACTCACCACGCATCACCGCCGCCCGGTTCGACGGGGTGAGCGCCGCCGCGACCCGCTCCCGTTCCTGCTGCCCGCGCTGGAAGGCCTGCCAGCATTCGTCACCGACGACTCCCAGCGATCGTCCGGACGGTGCCAGCCGCGTGCTGGCGTTGTCGGCGCGCAGCTGCAGCCGATGTTCCGCGCGGGAGGTGAACATCCGGTACGGCTCTCGCGGCGTCTTGGTCACGAGGTCATCCATCATGACCCCGAGATACGCCTGGTCCCGCCCAAGCACCACTTGTTCCGCGGCCAATGCGGAGCGGGCGGCATTCCACCCGGCCAGCAGTCCCTGCGCCGCAGCCTCCTCGTAACCGGTGGTCCCGTTGATCTGCCCGGCAAGGTAGAGGCCACGCACCAGCCGCGTCTCGGTCGTCGCCCGGATCTGGTGCGGCCACACCATGTCGTATTCCACCGCATAGCCCCACTGCACGACCTCGGCGCGCTCGCACCCCGGCATCGTCCGGACGATCCGTTCCTGCACGTCGATTGGCATGCTGGTGGAGATGCCGTTGCAGTACACACGGTCAGTGTGCAGCCCCTCGGGTTCCAGGAAGACCTGGTGGCTGGGTCGATCCGCAAATCGAACCACCTTGTCCTCGATGCTTGGACAGTACCGGGGTCCGCAGGCCGCCTCGATCTGGCCAGAGTACATCGGCGCACGGTGGAGGTTTGCGCGGATCACGTCATGCGCCGCCTGGCTGGTCCGCGTGATGGCACAGGCCACCTGCGCCAGTCGAGGGAACCGCGGCGCACCCGACACCGACGGCAATGCCCACGGTGTCCGATCGCTCATCGGCGTCGGCGGGTCATCGGAGTGTTGCAGCTCCAGACCGCTCCAATCCAAGGAATCCCGGCGCAGCCGCGGCGGTGTCCCCGTCTTGAGTCGACCCAACTCGAAGCCAAGCGACCGAAGCGCCGTGCTGATCGCGCTGGCCGCGCCCTCGCCGACGCGCCCCCCCGGGCAGCGATCGGGTCCGGTGTGCATGAGGCCCCGCATGAAGGTGCCGCTGGTGAGCACGCACGCATCGCACCGGAGGACCATCCCCCCATCGATCGATGTCGTCCCGGGGACCGGTTGCTGGCTGCCGCAGCCCCGGCGATAGATCGGACGTGGCTCGGCCGCGGGGTCCAGCGCTCGCTCGATGGCCGCCGCCTCGGCCGTCACGACGCAGGCGCCGGCACCCAGCACGACGCCGCGTAGTTGGCCGCCTTCCACCTGGAATCCCGTGACCTCGCCCGCCACCACTTCCAGTCCGTCAAGCGCAGCCAGTTGCCGCTGCACCTCGACCGCGTAGGCCTCACGATCGCACTGCACCCGAGGCCCGCGAACGGCCGGGCCCTTGCTCGTGTTGAGGACCTTGAACATGATGCCGGTGGCATCGGTGGCCAGGCCCATGATGCCGCCGAGGGCGTCGATCTCCCGTACCAGCTGCCCCTTCCCAAGCCCGCCATTCGCCGGGTTGCAGCTCATCGTGCCGATGGCCGGGGGATCAAGGGTCACCATCACCACGCGGCCAGGCGCCCCGCTCCCGCGGATCACCTGCCACGCCGCACGAGCCGCCTCGGCGCCGGCATGTCCCCCGCCGATCACCACGATCGCCGGGATGTCGCTCGTTGCGGAGTGCATTGCGAAATCCTAGTGCCAACCGCCGCAACTACCATGCCTCCCCCATGTTCAAGGACATCAAGGTTGGCCATCCCACTCGCCCCATCGCCGTGCTCGCCGTCTGCAAGGATCGTCGCAGGGTGCCGCACGCGTACCGCGCCAACGCGCAGGCCAAGGCGGCGGTGAGTTCACCATTGGCCACGGCCGACGCAGGCAGCCTGAATGGGGATGACCGCTTCCTCGTGCTCGGGCTTGGGGATTCGAGGAAACTTTCCACGCGCGTGGCACGGCAGGTCGGCGCGCGCCTGGTCGCGGCGCTCCACCGCGCGGGGGTCGAGCGCGCGGTCATCGTCTCCGACGAGCTCAACGAGCGACTGGGGCAGGCGCTGGGCGAGGGGATCGAGCTGGCCAACTGGGCCTTCGACGCCCATGCCGGCACCGCTCGCAAGCGGGCCGCTGCGAAGGGATCGCTGACGATCGAAGGCGGTGACGCCCCGCTGCACCGAGCGATGGCGAAGGGCACGCGGCTGGCCGCGAGCGTCAACATCGCCCGCGAGTTTGCCGCCACGCCGCCAAACGTCTGCCGACCCACCTGGGTGGCGCAGCTGGGCAAGAAGCTGGCCCGCACGACCGGGCTGCGCTGCAAGGTCATCGACGCGAAGCAAGCCACCCGGCTGGGCATGGGCGGCCTGCTCGCCGTGGGGCAAGGAAGCGATTCCCCGCCGTGCCTGGTGGTCCTGGAGCACCGGCCGGCTCGCGCGCGCGGGCCGCATGTGGCGCTTGTCGGAAAGACGATCACCTACGACACCGGCGGCTACTCGCTGAAGGTGAACAATGGCATGCGTGGCATGAAGTACGACAAGTGCGGCGGGGCCGCCGTGATCGGCGCCATGCATGCCATCGCCGCGGCCAAGCTGCCCATTCGCGTCACGGCCGTTCTCGCCTGCGCCGAGAACATGGTCTCGAACAACGCCTACCGCCCAGACGACATCATCACGATGCACAATGGCGTGACCGTGGTAGTCACCAATACAGACGCCGAGGGCCGGCTGGTCCTGGCCGACGCGCTCTCCTGGGTCTGCCGGACGGCGAAGCCCGATGTCGTGGTCGACGCCGCAACGCTCACCGGCGGCGTGGTCACGGCACTGGGGCACTTCTGTGCGGGCTATTTCTGCGAGGACGAATCCCTCCGCGAGTCGCTCGAGGCGTGCGCCGCGGCGACGGACGAACGGATCTGGCGGCTTCCGCTGTGGGACGATCACCGCGAGTACATGCGCAGCCCCCACGCCGACATCCTCAACAGCAATCCCGCGCGGGCGGCGCATCCGATCCAGGGCGCCGCGTTCCTCAGCTACTTCGTCGACTCAGCCATCCCCTGGGCCCACATCGACATCGCCGGGACGTCCAACACGGAGGGCAGGGATGGCCCGACCGGCGCCGGGCCGACTGGCTACGGCGTGCGGCTGCTCACCTCGTTCGTCGAGCGCCTGGCCACTCGCAGCCCCCGCTGAGCGGCGACGGCGCGCCGACGTCACGCGGAAGCGCTTGTCGCTGGATCGTGACCTTCCTCGATCTGCCCGATCTTGGCGACGCGGCGCGCGTGGCGCCCGCCCTCGAAGTCGGTCTTCATCCACACGTCGACGATGCGCTTGGCCAGCACCGGGCCGGTCAGGTCGGCCGACAGGCAGAGCACGTTGGAGTCATTGTGGGATCGACTCAGCTGCGCGCTGAGCTCATCACCGGCAAGCGCCGCGCGAATGCCATGCACCTTGTTGGCCGAGATGCACATGCCGATGCCCGTCCCGCACACGAGCACACCACGGTCCGCCTCGCCATGGGCGACCGAGTTGGAGACCAGCCACGCCGTGTCGGTGTAGTCCACCGGACGGCCCGAGGTGTCGCCGAGGATCGTCGTCGTGTGGCCAAGCGACTGGAGGTGCGCAGCCAGCGCTGCGATCGGCTGGGTGCCGCGGTGGTCGGAGCCGAGGGCGATGTTCATGTGCGGAGCATCTCCGAAAGTCGCGCAGGAAGCAACTGGCTCAACTGATCCGCCACCCGGCGGTAGGCCGCGACCCCCAGCCCCACCGGATCGTCCACCTCCTGGGGATCAAGTGCCAGCTCGCACCGCAGGCCCACCGGCCCCACGATTGCCCGGACGGCTTCGACATGTGACTTGGTCATCCCCATGACGAGGTCTGCCCCCACCGCCATCTCCCTCGTCACTCGCTTGCTGCGCCCATCCAGGGCGATCCCCCTCTCCCCAAGCACGCGATGCGCCTCCGATGAGAAGGGAACGCCGTCGGCGGCCCACGTTCCGGCGCTGGCGAAGAAGATCCCGTCACCCTTCACGCCCGGCACCTCGCCGCGATCAACCAGGTCCCGTGCGATCGCCTCGGCCATCGGCGAACGGCATGTATTCCCGGTGCAGACAAAGAGGATCGTTCGCACGGCCCGTGATGGTAGTGGCAATGACCTCATGGCCCTTCGAAGAGCCACCGCCCGTGGACGGCGGAACCAGTACGCTTGCCGCGACTCCATTCGCGAGCCGCCCCATGCACATCGAATTCGTGGAAGCCCCCGCGGCGCTCGCGCGCCTGAAGACATTGCATCTGTCAATCGCTCCGGGGGCCGACGGCGCCTCGAGCGTCACCGTCACCGGCGCGCCCTCCTCGGCCACCATTCGTTACTTCGCTGCGGACGACGGGCGACGAGCCGCCGTGCCTGCGGTCGATGCCGGGATCAGCGTTGCCGCATGGCAGCTTCCTTCGATCGTCGAGGCCGCGCTTCACAAGCTGCATTGCCCCGAGGCCTTCGCGATGCCAAAGAGCACCTGGCGGAACGTCACGGACGTCGTCGCCGTCGCGCTGAAGAACAACCGCAAGTGGATGGCGGTCGACGCCGCACTCGGCGTCGAGCTCAACACCGCTGATGCCCTGGTGATCCACCCCTCCGAGCACCACCTCCTGCGCGACCTGGTTCAGGCCATGCTCCTCCACGGCGATTCACCGTCGCAGGGGCTCGTCGTCTGCGCCACCTCGGGACTCCTGGCCATCGACATCTCTCCGCCAGGATCAGTGACGTTTTCCGTGGCGAGCGAGTCGGCGGCTGACCAGATCAGGGCACTCTGCTGCCACCTCAAGCAGGCCATCGACTGACGCGCCGCGGCATCGGGTCCCCCATCTGGTCCTCCACGGGTCCCTCAGGAGGGCACGACCGAGCCTTCGACGGTCCAAGCGGTCCCGCACCCAG
This sequence comes from Planctomycetia bacterium, assembly GCA_005776885.1. GTDB lineage: Bacteria > Planctomycetota > Phycisphaerae > Phycisphaerales > SM1A02 > SXOD01. The sequence continues at coordinate 25,994 of SXOD01000031.1, forward strand.
GACATTCCCAGCCCCCGGCCTCCTCCGGCAAGGCCCGGACGGAACCAGCCTCGCACATCGGACAGCTTCCCGCCGCGAGCCGGCGGCGATTCATCGCTCGCTCCAGGGCCTGCGCGCCGGCGGACAGCGGGACCACGACCACCAAGCCGAATATCCCCACAAACACCAGGGCGAGCGCCCCCAGCGGGAAGAGGAACATCAGGAGGAACGATGCCACGAAGAGCCCCAGGTACCCCAGCACGGCAACGATGCCGAAATTGGAGTTGAAGGAGCGCAGCGTGCTCAGGAACATCGGCCCGGCAGTGTAGGACCCGCCGTGCGCCGCGTTACACTCCCCCTTGGGGTATTCCCTCCACAGGACCACAAGCCATGCCGACAGCCACCGACGGACTTCACCTCATCTGCAATCGCCCCGCATTGGTAGAGGCGCTCGCGATGGCCAGCGCCGTGGTGCCGAGCCGGAGCCCGGTCCCGGTCCACATGTGCGTCAAGCTCGAGGCCGTCGATGGCACTTTGACCCTCAAGGCGACCGACGCCGAAATCGGCCTGGACCTGCACCTCCCCAGCGTGGAGATCTCGAGCGAGGGAGAGGCGCTCCTTCCCGCCGAGAAGTTCAGCCAGATCGCCCGCGCGATGGATGACGCCACCGTCAAGGTGTCGCTCGACCGACACGCGGCCACCATCCAGGGAGCCCACAGCACCTTCAAGATCTATGGCCACGACCCGGCGGAGTTCCCCGGCACGGCGGACACCACGCAGGCCGCTCCGGACTTCCAGGTGCCGGCAGGCCAGCTGCGCCGCATGATTGCGCGGACAGTTTTCTCGGTGGCCACGGACAACTCGCGCTACGCCATCAGCGGCGTGCTCATCGAGCGCAAGGCCCGACGGCTGCGGATGGTCGGCACGGACGGGCGTCGGATGGCCCTGGTCAAGGGAGATTGTGCGGCCCCCGCCGAGGGCGACAGCGCGTTCATCGTGCCTGCCAAGGCGATGAATGTCCTCAACCGGCTGTTGGACGATCCCGAGGCGGCCGTCCGGGTGAGTCGAGACCGCAATCGCGTCGTGTTCGAGATCGGCGATTCGGCCACCTTGGTGACCTCGCTCGTCGAAGGCACGTTCCCCCCCTTCGAGGACGTGATCCCGAAGGAGCATGACCGCGAAGCCACCTTCGATTCTGCCGAGCTCGCGGCCGCCATCAAGCGGGCAGCGCTGCTGACCAGCGAGGAGAGTCGGGCGATCAAGTTCTCCTTCGATGGCACCACGCTCACCCTCAAGAGCCATGCGACCGACATGGGCGAGGCGGAGATCGTGGTGCAGGCCACGGCGTACAAGGGCGACAAGATCGAGATCGGGTTCATGCCGGCCTTCCTGACCGACGTGCTCCGGATCGTCGAGAGCCCCGAGGTCACGCTGGAGATGAAGGCCTCCTCCAAACCGTGCGTCCTGCGCGTCGGTGCAGACTTCCTCTACGTCGTGATGCCCGTCAATGCCTGACGGGGCCTCTGCACCTGACGGGGCCTCTGCACCCGACCGGGCCTGTGGGACCGGCGCGCAGATCGGGCCGCGCCGTCGACCTACTTCTTGTACTTGATGCCGCAGCCGTACGACCTGGTCGTGGCCGGGGATGGCGCCTTGCCAGCCTTGAGGGCGGTGACCGCGCTCACGACGTAGTTGACGTTCTCCGAGCCTTCCTTCTCGTTGTCAAACGCCCCGGCGTAGGCGAGCGTCCCGTTGGCATCGATCACGAAGCAGTGCGGGGTGGTCTTGGCCCCGTAGAGGTGGCCCACGGTGCCGTCGCCGTCAATGAGTGGCGTACCGTCGATCTTGTGCCTCTCCAGGTACTTCGCGCTCTTCTCCGGCTTGCTGGCGTCCTTGGCAGTGCTGTTGATGAAGAGGAAGACCACGTCGGGATCGGCCTTCTTGCTGTCGGCAACCATGGAAGCGACCAATCCGTTCTCCATCACGCCTCGGCAGACCGGGCATCCCTCGTTCATCCATTCCAGCACCACGACTTTGCCCTTGTAGTCCGCGAGCGAGTGCTCCTTCCCCGAAGCGTCCTTGAGCGTGAAGTTTGGCGCGGTCTCTCCCACCTTGGCGGGGCCACGAGAAGCGGCGGCGGCATCCGCGTCGGCGACGCCTGCCGCCGTGGCTTGCTTGGAGGAGAGCGCGGGGCCCTGCTGCGCGGCCGCCTGGAGCGAGGCCTCGCCGAGTGCCAGCGACGTGACGAAGAGGATCGATGCGATTGAGCGGGTGCCGGCCAGTGTCTTCATGGGAATGTCTCCTTGGACTGTGTAGGTTCCGGGGCGGGTTGGGTCAGTCGGGTGGGCGTGGGGAGCCCAATCGACGGGTTGTTCGCCAGAGCTTCGCGCGGGACCGAGAAATCGACCAACAGCGCGCTGTCGGCCGGGCGGAGGATCACGCCACGGATGCGGAGGGCATCTCCCTCGACATCCTCGGGGCGAACCGTCACGGTCACGGAAAACGTTGGGGCCGACGTCGAGTCGCCGGGGGCGACTCTGGAAGCAGCCGGGGTGCCGGCGGCGTTGGCTGGAATCGGCGAAGGAGAAGGGAGGCTGATGGCGTCTGGGAGGTCCAGCAGCAACCGCGCGCCGGCCGGGACATCGGGGATCGAGAGTTCAAGCGAGCCCTCGAACGGGTCGGTTCCCGCGCGATCTCCCGCGACCGCGATGCGAGACGCAGCTGGCATTGGCATCGGGAACTGCCTCGCCACGGCTTCGGGCAATGGTTGTGGATCACCGACGTCCATCGTCACGGTGGCGTGGGTACTCCCCTTCTCGCACTGCTCCTTGCACACAAGCCACGACGCGTCAACCGTCACGAGGCTGGGTGGCTGCGGAACGGGCTCGATTCCCATTCGGTTTGGAAAGATGGGCACGATGATCGTGCACGGCTCGGCGTACCCAAACGCCGTGGAGGCTCCCTCGGAGATGACCGACGGGGTCGCGAACCGACTCTCGCCCTGGCTCCACGTTGGGGGGAGCTTCACGTCGATGCGGGGCGGCTGCCCAGAGTCGCCGGGATTGGACCAGTAGAGGTGCCAGCCGGGCTCGGGCGTGAGCCGAATGACCAGGGCGGGTCCGTCGACGTCGCGCCAGGTGGAATCGACGTGCATGGCGACACGGTCGGCGGCAGCGCCGACGGCGCACGCACTCCACACGCCGAGCACGGGGCAGGTCCAGAGATTCAGCGGCTTCGGGAGCACGGCGATACTCTAGGGGGCAACGTGACCACGCAACACCTGAACGCCGTCGTGACCCGTGCCTTCGTCGCCGTGACCGTGGGGCTGTCGTCACTGCAGTTGGTCGGCTGCAACCAAGGCATCAGCGACAAGAACCTGAAGTATGTCCCTCTGCTCGAGGTGGACCAGCTGCTGCACCCGCAGGGATCCCTCTTTCATGCCCCGGTCGCTGGCATCTGGGTGGACCCGAGGCTGGCCAAGTCGTACGAGGAGGGACACATCCCCGGAGCGCTCAACATCCCGTTCCCCGAGATGCTCAATGCGGCCAAGCAGGAGCTGGGGGAGGGCAAGTACGGGGCGATCATCGTCTACGACACCAACTACGACGACATCTTGGGAAAGGCCGGCGCCAAGCGCCTGATGGAGATGGGATTCAAGGAGGTCTACAACCTCCAGGGCGGCCTCGAAGCCTGGAAACAGGCCGGCCACCCAGTGGTCACGGGACCGAACCCGAACTGAACACACGCTCGACTTCGCTCGCTGGGAAGGCGGGCGCGGCGGGTCCGCGCTCTACTCCAGCGCGGCGGGTCCGCGCTCTACTCCAGCGCGGCGGCGCCGGACACGATCTCCGTGAGTTCCGTCGTGATGCGAGCCTGGCGGGCGCGGTTGAAGTCGCGCTTGAGGGTTCGCCCAAGCCCGGACGCGTTGTCCGTGGCGGCTTTCATGGCCACCATGCGCATCACATTTTCGCTCACGATCGAGTCGTTGAACGCCTGGAACAGCGACACCTTGACGGCGCGCGGCAACAACTCGTTGACCAGCGTGGCAGCATCAGGGCTGAACTCGTACACCGCAGTGGCCGCGACCTTTTCGCCAGCTCCGTCGCCGGCGCCGGCTGGCATCGAAAGCGGAAGCAGTTGCATCGGCTCGGCCACCTGGCGGCTGTTGCTGATGAATCGCGTGTAGACCACATGCACGGCGTCGGCGGTGCCGGCGGTGAACTGGTCCATGAGGCGCTGCGCCAATTCCTGCACCTGCTCGAAGCTTGGCTTGTCACCGATGTCCACGGTCTCGGCAACGGAGATCTTGGCAAAGCGGAAGTAGGAAAGACCCTTCTTGCCCGCCGCGAACACCTCCACCTGCTTGCCAGCCGCCTGCCTCTCCTTGATGAGCCTGTGCGCGGCGCGCAGCGAGTTGCTGTTGTAGGTCCCGCAGAGGCCGCGGTCTGATGAGATGACCACGACGATTTCGCGCCCCGACGCGCCCTTGGCGTTGAGGAGCGGGCTGTCCACCTCTCCCGCCGCAGCAGCGACCTGGGCCACGAGCGTGCGGATCCGGTCGGTGTACGGACGCGTCGCACGCGAACGAGCCAGGCTCGCCGTGAACTTGGCGGTCGCAATCATCTGCATGGTCTTGGTGATCCGCTGGATCGTGCGGACCGCGACCATGCGCTTCTTGATCTCTCGAATCCGTGCCATGGGGGCAGGAATGATACCAGTTACGGGCCACCCGAGCAGGCAGCCATGCACCCAGCCGGGAGCACCCGTTCAGAACGAAATGTTCGATGCGTCCGACGGGCAGGGACCAGCCCGAAGCAGCGCATCGACATGCCACTCGCTCCCGCCGCAGCGAACGAGGCGCACGTGCAGAGGGTTGCGAGTTCCATCGGCCCACTCCACGAGGACGCCGAGATACCCGATCTCGACCGGGCCAGCCCCTTGCGCGCGCAGCGAGTCGAGCGTTGGCCCGACGAACCAGTTGGTGCCCTTGATGTTGCAGGGACCGTGCCAGGCCTCCATGGTCATGCCAGCGGTCTCGAAGGTCATCCATCCTGTGTCTGGCTGCGAATCGCTGTAGGTGTCCAATCGCTGCGCGGCGAAGATGGCAGCAGGGTCGGCACACCATGCGACCGAAGCGTTGTTTCCGCTCGAGTCAGTCTCGCAGATCGTCTCGTGCAGGTAGGCACGCACCGTTCCATCAATCATCGGCGAGCACTGGTGGCCGGTGCGCGCTTCAACGAACCCTGCGTACTCTTCGGCGCTGATGCCGTCGTCCAGCGCCCGAGCCGTCGCGCCCTCACCGATGCGACCGGCCCAGTACCCGGAGAAGCCGGCATCGAAACGCTGTTTGAGGAAAGCGGCAGCGGCCGCCGTCATGGTCGGATCCACGCCAGCCGCCTCTCCCGCCAGCGGAAGGGCTGCAACGAGGCCATCCAGCGAACCCATTTGGAAGGAGGCGTAGGACTCGACGCAGTATTGGGCGATGGGGTCGTCGTCGCCAGCGGCAGCGGCACTCGACGCGGCCGACACCAGCGAGACCGTGGGCTTTCCCAGCCCCAACCAGAGTGCGGTCACGGCCGCGCCGGCAGCCAGAATCCACAATGCCGAGGTCCAACGGGCGGTTCGATGGGCGCTGGGATTTGAGTCGTTCATGAAGAGTTCTCCTTCGGAAAGTGCGTATCGGTTCGTTCGGGAAACTAGAAACCACAGTCTGGATCGCTCATGCAGTCTGCCGGAAACTTACAGAAGCACCGGTAGGTGAAAGTGCCGGGGTGCTGCCCAGGTCGCCGGCAACAGCACCACATGCGGTTTGGTGAGCAAATGACGGACTGCCCGGAGCATCGCCCCTCACAGGCGTACAGGCTTCCCACTTGAGATGCAGCAACAGAACGGTGGCCAAGTATTGCCACCGCACTAAGAGTGAGACCCCTGAGCACACCGCGGAAACGAATCATGAATCAAGTGTACTCGCGGAGACGGCCAAGCCAAGGCCTTTCCTCGCAAAGCAAGCAATTTGTGTCTCTCTTGTTGTATCTATCTCTTGAGGGGGCATCATCCAGCCACCGTCAGCCCATCCCAGCCCGGCTCGACGCTCAAGCCCGCGCCCGCCCCCGCCCCCGCGCCAGCGCCAGTGGCCTCGCGAAGCCGCCTCTCCAGCCGATCGTGCAGGATGTCGTGTGCGAGGTGGACCAGGATGGTTCGGCGCGCCGCAATCCGCCCGGCAGCATCGACTGCCTGCCCAATGGTGAAGTGGGTGGGGTGTGGTCGATCGCGCAGACCATCCAGAACCAGCGTGGTCACTCCGCGCAGTGCGGCTTCGCTCGCGGTCGGGATCGTCGAGACATCCGTACACCACGCCAGCGGGAAGAGTCCGCCCGCCATTCCCTGGGGCGCGTCCAGTCGGAATCCGAGCACGGGCATGCGCCCATGGATCAGTTCGACGGCGGTGACGCGCAAGCCGAAGCAGTCGAATGGCTCGCCGGGGCGAATCTCGCGCGTCTCAATGTCCGCCACCCAGGCATCGTTTCCGTTGGGGCCGGGGTCGTCCCCCAGGATGTGCGAGTAGATCGTCCTCAGCGACGAGAGCGTCGCCGCATCGCTGCTGAGCCGGATCGACGAGCCCTGCATGATGTTGTATCGACGCGTCTCGTCCAAGCCCCAGACATGGTCGACATGCGCGTGCGTCACCAGGATCTCGTCGACCCGCGTGAGTCTTGCGCGCAGCGCCTGCTCGCGGTGGTCGGGTCCGCAGTCCAGCAGGATGCAGCGCGCGTGGCCGCCGGGGTCGATGAACTGAAGCGCGCCGGCGGTGCGCGTGCGACGGTCCCGCGGATCGGCGCTGGTGCAGACTTCGCACTGGCAGCCGATCGCGGGAACACCCGAGCTGGTGCCGGTGCCGAGGATCGTGAGTCGCGCGTCGCGGATGGGCTGGTTGGTCACCGCCCGCTCCCGACGGCATCGCGCGTCGTGGCCCGGTGATCAAGTGCCTCGAGGATGCGTGCCGTCGCGTCGCCGGGAGACTCCGCACCGCAGATGGCGCCGCTCACCGCCACGCCGCGAGCCCCCGCCGCCGCGACGAGCCGCGCCTCTTCGGGGCCGATGCCGCCGATGGCCAGGTGTGGGATCGATGCGGCGTCGCCCAGACCCGTGAACACATCTCGAAGAAGGCTGGGCCCGGCCGCAGTCAAGCCTGGCTTGGTTCCCGACGGAAACATCGGCCCGATGCCGATCATGTCCGCGCCGGCGCACACGGCAGCCCGCGCTTCGTCCACCGAGTGCGCGGTTGCTCCGATCAGGATCGATCGTCCCGCAAGCCTCCGAGCGTCCGCGATCGACAGGTCCGCCGCACCCAGGTGCACGCCGTCCGCGCCTGCCGCGATGGCCACATCCGCGCGATCATTCACGATGACGGCCGCGCCGTGCGATTGCGCACACTCGACCACATCGCGCACATGGACCACCAGCTCCCGGTCGTCGATGGACTTCTCGCGGACCTGGACGGCCTCGCAGCCCGTGCGAAGCGATGCCTCCAGGACCTCGCGCCACGGCCGTCGGCAGGAGCCACGAGTGAGCAGCAGGCAGAGTCGCCATTGCCGCGCGCGGCCGGTGCCCAGCGACAGGACGATCGCCTGCACGACGGCATACCCGTCGTAGCGGATGCGCTCGATCGAGCGGGCGGCGGCTGCTGCGGTGTCGGAGAGCTTGAGAGCCTCTTCCATCGCGCGCAGCGACTCACTCAGCCGCGCACCGTTGGCTTCGGCCAGTTCCGCGATGCCGTCGCGCGCGCTTTTCCTCGCTCCGCTTCGTCCGCAGCCCGCGTCTCCTGCGACATCGCGGGCCGCGATGAATCGACCCGCGTCCAACGGAGCCAGCGCCTCCGAAAGCCGATGCCGAAGTGACTTGCACTCCGCAGCCAGGGCGTCGGCCGCAGGACCAAATCGAGCCAGGTCCTCCAGGACGCGGAGAGCCTCGAGGGCCCGATTCCGGTTGGCATCGAGGAGTCGAAACAGCATGGGCAGGAGCCGACAAGCCTAGTCGTGCGGGGCTATGCTCAGGAACACACCATGGCCTACCCCTTCACGCTGCCGGAACTCCCGTACGCCGACGAAGCCCTTGAGCCCGCGATCGATCGCCAGACGATGGTGATCCACCGGACCAAGCACCACCAGGCGTATGTGACGAACCTCAACAAGGCGCTGGAGTCGCAGCCGGAGCTGCAGGCGCTCTCCATCGATGACCTGTGCGCTCGAATCAACTCGCTCCCCGACGCGGTGAAAACGGCGGTCCGCAACAACGGAGGCGGCCATTGGAACCACTCCGCGTTCTGGACGATGCTGGCTCCTCCCACCGCCGCCGGCGACAGTGCCCCGAGTGCCAATCTCAACGCCGCCATCAACGCCGACCTCGGCGGGATGGATGACATGAAGAAGGCGTTCGCCGCCGCTGCAGCTGGTCGATTCGGCTCCGGATGGGCCTGGCTGATCGTGAAGTCCGACGGCAAGCTGGCCATCACGTCCACGCCCAACCAAGACAACCCGCTCATGGCGGGGGTCGCGGACGCCATCGGCACGCCGATCCTGGGGCTGGCTGTCTGGGAGCACGCGTACTACCTGCACTACCAGAACCGACGCCCCGACTATGTCACCGGCTTCTGGAGCGTCGTGAACTGGGACGAGGTCTCGCGCCGCTACTCGCAGGCGCATGGGTGAAACCCACTGCACACTGGTTTTTGCCAATCCGGCGTCTCGGACGCGCCGCATTGGCAAAAACCGCTCGATCCACGAGGTGCCGGCTCACTTCGCCAACTTCAGTCCCTTGATCATCGAGGCAAACGCGTCGCGGTGTGAGTTCACGGTCGCGCTGGGCCCAATCAGGCGAATGAACACATTGCCGCTGGGTGCCTGCACGATCGCCCCAAGTTGCTCCATGCCCTGCCGCGGCGCTGCGGCACCCATCCCCTGGTAGGAGCCGGCGAACTTCATCACGATCACCTTGAGCCCGTTGACCTCTCGGTCCGCGCGCTCAAACGGCGCCGCATTGCCGTCAGCGCCCCGGAACTGTTGATGCCATCGCTCAATGTTGGCGTCAAGCGCGCCCCCGTCGCCCGCGGCGAAGAAGGAGAAGACCAGTTCGCCGCCGGAACCAGAGCCCTCGGCGGGAACGGCGTACTGCAGCGTGCGGAAGGCCATCGACGGAGCCTGCCAGGTCCAGGTCGCTGGCTTGGGCATCTCCAGTCCGCCAATCTCGATGATCGATGGATCGCTGGTCGAAGTGGAGAGCTTGCCTGCGGCGGGATTGGTGGCGGAATCGCCGGGAGCCGCTTTGGCCGCACCCGCCGCCTCCGCGGCTTTCGGTGCGATCGACGGTGTGTGCGGCGCTGGCGGCTTGGGCGCTGCGCTGTCGGAGCATGCGGCGGCAAGCACTGCGACGGAACACAGGCACGCGGCGCGAGTGGCAATCGAAAGGGTCATGCCACCATCGTAATCGCAGCGTGTGCGCTCATGAGCACTAGTCTCCCGCGCGTGCCAGAGGCTTTCGCCATCCAGACGCACGGGATCCGCGCGCCAGAACCGCGCGCCGAGCGCTGGATCATCGTGGAAGGCGGCGTCGTCGCTTCACTGGAGCGATCCGCGCCCCGCGGCGTGCGCATCCTGGAGGCCCCCGTCGGGTTCGCCTGCCCTGGCTTCTTTGACAGCCACCTGCACCTGCTCCTTGCCGGATCCTCGCTGGCCCAGCTGGAACTCTCTGGGGTGCGCTCTCGCGAGGAGTTTGAGGGACACATCTCTAGCGCACACGCCGCACTGCCGGCGGATCGGTGGCTCCTGGCGCGTGGGTGGAATGAAGCGAACTTTGCAGGCGACGGCGCACCGGAGGCCTCGTGGTTCTCCTCCGCAGGCACTCGGCCTTGCGTGGCATGGCGGTCCGACCAGCACGCGTGCGTGGTGAACCAGCCGGTGATCGATCTCCTTGGTGGCGCGCTCGACGACGCGACCGAGGGCGAGTGCCCCCGCCGCGATGGTCGACCCATCGGCATCCTCCGTGAGCGCGCTGCGTGGCAGGTGTTGATTCCTCGCCTCCCTCCACCGACCGACGATGAGCTGGCCAGCGGCTTGGCTGCCGCGCAGCGCGTCCTCCTCGCCAACGGCATCACCAGCGTAGGGAGCATGGAGTACGCGGACTGGGTCGACCGCGTGCTGGTGCCGCGGTGCGACCTCCTCTCACCGCGCGTCCATGTCACCATGCTGGATCGCGAGTGGCCCGTCGATGTGGCCGATGTCGCGCGCCGCGCGCACGAAGCCACGCCGCGGCTCCGCTTCGTCGGCTGCAAATCGTTCGCCGACGGCACGCTGGGCAGCCGCACCGCCTGGATGCAGGCCCCCTACGCCGACGGCGATGGACTGGAGGTCGGCACTCCACTCGAGTTCACCGCCGATGGTCGACTCGCGGAGTGGATGGCCCAGGTCGCCGGCGCCGGCCTCTCCCCAAGCGTCCACGCCATCGGCGATGCCGCGCTCACGGCCGTGCTGGACGCCGCGGACGCGGCCCGCATCCCCGACCGCACGCTCCGCATCGAACACGCGCAGACCGTGGCGCCGGAGGACATCCCACGCCTTGCCCAACACATCGTGTCGATGCAGCCGCTGCACAAGGCCGACGATGCACGGATCGCCCACGCTCGACTCGGCCCGGAGAGACTGAACCGCTTCTTCCCCTTCCGCCGGATCGCGGACGCCGGCGCGCTCCTTGCGTTTGGCAGCGACTGGCCCATTGCGCCGCCCGACCCCATCGAGGCGATGCGCACGGCGATCACGGGGCGAACGGTTGGCGGTGACCGATTCCAGCCCGACCAGTCGCTCACTCCGATGGAGGCCCTCCGCGCCACGACGATCGACGCCGCCCGAAGCCTTCGCGCCGACGCTGACCTGGGCCACCTCTCACCCGGCTCACGCGCCGACATCACCATCCTCGACCGCGATCCGCTCACGTGTGATTGGTGGAACGATCCACCCCGCGTCCTTGGGACGATGGTCGATGGCCGGATCGCACGCCCCGGTCACTGACGACGAAGGCGTCGGGTCAATCGAGCAGTCCCGGCGGCAGTCCGCCAACGCGAATGGCAAGGATCTGCATCTCGGCCATCACGCGCGACGCGGCACCGCTCATCGCATCGTCAAGGCCCAGGAGAAACACGGCGAGCAAGGCGAAGAAGGAGTACTGCTGCACTCGCGGGTCGGCGAAGAATGGACGCGATCCCGGCACAAGCCCCGCGGCCACGCGGGAGCCGTCCAGAGGCGGAATCGGGATCAGGTTGAACATCGCCAGGAACACATTCAGGTAAATCCCCATCGCGAGGGCGTGCTCCATGTTGTCGCGCAGGGGTTGCGTGCTTGGTGCGACCCAGAGCCATCCGTACCAGAGAAGCGTCGCCACGACCGCCAAGATGATGTTCACCAACGGCCCCGCGAACGCGACCATGGCCACGCCTCGCCAACCCGAACGGAACCGCGACGGATTCACCGGCATGAGCCCCCATGCAAATCCGATCACCGCGAAGAAGAGCAGGCTCATGGGCGGCATGTGCACGAGCGGGTTGAGCGTCATGTGGCCCGACTCGCGCGGCGTCTCGTCCCCCTCCCAGATCGCTGCAACGCCGTGGCCCAGTTCATGCAGGCAGATCGACCCGATCACCCACACGGCCCAGGCAAGGAGCGCGGCCCAACCCTGCGTTTCCAGGACATTCGATACCCACCAGCCATTCATGTCCCATAAGTCGGCTCGAGGGCCCCTTCCACTCAAGTTGGATTCCGCCGGCGGGGCGCCGGCGGGGCGGTTGGCTGAAGGGCCCAACTCTGGTAGATTGCCCGATTCGCACCCGCGACCCGTAGAGGCGGCGCACGGTCCCGATCGGGACCCAACACCACCTCAGGAGGCGGCGCCAGCCACAGTGGCCGGCACCTCCCAGGGGCGCGCCTGACGAGGAATCTCTTCATGGTTGTCCTTCGACTCAAGCGCATGGGCCGTGCCCATTCACCGTTCTATCGCCTCAACGCGATGGACAAGCGGTCGCCGCGTGACGGCGCCGTCATCGAACAGCTCGGTTGGTACAACCCGGGCGCCCCTTCCGGCAAGCAGTGGGAGCTCAACGCCGACCGCATCAAGCACTGGCTGAGCGTCGGCGCGCAGCCCTCTGAGACCGCGTCGGACCTCATCAAGAAGGTCGGGCTCGTGGCGGTCGTCGGCAAGAACAAGAAGCCGATGTCCAAGCGCATCACCGACAAGCACGCCGTCTAACGCCGGCCGTCTTGACCATCACCAGCATGCCACTCCGCATCGACATCCTGACGCTCTTCCCCGAGGCCATGCCCGGGATGCTGTCCTCCAGCATCCTCGGTCGCGCCATCGAGGCTGGGCTGCTGACGGTCGAGGTGCATGACATGCGGGACTGGGCGGACAACAAGCACAACAAGGTGGACGATCGCCCATTCGGCGGCGGCCCCGGAATGGTGCTGATGCCCGAACCGGTCGCCGCCGCCGTCGAGGCGGTGGACGCGATGTCGGCCCCGAAGGCCCGACGCCTCTCCCTCTGCCCCGCCGGCCGAACGCTGGACCAACGGATGGTGGAGGAGCTTGCTCGCGAGGAGCGACTGCTCCTGGTGTGCGGCCACTACGAGGGGATCGACCAGCGCGCCATCGACGCGCTGCGCCTGGAAGAGGTCTCCGTGGGCGACTTCGTCGTCTCCGGCGGCGAACTCCCCGCACTCCTCCTCGTGGACGCGATCGCCCGGCTCCAGCCCGGCGCCCTCGGCCACGACCAGAGCGCCGCGGAAGACTCTTTCACGTTGCGTGACGGCGACGGACACCAACTGCTTGACTGCCCCCATTTCACCCGGCCCCGAGAGTGGCGCGACCGCGCCGTTCCTGGAGTCCTGCTCTCTGGCGACCACGCGGCCATCGCTGCGTGGCGCCTTGAACAATCGACGTACCGCACCCGCGATCGTCGACCCGACCTGCTCTCATCGTGCCCCGGCCTGACTCCGGGTCACGCACAGGGACTTGCTCCCACTGGATCCTGACATGAACCGCACCGAAGTGCTCGAATCCATCGTTTCCGGCCAGATGAAGGCCGCCACCGACCTCCCCGCCCTCCAGATCGGCGACACGCTCGACGTCCACTACCGGATCGTCGAAGGCGACAAGGAGCGCGTCCAGGTGTTCCAGGGCGTGCTCATCGCGATGAAGGGCCGAGGCATCAACCGCATGATCACCGTGCGGCGCATCGTGGCCAACGAGGGAGTGGAGCGCATCTTCCCGCTCAACTCCCCTCGCGTCGCCAAGATCGACGTCGTGCGCCGCGCCGATTCCCGTCGCGCGAAGCTCTACTACCTCCGCGACCGCACCGGCAAGAGCCGCCGCCTCCGCGACGAGCGTCGTGGCGTCAAGAAGTCCGCTGCGGCCAGCTGACCGCGTCCGTGCACGTCAAGCTCGCGAAGCGATTCTCCTTCGAGGCCGCGCACTTCCTGCCTACCTTCCCGGAAGGGCACAAGTGCCGACGGCTCCATGGTCACTCGTTCCACGTGACCGTGGTCGTGGCCGGCGAGGTGCCCGAGCAGGCGGGCTACCTGGTCGACTACGCGGAGATCCGTGCCGCGACCCGCCCGGTCGAGGAAGCGCTGGACCATCGTTTGCTCAACGACGTCCCCGGCCTGGAAAATCCAACGGCCGAACAGATCTCCCGATGGATCTGGGACCGCCTCGCGCCCTCGCTCCCGCTGCTGGCCGAGGTCACCGTCGAGGAGACCTGCACGAGCGAGTGCTCCTATGCCGGCCCCACACCTCGTCGTTGAACGGCCCGATCGCTCCGGCGGCTGGTCAATCCGCACGGCAAGCGGCGCCGTCTGGGGCCGATTCGATCCGGGGAATCCAGGTGATCCCGGATGGATCCCGGACCCCCTTCCCTTCGGCGTCATTCGCATCGTGCGGTCGGGCTCCGTCGCAGGCTGGCCGGAACCGACAGAACCAGGCAATTGGACGCCGAAGGCGCTGGCCCAGTGGCCCGCCGTGCTGAAACGACTCCAAGAGACCCACTCGGCGGCAAATCCCCTGCTCCTGTTGCCTGACGCGCGCGACCTCATCTCAGACGCACCCGGCACCCTGCGCGTCGCGTACGGGGACGATGGCTCCGGCTGCGGACTGTTCGGCGTCGCGCTCGATCCGTCGCGGCTTCTGGCCGGGTCACTGCGCGACTTGAATGCCGATCGCGATGACTTCGTGCATCGACTCGCCGAAGTGGTGGTGCCACGATGCCGACTGCTCATCACCAGCGGCATGGACTGGGCGACCGCCACCCAGCGGACGGCCCTGCACGGTGCCGCAGCGGCGGCGGGCGTCCCGAACGCGGCGTGACCGGCGCCGACTCGCCGAACTGGGAACTTCGCCGGTGGTCCGCGCTGGCCTACCATGCCCTGCAAGCATGGAGGCTTGGCTGTTCAGATGAAGTCCAAACCGCACGCTCAGCTCGCTGGCCATGCTGGGGCGACTCCGGCGTCGACCTCGGTGCTCGCATCGGTCCTGGACGCCAAGGTCTTGGTCCTCAATCGACACTTCGCGCCGCTCCGGATCGTCGATGCGCGCCGCGCCTTCACCATGCTGTGCCGCGCGTCCGCCGAAGTGGTCAGCGTCGAGTCGGATACCTACGTCTCCTACTCGATCCAGTCATGGGCCCAGGCCGCCGAGTTCCAGCGCGCATTCGAGGCCGATGACCACGACTGGGTCACCACGCCCAGCATCGTGATCGCCGTGCCCAAGATCATCCGGCTGCTTGGTTACGACCGCCTCCCCCGCGAGCTGGTCAAGCTCAATCGGCGCAACATCTACGCGCGCGACGCGAACCGTTGCCAGTATTGCGGCAAGCACTTCACCACTCGCGAACTCACGCTGGACCACATCGTCCCGCGCGTGCAGGGAGGCGGGAACACGTGGGAAAACCTGGTCTGTGCCTGCGTCAGGTGCAATGCACGCAAGGGGGGCCGGACGCCGAAGCAAGCGCACATGGCCCTCATCCGGGCACCGTTCCGGCCGAGGCGCAACCCGGCCATCACGGTCCGGCTCGGGAGCTCGCGCTACCAGTCCTGGAAGAACTTCCTGGACGAGGCGTACTGGACGATCGACCTCAGCGACGCGCCGCAGTGAGCCTCGCCACGTTCACGTCCAGATCGCGACGTTGAGCAGCACCACAAGCCCGTTGTTCACGCCGTGGGCAACCATCGGCCCGATCAGGCTGCCCCGCCATGCCCTCCCGATGCAGAGGGCCAGCGCCGTCCCCATGAGCACGGGCGCGAAGAGAATGCCCTGCGGGTGGATCGCCGCGAAGAGGTAGCTGGAGACCAGCGCCGACGCGATGAAGGCACCCCACGGCCCCAGGCCCCTCCAGCGTGCCCTGAGCGACCCGAAGAACGCACCTCGGAAAAAGATTTCCTCGATGACCGGCGCAGCCACGGAGGCAAGCACCATGATCAGGACGACGGAGGCTCCACCCGCGCGGATCTCGTCGACGATCGGGTGGCTTGGTGGAGCATCGTCGCCACCGAAGAGTGCGGTCAAGGCGACGTATGCGATCAATCCGCATCCCACCAGGGGGAGCATCATGCAATAGATCGCCAGGCCCGAGAACGCCTCGCGGAGGATCCCCTTGCCGGCGTGCAGCCCGAGGGCCGACCGCGTCTCGGCCCAGCTGATTCCGGCGCGCCGCGGCCACGCCATCGCCAAGAGGGGCACGCACATGAGGGCCATCTGCAAGGCAAGGCCAACCACTCCCAACGATTCATCCACTTCCACGGTTCCAAGGTCGGTCTCCTCGCCACCCCGGTTGCGGAAGGTCCAGATCGCCAGCAAGTTGAGGGCGGCCGCTGCGACAAGGTATATCGCGAAGACCTCCGCAGCCGCCATCCGCGCGCGCAGGCTGCCAGCCAGCTCCGGGAGCGGACGAGACATCGACTTCACCGCAACCACGACGAGCAGGACCAGGCCGATGATTCCGGCGACCAGCACGACGCCGAAGAACACGAAGAGGAGGACGATCGCCCGCACGCCGCCGGTCCGCACCTCCCCGGCCGCCGCCTCCTGCCCGGGAGCCAGGGCCGAGGCCACGGCGTGGAAGTACCCCATCGACTCAAGGTTGGCCGACTCGTCCGGGGTGAGTTCACGCCCCGAGACTGCCGCTTCCGTGGCATCGATCCGCGCCAGTGCGGGACCTCGCAACGGCTGCTCCAGCGTGGCGGCTGCGTCGCGGGCCGCCATGAGCGCCGCCTTGGCCGCCTCCGCGTCCCCGCCAAACGCATCCAAGATGGCCACGGCACACCGTTGGTCGATCGACCCATTTCGGAGCGCTTCCATGGGTGGAGCGAGCGATCCGGCGATCGAGGATCTCATGGCCGGGTCCACGGCCAGCGACTCCGCCCCGATCACGACCTTGGCCATCAGTTCGTCCTGCATGCCGATGGGGGCGATCAGCTCCCGCTGCGCCTGCGGAAGCCCGGTGAAGTCAACTTCGCCCGAATCCGAACCTGGAATGGGCTCCTGGGGGGTCAGCCAGCCCCTCCCCATCCCAATCCACAGGAAACATCCGAGGAGGATCACTGGCCAAACCCAGCCACTTGGGCGGCTTTGGGGTGCGATTGTGCTGGCTGTCGACATGCGCGGGATGCTAGGAAAGGTCCGAGAAGTACTCGACAAGGCATCCACACCCTTGACAGAATCGTGAAATCCGCTAGATTGCCCGATTCGCCGATTGGGGCGCGGTCGCGACAGCTCGGAGCTGTGCGACTGGCCGCCAACCGACTTGGAGCCGACCGATGCCACGACAGACGTTCTTTGCCAAGCCAGGCCAGATCCCAACCACGTGGCGCCATGTCGACGCCGATGGCAAGGTGCTTGGTCGCCTCGCCACCGAAGTGGCCACCGTCCTCATGGGCAAACATCGCCCCGAGTACACGCCAAACGTCCTTTCGGGCGATTGCGTCATCGTGACCAACGCCGCGAAGATCGTGCTCACTGGCCGCAAGGGCGAGCAGAAGACCCTCCGCCGCTGGTCCGGCTATCCGGGCGGGCTGCGCGTGCAGAAGTACGACGACCTCCTCCAGTCCAACCCGGAGCGCGTCGTCACCGCCGCGATCCTCCGCATGGTGCCGCGTGGCCGACTTGGCCGTCGCATCGCGCGCAACCTCCGCGTCTTCGCTGGCGCGGCACACGATCACCAAGCGCAGCAAGTGGTGCCATTCGACACCAAGCCGACGCCCGTCATCCAGAAGTCCAACTGACCCCTGAAGCTGAGCAGCCCATGACCGAGACCATCATCGAAACGACTCCCGCGCCGAAGGTCGCCCTCCGTGGCCCTGACCGCTTCGGCTGGTTCTGGGGCACTGGCCGACGCAAGGCCGCCATCGCGCGCGTCCGCGTGAAGACCGGCACCGGCGAGTTCACCGTCAACGATCGCGCATTCGACGAGCACTGCGTCGATGTTCGCGATCGACAGATGGTCAACCAGGTCCTGGAATCCACCGGAACCAAGGGCAAGATCCAGGTCGTGGCCACCACCACCGGCGGCGGCACGACCGGCCAGACCGGCGCGTTGATCCTCGGCTTGGCTCGCGCCATCCGGGAGTACAACCCGGGCCTCGAAGCATCGCTTCGCGAACACGGGTACCTCACCCGCGACGCGCGTCGCGTCGAGCGCAAGAAGTACGGCCAGCCCGGTGCTCGCCGCCGCTTCCAGTTCTCCAAGCGCTGAGTTCATTTCGGCGGCAACCCCGCCGGATTCACACATTGTCGTTCAACACGAAGGCGGCCTGCGACGGGCCGCCTTCGCTGTTGCCTGCCCTGGTCGGTGCGCGTTTGGGACGCTTACCCCACGGAGAGCCGTTCCCACGTCCGGAACAGCGGGCCTGGTGCGCCGCGCCTGTGGCTGGCCAGCTGGAGGATCGACCGTGGCGCCTGCCCATCAAGTCCAAGTCGACGCTCCACCAATTCACTCCACGCCCCCCACGATTCCCGCCCACGGCGGAGCGCACGGGAATCGAGGTGGACGTCCCATGGGATCAGCGATGCGAATGGGTCGCCGCGTCGTTCCGCAATCGTTGCCCGGGCGGAACCGCGGGTTCGCTCGCGCAGCGGGGCCAGGACTCGGCTGAACTGGAGCGGGGCCGACTTGGCCGCCGGGAGCGCGCGCGCCGGGTCCGCCAGCTCAAGCAGCACCGCGCCCATCGCGATGCGGCTGGCCTGGGCGAAGAGTCGACTGGCCGTCGATGGAGGCAGCGACTCGGGTGGCGTCCCCAGCTCACGGCGTGCGCGGCGGAGCAGGTCCAGGAGCACTGGTTCCGCCTCGGCCCTGACCAAGAGTGACGCCCATCGCGCCAACGACTCCGCATCGTCCACGTCGACGGCGCGCGCGGAAGCAACCACCTGTGCCCGCGCCGTGGCCAACAGCGTGCGAACCACGGCGAGGCGATGGGCAGCCGCCTGGTGGAGTTCGCGCGGCGCACGCGCCGCGGTGGCCCCGGCGGAAGTGGGCATGGCGTGAGGCCAAGCTGGAAGTCCGCTGCCGACGCCGGCCATCGACTGCCACGTCGCACGCTGCCCCGTCGTGGCCAAGGCCGCTCCGGCCATCGGCGGTATCGACTCGAGGAGCCACGCCGCACGCGCCGCCAGGATCATCGACCGGAGCCGCACCGGCGTGACGCCAAGTCGTTCGGCAATGCGAACCGATGGAATGCCGCGAAGCCACATCCTCCACGCGCGCGTGCGATCCCGTGCGTTGGCCCTGGTGGCTCGGGTTCGGCCCAGCGCCCGTCGGATCGTGTCGGGGGAACGATTCGACTGCCGCGCCAGTGCGGCAACCACCTCCTTGCCCTTCACGCCGGCAGCCACCAGCGCCGCCGCCGATGCGCCGAGCCTGGCCCGCTCCAGTGCTGTCGTCCGGAGGTGCCTTGTGGCTGGCGTGGCCAAGCCTCGACGTTCGATGGCCTCGCGCCCCTGTGAGGGGATGGCCAGCGTCCGCCGACCCTCGCGTTCACGCCACACGGCGGGGAGCCAATCTCGACGCCAGCGGCGGAGCGTGCGCTCAGTCACGCCACACGCGCGGGCCACCTCCGATTCCGTGCGGTCGCCGGGCTGCCACGGCAGGCCAGCTCGCTCGCTGGCCAGGAGGATGAAGGCCAGCACGCTTTGCCGCGCGGCACCGGCCACGACGTTGCCTCGGCCGTAGTCGCGCGCCTCGGTGCCGGTCATCGCGCGCAACAAGCGAGAAAGGTCGGTGGTCGCAGCGTCAGATTGGGGAATGGTCTCCATCGCCGCCAGGCATCGATCCACCAGCCTGCGCCGACCGGCGGCGGGGATCAATCGCAACTCGCGGGCGAGGCGTGCGATGGGTTCGGCCGGGATGGAGGGCGATCGACCCATCGCGCTCCACGTTGCTCAGGCCAGCCTGGCCTGTACGCCGCGCGACTCCGGCGTGGCACCACTCTCCAGGCGCGCGAGGTCGCCGTCACGCGAGGCCATGTGCGATCTTGGGATGCGCGGGCTCAGTCGGCAAAACAGCTCGTACGGACGGATGCCGGCCAGCTCGGCGACCCTTCGCACATGGGTCGGGGCCGATCGATCCGTGCCATAGACCTCGACGCTGGCATGGAGCGCGCGTTGCGGGTCGGTGCTCCAGACGCTGCTTTCGGTGAGGTCCACGGCGACCTGGTCCATGTTGACCGCACCAACGAGCGGCGCCACGAACCAGCCCCCCGCCGTTCCGCGAACGCGCACCGCCGGGCCCGTGACCGCGCTGCCCGTCCCGGGGGTCGAGGGGAATCCATCGGCGTAGCCCACTGGCACCAGGCCGATGGTGGATCGTCGCGCCGCGGTCCAGAGTGATCCGTAGCCAACGCTCTGGCCCGCCTCCACGCGCCGGACCTGCACAATCCGGCTCATCCAGCGGACGATCGGCTCAAACGCATCCGCGCCGTCGCCAGCTCGCGCCAGCGGAAGCTCGTCGCTCGCCAGCCCGGTCCACGCCAGGCCGAATCGCACCATCGATCGGTGCGTGTCGTGGTCGCGCAGCAATGCGTGGGAGTTGGCGGCATGCACGACGCACTCCTTCGGGATCGACGCCCCCGCGCGACGGACGAAGGAATCCAGCTCTTCCAGCTGACGCGCCGTCCGCACCGGGTCCAGCCGGGCATCGCTGAAGTGCGTCATCACGCCCGCCAGCTCCAAGCCGGCGTGCGCGCCGATCGCAGCGACGACTTCCTCGGCCTCGGCCCCGCAACAGCCGCCACGCGACATGCCGGAATCGAACTCGAAATGCACGGGAAGGCGCAGGCCAAGTGCATCGGCGATCGCGCCGAGCGATTGCGTGTGCGAGAGGTCGTGCGCGACCAGGTGCAGCCGCTTCGCCAGCGCCAACTGGTGGAGCCGGGAGCCCCGCGGGATCGATCGAATCGGCATGAGCGCCAAGATCGGCACGCGCAGCTCGAGGTCGGCCAGCGCCTCGGCCTGGGCGGCGTTGTACACCGCGAGCATGTCGACGCCAGCGCGCACCATCGTCGACGCCAGGGCCGGAGCCCCCAATCCATAGGCATCGGCCTTGACCACGGCACAGAGTCCGCAATGCCGACCCACCTCGGCGCGCAAACGGCCGACGTTGCGCACCAGTGCGTCGAGGTCGATCTCGATGGTGCTTTCGTGGCTCATCGAGGGTGCATTTGTATCGACTTCCGGGCCGTGGTAGCATGACCCGCCTCACGTGGATCAAGAGATCTTCGATACATCCAAGACGTTTGCGGATCTGGGGCTCACCGCCAGCCTGCTCAAGGGGCTGGACGAGGCGGGCTTCAAGCATCCCACCCACATTCAGAGCCAACTGATCCCGGCCGCCCTGTCCGGCAAGTGCTGCCTGGGCCAGGCCAAGACCGGCACCGGCACGACGGCCGCTTTTGCGCTCCCCGCGATGCAGATGATCCAGCCCGGGGAAGCCTTCTCCTGCCTGGTCCTCGTGCCCGTCAGGGAGCTGGCGGTGCAGGTCCACGGGCAGTTCGAGGCGCTCGGACGGGTCACCGGGCTGCACTGCGCCGCCGTCTTTGGTGGCGAACCGATTCCAAGGCAGGCTGAACGCCTCCAGCGCAAGCCGGAAGTCGTGGTCGGGACGCCGGGCCGCATCATGGACATGAACCAGCGCGGCCTGCTCCCCTACGGGAACATTCGCCTGGCCATCCTCGACGAAGTCGACCGGATGCTGGACATCGGCTTCCGCGATGACATCCGGCGGATCCTGGGTTCGCTCCGGCAGCGCCCGCAGACCATCTTCGTGAGCGCCACCATCTCCGACGAGATCGAGAAGCTCGCGCGGTCCTACATGAAGGACGCCGTGAAGATCGCGACCGTCGCCGCGAGCCTCACCGTGTCGCAGGTTGACCAATCCCACTGCGTCGTCGAACCGTGGGACAAGCGCCGCCTCCTCCTGCACCTGCTCAAGACCCACAACCCCGAGATGACGGTGGTCTTCTGCCGGACCAAGCGAACCGTCGACATCGTCGCGGAGTTCCTGGAGAAGAACGGCATCGACGCGCACGCCATCCATGGCGACATGTACCAGCGCAAGCGCGACGCGGTCATGGGCAAGCTCCGCACGGGCAAGCTGGCCGTGCTCGTGGCCAGCGACCTGGCGTCGCGCGGGCTGGACGTGGACGACATCAGCCACGTCGTCAACTACGACATCTCCGAGGATCCCGAGGTCTACGTCCACCGCCTCGGCCGCACCGCGCGCGCGGGACGGCGCGGGACCGCCTGGACCTTCGTCTGCCCCGACCAGGGCGAGCTCTTCACCAACGTCGAGGCCCTGGCCAACGTGGAGATCCCCCTCCTCGTCCCCGAGGGTTTCACGCCAGGGCACGTGCCATCGGAAGTCCAGGCCAAGCGAGAACTGGACCGCGCCCGGCGCGAGCGGGCGGACCAAGGCCGGTCTCGCGACGCCACCGTGGCCACCTCGATCAATCCTGCGGACGCTTCGCGGTTCCCGGGTGGCATCGTGCCAGTCGCTGCGCCGGAGCGTCGACTCGGCGGTCGCCTGACGACCCGTCGGCGCCGCTGACTCGTGACCTGACATGTCCTTGTGCATCCATCCTGAAGTCGAGGGGGCCATCCTCGACGGCCGCGCCGTCGTGGCGCTGGAATCAACCGTGCTGACGCACGGGCTCCCCCGCGGCAGCGGCGCGCTGGAGAACCGGGGCGTGGCGATGTCACTGGAAGCTGACGTCCGCGCCCATGGTGCCGTGCCCGCGACGATCGCCGTGATCGACGGGACGATTCACGTCGGCCTCTCCGAGAGCGGCCTCTCCCGCCTCTGCGAAGCCAGCGACCCGAAGAAGTTGAGCGCACGCGACCTCGGCGTCGCGGTGGCGACTGCGCAGACAGGCGGGACCACGGTTGCCGCCACGGTCACGATCGCCCACCAGGCGGGCCTGCGCGTCTTTGCGACCGGTGGAATCGGGGGCGTGCATCGCGGCTGGGGGCAGTCGATGGACATCTCGGCGGACCTGGCCGCCCTCTCCCGCACGCCGATCTGCTGCGTGAGCGCGGGGGCCAAGAGCCTCCTGGACTTGGACGCCACGCTTGAGTTGATCGAGTCGCTCGGGATCGCCGCCGTGGGACACGGCACGGACTGGCTCCCCCACTTCACGGCCGCCGGCGACGCCAGCCGCCCGCTTGGGGCGCGAATCGACCTGATTCCCCTTCTGGCGGCCGCCTGTCGGCTACACTGTGGCCTCTGCCGGAGTGCGTTTCTGGTCTTCCAGGATCCGCCCGCAGAACACGCGCTCCCATCGGAACTGAGCGATGCCTGGACATCGCAAGCGATTGCCGAAGCGCGTGCGGCGGGAGCCACCGGCTCTCGCGAGACCCCGTTCGTGCTGCGGCGCATCGCGGAACGAAGTGGCGGTCGAAGCGTGCAGGCCAATGTGGCCCTCCTTCGATCGAACACAAGACTGGCGGCACAGATCGCCGTTGCCCTCTCCAACCCCTGAGCGAACGTGACCATCGAGAAGACCACCGAAGAGGCCCCGCCTGTCCTTCCTGGTGAATCCCCAGCTGCCGCGCAGCAGGATGGAACCGCCGGCGACGCCGAGGCCGGCACCCAGTCGGCGCCGAAGCGAAATCGCCGACGACGCCGAAAGCCGGTCCAGACGGATGCCGATGGAAATCCCGTCGCACCGACGCCTCAACCGCAGGCCCCGCCGCCGCCGCCCGAGCGCGCCGTCGGCGTCCTCGACCTGACCAACGACACGGACCCTCGCATACGCCAATGGAAGGACGGCTTTGTCGTGGACGCCGGCGACCCGATCGTCCCGCCTGAATTGGTGAAGGAAGCCGACCTGCGGCACTCCCAGTTCGTGGAGATCGAGGCACTCCCGAAGAAGAGCCGCCGCCGCCGCGCAGGCGACATCCGCAAGACGCGCTTGGTCGCCACCAGCGTCGTCTCGGTGGAGGGCCTCCCATTCGCGCAGTACGAAGCGCGCCCCAACTTCAACTCGCTCACGGCGCTCGACCCACATCCTCGCCTCACGCTTGAGTACAAGAATTGCCCGCCGGCGTGCC
The DNA here is from genome assembly GCA_005776885.1 of Planctomycetia bacterium. Lineage (GTDB taxonomy): Bacteria > Planctomycetota > Phycisphaerae > Phycisphaerales > SM1A02 > SXOD01. The sequence goes on from SXOD01000031.1 coordinate 49,604, forward strand.
GATTGATCGACCTCTTCTGCCCCATCGGTTACGGCACCAGAGGCCTGGTTGTCTCGCCACCAAAGGCCGGCAAGACCATCCTCCTGCAGCAGATCGCCTTCGGGATCAAGCACAACCACCCCAAGGTCGAGCTCATCGCGCTGCTGATCGACGAGCGCCCCGAGGAAGTCACCGACTTCCGCCGCAACGTCCCGGCCACGGTGCTGGCCAGCAGCAATGACCAGGACGTGGAGAGGCACACGCACCTGGCCATCCTCGCCGTCGAGCGAGCCAAGCGCATGGCCGAGGGAGGCAAGGATGTCGTCGTGCTGCTGGATTCGCTCACGCGGCTGGGCCGCGCGTTCAACAACAACAAGCGATACTCGTCCAGCGGCCGCACCAGGTCCGGCGGCCTGGACTCGCGCGCGCTGGACCTGCCCAAGCAGCTCTTCGGTGCGGCCCGCAAGGCCGAGGAGGGCGGCTCGCTCACGATCATCGCATCGTGCCTGGTGGACACCGGATCTCGAGCCGACCAAATCATCTTCGAGGAGTTCAAGGGCACGGGCAAC
>SXOD01000032.1 GCA_005776885.1 Planctomycetia bacterium
CAACACGCGAAGCGTGGCCGAGCTCACTGTTGCCGAGGCGGTGTGCCTCTGCCGGCGAACCTTCTCCCAATCCGTGAAGCTGCACGCGGGCGGCTGGGACAAGAGTGCTGCGGGGTCGCACGAAGTGCGGGGCCGGACGCTGGGCATCATCGGGTATGGCCACATTGGCTCGCAGGTGTCGGTCCTGGCCGAATCGCTCGGCATGCGGGTGCTGTACTACGACATCTCGCGGAAACTGGCCCTGGGCAATGCACAGCCCTGCGCGACGCTTGACGAACTCCTGGCCGCCAGCGACGTCGTGACGTTGCACGTCCCGGCGACATCGATGACCGAGCGGATGATCGGCGCGCCCCAGCTGCAGCGCATGCGGCGCGGCGCCCACCTCATCAACAACGCACGCGGGTCGGTGGTGGACTATGCCGCGGCCGCCGCGGCGCTGCGCGACGGGGTCCTGGGCGGGCTCGCCGCCGACGTCTTCCCGGAAGAGCCCGCCCGCAATGGCGAGGTGTTCGCCACGCCGCTGCAATCCCTGGACAACGTGATCTTGACGCCGCACGTGGGTGGCAGCACCGCCGAGGCGCAAGAGGCCATCGCCGTGGAGGTCGCCGAAAAGCTCGCCGCCTACTGGCGGCACGGCGCCACGCACAGCGCCGTCAACTTCCCCGGCGTCGATCTCCCGCACCTGCGCGAGGGCGAGACCCGGATCATGCACGTGCACCGCAACGTGCCCGGCGTGCTGGGCCGGATGCATACGCTCCTCGCGGCGCAAGGCGTGAACATCAACGCCGAGTTCCTGCAATCGACCAGGGAAACCTCCTACGTGATCCTTGACACGGAGCTGGTCCGCGATCGAGCCGTGCTGCAGGCCCTCGCGGCGATGCCCGAGACGATCCGCATGCGGGTGATGCGACTCTGATCGCGTACGGCCTAGCATCACCGGCCATGCGCATCCGCCAATCGTCGCTCCTCCTTGGGACCTGCCTGCTTTTCGGTTGCCACCCTGCTTCCGGCACCCACTCGACCCACGTCGGGGGGACTTCATCGACAACCCGGGGTGCCGTGGCCACCCCACCCATTGCGCGGGTGGAACCCGTGGCCGATGCGTATCACGGCACGGCCGTGACGGACCAATACCGCTGGCTGGAGGAACTGGAAGCTGAGTCAGCCGACGTCAAGTCCTGGACCGACGGCCAGAACGACCACACTCGTTCCGTGCTGGAAGCCCTCCCCTGCCGCGAAGCGCTCACCGGCGAACTCACGACGCTCATGCAGCTCGGCGGCGTCGGGCTCCCGAAGATGGCGGGCGACCTGGTCTTCTTCACCGAGCGCACCGGCACACAGAACCAGCCGGTCCTCAAGGTGGTCACGGCCGGCGCGGACCCGAAGACTGCGGCCCGCGTGCTGATCGATCCCAATGCATTGAGTGACCAAGGCCTCATCAGCCTGGACTGGTGGGAGCCCACCAAGGACGGAACGCTGCTGGCCTACGGCACCAGCCAGTCCGGAAGCGAGTTGAGCGAGCTCCGAGTGCTGCGCGTGGCCACGGGAGAAGCGCTGTCCGACGTCGTCACCGGCAAGGTGGACTTCGGGGGCTGGAACCCCGACAAGCAAGCCTTTGCATACAGCGGCCTTCGCGACATCAAGGACCCGTACAGCCGCGAGAGCCGCTGGCACGTCCTGGGACAGGACCCCGCGGGGGATCGAATCATCGTCAAGCAGACCGATCCCAGCCGCATTCCGTGGGTCGGCATCACCGACGACGGGAAGTGGTTCTTCGTTGGCCTCTCCGACGGTTGGCAGCGGAACGATCTCTGGATCGCGGACGCACCGGCCTGGATCGCGGGGAGCGAGTTGAATCGCATCCCTGTCGCCGTTGACCTGGATGGTCGATTTGAGCCGCAGTTCTCGGAGTCGGGCCGATTCGTCATGAAGACCAGTTTCGAGAGCCCTCGCGGGCGGCTCGTCTCCGTCGAATGGGGCACTCCCGGGCAATCGTCGTGGAAGACCATCGTCCCGGAAGGGAAGGCCGTGCTGGATGGCGCCGGGCGCACCAAGCACGCGATGCTGGTCTCGTGGGAAGCCGATGTCCACAGCGAGATTTCCATCCACTCGCCAGAAGGGCAGCGGACTGGATCGGTGGAGCTCCCGGGCATTGGGACGGCGAGCGTCTCCACCAGCGACGAGCACGGCAACTTTTTCGCGTTCTACACCTCGTACAACGCGCCGCGCACGATCCTCTCGTACGACAGTCCCAAGGCCAATCCAACCGTGTGGGCCAGGACGGAAGTGCCTGCGGACCTGTCGGCCATCGTGGTCACCCAGCACTTCACGCCAAGCAAGGACGGGACCAAGATCCCCTACTTCATGGTGAGGCGGAACGATGTCACCCCTTCCGGTGCCAACCCGACCCTCCTCTACGCCTACGGCGGATTCAATGTCTCGCTGACACCCGCGTTCCAGGCGACGATGCTGCCGTGGCTGGATCGCGGCGGCGTCTATGTGGTAGCCAACCTGCGAGGAGGCAGCGAGTATGGCGAGGCCTGGCACCGTGCGGGCATGCAGGCCAACAAGCAGAATGTGTTCGATGACCTGTACGCGGTCGCCGGATCGCTCATCGCAGACCGCTGGACCGACTCCGGCCACCTCGCCGTCGAGGGCGGCTCCAACGGCGGCTTGCTCACCGGCGTCGCCGTCACGCAGCTTCCCGAGCTCTTTGCGTGCGCCATCAGCGCGGTGCCCCTGTTGGACATGCTCCGGTTCCACCAGTTCCTCATCGCGAAGTACTGGGTGCCGGAGTACGGCTCGAGCGAAACGCCCGAAGGCTTCGAAGTCCTCCGCGCGTACAGCCCCTACCACAACGTGAAGCCCGGCATGCGATATCCCGCCGTCCTCTTCACGGCCGGCGAGAATGATTCCCGCGTGCATCCACTCCACGCAAGGAAGATGGCAGCGCTGCTGCAGGCCCAGGCCGCCAACGGCCCTGATGACCCCATCCTGCTGTGGGTGGACCGCAACGCCGGACATGGTGCCGGAAAGCCGCTCGCCCTCCGGGTGCGCGACGAGGTCGACCAGTGGTCATTCGTGATGTGGCAGACCGGCCTGTGCGGAACCAGATGACGACGCCGGCGGCTGCCGACGTGAACCCGCGACTCAGCTCACGACATCAAGACGGACGAAGTCCAGCACCAGCGTCTTCACGCCCGACGACCGGAAGGCGACGCGAGCCTTGGTGCGACCACCTTCGCTGAAGACGGCCTCCACTCGACCCATTCCAAACTGGAAGTGGCGAACCACGCTGCCGGCGCGGACCGATTCCGAGCCGCCCGCCTCGTCGGTGCCGTCAACGGCCTCCACCCGCCGGCCGGCAAGGCGCGGTCGCCCACGCTCCCACCCCACCTCGGCGCCTGGACCCTCGTCCCCTGCTCGTCCGTATCCCGCGAACGATCCCGTGCTGCCTTCCCTGCGGAGGGCATGCTCGGGCAGTTCATGGTCAAACGAGGACGGGATGGTCGGGAGCCTGATGCCGTTTCGGGTGCGAAGCCCTGCGCTGGTGATGAACAGCTGTCGACGGGCACGCGTGATGCCCACATAGAGCAGCCGCCGTTCCTCTTCCATTTGCGAGGGATCGGCCAGTGATCGCTCGTGCGGCAGGATTCCCTGTTCCACGCCGATGATCGCCACCACGTCAAACTCCAGCCCCTTGGCAGCGTGCAGCGACATGAGCGTGAGCGCACCGCGCTCGGGATCGACCATGTCGGCGTCCGCCACGAGCGCCACGCGCTCGAGGTACGCGCGAAGGGCACCCATCAGCGTGCGGTCCGGTGTGGGCGCGGCCGGCTCGGGGTCCGCCGGCATCGGTGTCTCGGCAGCGGCATTGGCCACTTCCGTCAGGTTGGCACTTCGCTCTTCCGCCTCCTCATCGTCTGCCGATTCCTTCATCACGAAGGAGCGCAGCCCGCTTCGGTCGATCAAGTCCATGACGAACCGGCCCAGCCGGCACGAGCCATCTTCCTCCCATCCATCCGACGCCAGCTGCAGCGAGAGCGCATCCAGCTCAGAGGCGAATGCTTCGCATGCCTTGGCCGTCCGGGCGGCGACGCCGGCGGCCCGTGCGCGCGCCAGCACGGCACGCACGCACGTGCCGTGCATCGCCGCATGGGCCTGCAGCTTCGCAAAGCCGGAGTCACCGATCCCGCGATTGGGATTCTGCGCCGCGCGCTGCAGGGCCAGGTCGTCGGCGGGGTTGGCGAGGACGCGGAGGTAGGAGAGTGCCGATCGCACCTCCGCTCGCTCATAAAAGGCGGTGCCACGTGCCACCACGTAGGGCACCTCCCGTCGCAGGCATTCCTCTTCCATCGCCCGGCTCAGCGCGTTCATTCGATAGAGCACGGCCATCTCACGCAGGGGCGTGCCGCCGGCGCGGGCATCCAGCACGGCTTGCACGACGACGCGGGCCTCGTGACGGTCATCGGCACACGCGATCCGCCGCACCGGGTCACCCGGCCCGACCATGCTGGACAGTGGACGTTCCCGCCGCTCGCTGTTGTGGCGAATGAGGGCATCGGCGCACGCCACGATCGGCTCCACGCTGCGAAAATTGTCTCCCAGCGCGACGATGGCCGCTCCTGGCCAGGCCTCTTCGAACTCAAGGATGTTGCTGATGTCCGCACCGCGCCAGCCGTAGATCGCCTGGTCCGGATCGCCGACCACGCAGATGTTCCCGCTTCCTTGCGCCACGACGCGCGCGATGACGAACTGGGCGTGGTTGGTGTCCTGGTATTCGTCCACCAAGAGGTGCCTGAAACGGCCCTGCACGGCCCCCCGGACGGCCTCGTCGCGCAGCAGCATGAAGGCCGAGCGGAGCAGCAAGTCGTCAAAGTCGAGGGCATTGGCACGCCCGAGGATCTGTTCGTACTCGACATACACGCGAGCCGCCGTTCGGGACGCAAAGTCCTGCGCCTCGTCAAGGCACTGGGTCGCCGTGCGCAGAACGTTCTTCTGCTCACCGATGTATCCCATCGCCCACGCCGGCGTGAAGTGCTTGGGGTCCAGCTCGGCCGCCTTCAGGGCGCGCTTCACGCTGGCCTTGGCATCGGCGGCGTCAAGGATCGTGAACCCGCCTTCGAGCGCACCAGTCACGTGGCGCGCCGCCTCCGAGGTTGGGCCAAACTGTCGAAGCAGGCGCGCGCACCACGAATGAAACGTCGACACGGTCAGTCCGCGCCGGCCCGGTGTGTCGATGGGAACCAGCGATTCCACGCGATCGGCCATCTCGCGCGCCGCCGTGTTGGTGAACGTCAACGCGAGGATCGACCACGCCGGCACGCCCCGTGCGATGAGCGATGCGATGCGACGCGTGATGACGCGAGTCTTGCCGGAGCCGGGCCCCGCCAGCACCAGGAGTGGCCCGTCCCCATGGGTCACCGCGCGTCGCTGCGGTTCCGTGAGGCCATCGGCAACCACGGATTGGACCTGAAACTTCTCGATGGCACCGTCCATGGCGAAGGGGTGAGTCTAGGAATCAACAGGAGCGTTGTGGAAACCGTGTCGGAACGATGCCAAAGGGCGAAAAACTTGTAAGAATAGGGTTCCCAAACCGTTAGGGCAGCGGCAGCAAAAATCCAACAATTTGTGGTTTGAGGTGCTTGCCACCACAACCCCTAGTGGTATGGTGCTGCCATCTGGCCGATGTGTAGGGCCTGAGGCGCCATTCTGGAGAGTGGCGCAAGCTGATTCGTCCGCGATTCTCCCCACCCAGACCGGGTGGACCGAAAAGCGGGCACGCCGGACTGGCAAGGACGCTGGACCGGCAGAGGTGGTCGATCTCGTTCGTCGTGGAAGCGGTCCGTCGCGGGCCGAGGCCACCCCGATCAAGATCGGTTGGCTGGTGTGTTCTCGAGACGGGCCCTTGGCCAGTGCGCCAACGATTCGTCGCGTGGGATTCCCCCAGCATCGGGTGCCTGGGCACCCGTGGAGGATCGTGGCGTGGCAGTTCCCTTCAATCGTCGTTTGATCGAGAGCAAGCCAATCCAGACTTGCGTCGCTCCGGTTCGTGACCGTGGTCGCCCAACGCGACCCGCACGCCGCTGGGGCCCTGGCCAGTCCCGTCCCGACCGCTCCCCCCACTGAATCAAAGCGCATCCAGTCGTCGTGCGACATGTGGTTCCGGTCGACGACGCGCTGATGCCCTGTCCGCTGCCGCGCCGGCAGCTTCCGTTCTTCTCGCATTCACCCCCCGTCCGCATTCACGCAAGCCCCCACTCGCCCTGAGCCGTTCCAGGAAGGATTCCCTGAATCATGAAAGTTTCCCGTCGTTTCACCACTGCAGGCAAGGACGTCTACAGCACGGTCGAGTGGGCCCGCCGCTCGAGCAAGATCAGCAATGCCGATGGCAGCACCGTCTTCGAGATGCGTGATGCCGAGGTGCCCAAGGAGTGGAGCCAGCTCGCGACGGACATCGTCGTGAGCAAGTACTTCCGCAAGGCCGGCGTCCCGCAGCTGGCGGAAGATGGCACGCCGCTCTTTGAATCCGGCAAGTTCGTCTACGGCCCCGAGCGAAGCGTGCGGCAAGTCGTGCACCGGCTCGCCGGCTGCTGGCGCCACTGGGGCGAGAAGCACGGATACTTCAACACGACCGAGGACGCCGAGGCCTTCTACGACGAGTTGGCCTACATGATGCTGCGCCAGATGGCGGCCCCCAACAGCCCGCAATGGTTCAACAC
>SXOD01000033.1 GCA_005776885.1 Planctomycetia bacterium
CCGCGCTCAAGGCATGGCTGAAGGACCGGCTCGAAGAGATCAAGGACGCCGACAAGGTGCCGACCACAGTCGATAAGCTCGCGCCGTTCGCGGACATCAAAGCGAAGATCGGCGACGAAGCAGCCCGGAAGATTCCACATGGCCGGGGGTGTCGATCAGGTTGATCTCATACTCCACGTCATCCAGCGTCCACGGGCAGGTGGTCGCCGCAGACTGGATGGTGATGCCACGCTCCTGCTCTTCCTGGAGGCTGTCCATGGTCGCGGTGCCTTGGTGCACTTCGCCCATCTTGTGGATCTTGCCGGTGTAGAAGAGGATGCGTTCGGTGACAGTGGTCTTGCCGGCATCGATGTGTGCACAGATGCCGATGTTGCGAACTTTCGTCAGATCGGTGGCCATGGAGTTTCCTGAGTTCTGGAGAATCCATCAGGCTACCACGACACCCCCCTCGGGTCAACGGGTTATGGGATCATTTGGGCGGGTCCAGAACCGCATGGGGTGCCCCCGAGGCTGAACCCGGCGCGACTCCCAGCGCACTTCCCCGGCGCACTACTTGGATCGAACCAGGCAGGTTGGCTCGATGCCGGCAGCCGCCATCATCGGCGCGGCCTGCTCCAGGAACCTGCGGCCGTCCTCGACGTAGCCGGCGGTGGGGGCGAGCTCGGGAGCCAGCCGCCTGAAGTATCGGTTGAATCGTTCCATCCGAAGTTCCCGGAGGTACTTCGCGGCCATCGAGGCCAGCGCGATGGGGAGGTGCGTCGACTCCGCCCCGACGGTGAAGGAGACGGAAAACGTCCCGGCTCCCATGACGATTCGATACCGGCTCTCTTGCTCGGTCTCTGAGAGGATGGCGATGCGGCTGCCGGGAAACGCGTGCTGAAGGTCATCGCGGTAGCGCATGCGTCCGCTCTGGCGATCAAACGCCAGCCAGCCGATTTGCTCGCCGGACGCGTGGGCCAACTCCCGTGCGCGCTCGAGCGAGATGGAGAAAGGAATCGACGGCTTCGAGACGCCGCGTGCGAATTGCCGGTTCAGGTCATCCACTTCGATGGCGCACGCGCCGATCGCCAGCAACCGACTGCCGTGTGCCGAGAGCGCCCTCGAGAGCGACCGTGCCGCCAAGTGCGCATCGGTGCGATCGCACCCGATGGGGGCGTCAAGTGCGTCGCCGGTCCATGGGGCGTGCGTAGGCAATGGTCCTGCCTCCAGCGCCTCCATCACGCATCGATCCGTGAGCGGGCCCGCCAGGTCCAGTCGCCCCGCGCACTCCAGGGAAGCGAGGACGCCACGCTCCAGCATCGCGGCTTCGTGGAGGTCGACGCCGCCACGGCCCTTGAGCTGCTTGCTGTCGGCGATGGCCAGACGGCCGCGCCGATCGCCGGGCTTCTTGCACACGGCGTTGGAGAGTGAACGCCAGAGGTTTGGTGGTGCATCGATGGCGCCCTCCTCCGGCACGATCCACGCCGAGAAGCCAACGGTCATCGGTCCCAGGAGGGATCCGTAGCCAGCTTCGTCAAAGCCTGCGTAGAGCGCCATCGTCCGGTCATTGAACCATGGAACCCGGCATCACGGGAGGCGCCGAACCTACGATGCTGGATCGATGCACGCACCCCACTCCCCAGGCAAGGTCTTGGTGGCCATGAGCGGGGGGGTCGATTCGTCCGTCGCCGCGGCACTCCTCAAGCGCGATGGATGGGAAGTGGTGGGGGCCTTCATGCGGCTGGGGTCTGTTGGCGAGGAACTGGACGCCCCGCGAGGCCACTCAACCACCCGCGCGCCGGGCGGGTCGCTGCGGCTGAAGATCGCCCACCGCGGATGCTGCTCCATCGAAGATGCCCACGACGCGCGCGCCGTGGCCGCGCAGCTGGACATCCCGTTCTATGTCCTCAACTTCAAGAGCGATTTCGCGCGTGTCATCGACCAGTTCGTCGGCGAGTACGCGGCGGGTCGCACGCCCAATCCGTGCGTCCGCTGCAACAACTGGCTCAAGTTCGGTCGGCTGCGTGAGCACGCCCGGCAGATCGGTGCTTCGCATGTGGCCAGCGGCCACTATGCGCAGGCCGAATCGATTGGCGACGCCCCCGCACTCTCCCGAGGTGTCGACCACGACAAGGACCAGTCGTATGTCCTGTTCGGGACGCCGCTTGATGAATTGGGCTCCACGCTCTATCCGGTGGGTGGCTTGCCCAAGTCGCGTGTTCGAGAACTGGCGCGCGAGTTCAACCTCCCGGTGAGCGAGAAGCCGGACTCGCAGGAAATCTGCTTCGTTCCAGACGACGACTACGCGGGGCTGGTGGAGCGGATGAGGCCCGAGACCGTGAGGCCCGGCGAACTCCGGCACATCGATGGCCGCGTCCTGGGCGAGCATGGTGGCCAGCATCGATTCACCGTGGGGCAGCGGCGGGGGATCAAGATCGCCTCCAGCGAGCCGCTGTATGTGATCGCGCGCGATGCCGCCTCAAATGTTGTCACGGTCGGCCCGAGGGAGGCGCTCGCGGCCACCGGACTCGTCGCAGGCGACGCCAACTGGCTCATCGACCCGCCAACGCAATGGCGTCCCGTCCACGCATGCGTTCGGTACCACTCCACGCCGACCGCCGCGCGGGTGCGGGTGCGATCAGATGATCCTTCAAGATTCGAGGTCGAGTTTGACCAGCCGCAAGGAGCGGTCTCGCCCGGCCAGGCGTGCGTGCTCTACGACGGCGACCGGGTGCTTGGCGGCGGGTGGATTCACTCCTCCGCTGACTGCGCCCCGCACGCTTGAAACGGTGGCTTTCGTCACGATCGCCCCCAGCGCACGCTTGAAACGGGCAGAAAGGTGACTTAACCGTCGCCATTCCACCGTTTCAGATGGGGCGAGCAAGGTGCGGCTGGCGCAAGTCCTCAGGCCGCTTGGCCGGCGTCGGGTGGCGGGATCATGCGTCCCAGCTCATCGATTTCCGCGATGGAGACGATGAGCAGCAGGTTGAGGCGCTCCATCCGACCGTCGGGCGTGTACACGGTGAGTTCCCGCCCCGTCGGCGCGACGGCAGCAAACTCCGGATGCCGAACATCGATCGTCCTTTGGTCCGCCAAGAAAATGCGGATGGGTCGAAAGGGAACCGCCCGGATGATGCTGCGAATGGTGTCGAAGGTCACTCCCATGTCTCCATTGTGGCGCCTAGGGTAGACCGTTGCAAGCCCGACGCCCGCAATCATGCCCTTTTTCGTGGTGAACGGGCTGAATCGGCGCTGCAATCGACTTTCAGTACATTCCGCACCCCGGCGACCGCCCGGAATCCAGAGGTCCCACCCATGACAGACATCGCGACCCTTCTTGGCGCCGACGCCGACTCGCTTCTCTCGCACAAGGCCAAGGTCTCCAAGGATCTCCTGCACCTTCCCGGGCCGGACTTCATGGAGCGAGTGTGGATCCCCACCGACCGCAACGCGCAGGTGCTGGTCAACCTCCAGCGCATCTACGGCCACGGGCGACTGGCCAACACGGGCTATGTGTCGATCCTCCCCGTGGACCAGGGGATCGAGCACTCCGCCGGCGCATCGTTTGCCAAGAACCCGATCTACTTTGACGGCGGCAACATCGTGAAGCTGGCGATCGAGGGCGGATGCAACGCCGTCGCGACCACCTTTGGCGTGCTTGGCAGCGTGTCGCGCCAGTACGCGCACCGCATCCCCTTCATCGCCAAGATCAATCACAACGAGCTGCTCACCTACCCCAACCAGTTCGACCAAGTCCTCTTTGGCAATGTCGAGGAAGCCTGGAACCTGGGCGCCGCCGCCGTGGGCGCCACCATCTACTTCGGTTCTGAGCAGAGCACACGCCAGATCACCGAGATCGCCGAGGCGTTCCAGCACGCGCATGACTTGGGCATGGCGACCGTGCTCTGGTGCTACCTTCGCAACAGCGCCTTCAAGAGGGACGGCAAGGACTTCCATGTCTCCGCCGACCTCACCGGCCAGGCCAACCACCTCGGCTGCACGATCCAGGCCGACATCATCAAGCAGAAGCTCCCGGAAAACAACGGTGGATACGAGGCCCTCAACATGGGAGGATCGTCCTACGGCAAGCTGGACAAGAGGATGTACTCGGACCTGTGCACCGACCATCCCATCGACCTCTGCCGCTACCAGGTGCTCAACTGCTACTGCGGACGCGCGGGGCTGATCAACTCCGGCGGCGCCAGCGGGAGCAACGACCTTGCGGAAGCGGTTCGCACCGCGGTCATCAACAAGCGCGCGGGCGGCACGGGTCTCATCTCGGGACGCAAGGCGTTCCAGCGCCCGATGAAGGATGGCATCCAGATCCTCAACGCGATCCAGGACGTCTATCTGGACCCGAAGGTCTCCGTCGCCTGATCACGCCGACGCGGGGGGCTGGAGCGCGGCGCGCGTTGGCTTGGCCACGCGACTGGCTTCCAGGTTTCGCCGGATCTCCTCGGCTCCCGCGTAGTCCTCGCCGAACCGGACCAGCCGAAGGCTGTTCGCGATGACGAAGATGTAGGCCGCCGCCTGGTAGAACGGGGTCACCCAGATCTCGATCCGGCCGGTCGCTGCCAGCGCCAGTCCCACCAGGGCCAGCACGATTGCCGCGGCGATGTTCACCATGATGACGCTCCGGCTCTTGCGCGCCAGCTCCAAGAGGAACGGGATGTTGCGCAGGTCATCGTTCATGAGTGCGACGCCGGCGGAGTTGGTGGCGATGTCGCTGCCGGAGAGTCCCATGGCCACGCCGACATCGGCACTGGCCAGGATGGGCCCGTCGTTGATGCCGTCGCCGACCACCATCGTGCGGTGGCCGCGCGAGATGAGGTACTTCAGTTCCTCGTGCTTCTCCTCGGGGAGGCACTCCGCCTCGACGGTGTCAGCGCCCACGACCTGCGCGACGCGGGTGGCCACGCCCAGGCGGTCGCCGGTGAAGATGCAGACGCGCCGCGTGCCCAGTTCGCGCAGCCGCTGCACCGTCTCGGCGGCGCTGGGGCGCAACTTGTCCTCCAGCCCCACCGCACCGAGGTACGCGCTGCCGACGCACACGTGCACGCCGGACATCCCCTCGATCCGTTGTTCAATCGCCTCGATGGACGCGACGGCCGAGGGGCAGAGTTCCTTGATCCACATCGCACGGCCGGCAGCGATCGGCTCGCCGCCGCGGACGACGCGTGCGCCCCGCCCGTGCACTTCCTCGGCACCCGTGACCGTTGCGGGAGAGATGCGTGCCCGCAGGGCGGTCTCCATGATGGACCGTGCGAGCGGGTGGTTGGAGGCTTGCTCGGCGTCGGCTGCCGCCTGGAGCAGGAGGGCGGCGTCGATCCCGTCCGCGGGGGCCAGCCGGCTGACCGAGAATCGACCCGTCGTCAGCGTGCCAGTCTTGTCCAAGACCACCGTGTCGATGCTGGCCGCGGATTCCAGCACCCCGGTCTGCTTGATCATGATGCCAAGCCGCGCGGCGGCGGCGAACGCGGCCACCATCGCCGTTGGGTAGGCGATCAGCAAGGCACCGGGGCAGGTCACCACCAGCACGGTGATGGCCCGGACCTCGGCGGTGGCACGCACCGCGGGATCCGTGCTCCGCACCGTGAAGAACCACACGACGCCAGCCACCATGAGCACGACAGGCACGTAGTACTGCGCCAGCCGCTCCACCATGACTTGCCGGGCTGTCCGAGAATTCTCGGCCTCGCGGATCAGCGACTCCACCTTGCCGATGGTGGTCTCGCCGGCCACGGCGGTGACCTCCACGTCGATCTGGCCAGTCAGGTTGGTGGTGCCGGCGTACACGTCGGTGCCTGACTGAGCCTCGATGGGCACGGCCTCGCCCGTGAGGCTCGCCTGGTTGATGCTGCTGCTGCCCGCCCGGACGCGACCATCCACCGGAAGGTTTTCGCCGGGCCGAACGCGGACCACATGGCCCGGTCGCACCGCGGCAAGGCTGACTTCGCGTTCGCGGCCTTCGGCATCAACCAACCGAGCGACCTGGGGAGTGAGCTCCACCAGGTCCCGGATCGCCCGCTGGGCGCCCCACGCCGTGCGCGAGAGCACCAGTTCGCTCAGCCAGAGGAAGAACGCGAGGAAGCCGGCCGGGAGGTAGAGGTCGTTGGCGAAGGCGGCCAGCACGGCGAGCGATGCCAGGCTGTCGCTGGAAGGGACACCGCTCTTGAGTTCCGCCCAGGCGCCCATGACGAGCGGAGCAGCGACAATCGCCGCGCCGACCGCAGCAACCAGGTTGGCCACGTCCTCGCCGATTCCCAGGAAACTGCCGCCGACCCACGAGACGAGCAGCAGCATCCCGCCCATCAGGGCGACGAAGAGCTTGCGCTCCAGCCGGGACCCGGAGTTCGCGTCGTCGATGGCAGGCGGCGTGGTCTGGATGGGCATCGAAGTCACGGTCGGAGCTCCTTGGGCACTGGAGGGTGCAGGCTATCACGCACCGCCGTCGCGACCGGTTCATGAAGGGCACTCGATGCGATGACGCGCCGCTCGTACGATGGCTGAATGGGCGATCGAGCCACGATCCTCGGAGACGGCCAGCTCGGACTCGTCGCGGCCGACGTGTTGCGCCAGAATGGGCACCGCGCCACCATCTGGAGTCCCGTGGCCGACGAGGCCGCTCGGCTGCTGCGCACCAGGGCATCGGACCGGCTCCCCGGACACCGAATACACGCAGACATCACGATCGAGACCGACCCCGGGCGCGCGCTCGAGGGGGCCTCATTCGTCTTCTCGGCGATCCCGACGCAGTACCTGCGCCAGGTCATCGGACGCCTCGCGCCATGCCTTCCCACGGCCCGCGACCCCATCATGGCCAGCGCCACCAAGGGGATCGAGGTATGCAGCGGGCTCCGCCCGAGCGAGCTGTGGCTCGAACTGGCTGGCACCCCGAGCGTCGTGGTGAGCGGCCCCAACATTGCGACGGAGTTGGCGCGCGAGCAGCCTGCCGCAATGGTGGCGGCAAGTGCGGACCCGCGTCGGGCAGCCGCGACCCAGGAAGCACTCTCCCGCCCGTGGCTGCGCGTCTACACCAACGACGACCCCGTCGGCGTGGAACTGTGCGGTGCGCTCAAGAACGTGATCGCCCTGGCTGCAGGCATGCTCGATGGGCTCGAAGCGGGCTACAACGCCAAGAGCATGCTCCTCGCTCGGGGGCTGGCGGAGATGCGTCGATTCGGGATGGCGTTCGGGGCAAGGGATGACACATTCTCCGGCTTGGCGGGCGTCGGCGACCTGGCCACGACGTGCTTTTGCCCGGAAGGGCGAAATCGTTCCACTGGCGAGGCATTGGCCCGCGGGAAGTCGCTGCAGGAGATCCTCGCCGGCAGCCACTCCGTGATCGAGGGCGTCCCGACGGCACGCGCGGTCGTGGAGCGCGCGGCCGGGCAGTCCCTCGACGTGCCCATCGCGGTGGCGGTGCACGCCGTCTGCGAAGGACGCACCAGTCCCCGCGACGCCTTGGCCCAGTTGATGGGTCGATCGCCCCGCGGCGAGTAGTGCCTCGACTCAGGATCCTTCGCCGCACCCGCTGCGCACGAACTCGGCGAGCGCCGCGACAGCGGCGTCGCCGTCCGGTCCCGTGCACTCGATCTCCAGCTGGGCTCCCCGCGTCGCGGCCAGGAGCAGCATTTCCATGATGCTCTTTCCATCGACCGTCTCATGGCCGCCGCGCCGACGGACCGCCACGCGCGACTGGAACGTCATGGCCAGCTGGGCAAACGCCATCGCCGGCCTCGCGTGGAGGCCAAGCTCGTTGGGGATCGTGACGGTCTCGGCAGCCACGGGTTCAGCCGGCGCGGATGGCGCCCGACTCGAGTTCGGTGACCAGGTCCATGACCGCCGCGGCGTCCTTGGCTTGGTGGAGGAATCGACGGAAGGAGGCATTCCCGATGGCGGCAAAGATCGATTCCATCGCGGCGACGTGGGCATCCGGCTGACCCTCGGGCGTCAGGAGGAGGAAGACTGCGCGGACCGGCTCACGGTCGAGCGCCTTGAAGTCGATCCCTTCCGAGGCGATCCCAAACGCGGCGATCGGGGCATGCTCCCACGGGAGCCGTGCGTGCGGGACGGCCACCCCGTGGCCAAACCCCGTCGATCCCCGTTTTTCGCGCTTGAGCGCGAGCTTGGCGGCATCGCTGCCCTGCGCACTGGAGCAGGCGCCGGCCACGACGAGGGCCTGGGAGAGTTCGGTGATCGCACCGTCCCGCTTCGTGGCGCTGAGCGGGACGATGATGGCGTCGGGGCGAATGATCGAGGAGAGGTGCATGGCGGCGGTTCGTGGTTCCGCCGCCATGCGCTGTCTCGGTCGGTTCCCGCGGGAGCGGGGGTCGTCAGCGGCGACGGCGACGGGTCTTGCTCTTGTGATCGGTCAACTGGCGGGCACTGCGGTCCACGGCCAAGTCGATGCACGCGAGGAGGTCCTCGTGGTCGCACGTGCTGATGAAGTCATCGTGGCGCTCGACATCGCTGCGGATCTCCACATGGTAACCGCGGCGCATCCGCTCGACGATGACGGCGAACTGCTGGACTTTGTCGAAGTACTTCGTGAGCCGTCCCACCTTGCGGCGGATCGAGCCCACCATCCGTTCGGACAGGGTCATGTGCTTGGCACTGATCGTGATCAACATGGCCAACTCCTTTCGCTCAGGGTGCGAGGGCACCCGAGTGGTACGGGGCGAAAGCCCCAGGTCGAAGGACGCGGGCGATGTCCGCCCGCGTTCCGGCAAACCGCCGGTCGAGAGTGGCCGGTCACACACCGGGCACTCAAGGCGCCGATGGTCTCCACGCACAATGTAGCCCTGCGGCAGCCTTTGTAAAGGGCGACCCCGGCAGATTGTTCCAGATTCCCGGTGCCGGCCATCAAGGGCCGGCGAGGCGGAGAGGTGGTGCGTGCCTGGGGTTGGTTGGGGCGGCGGGAGAGGGTCATCGGTCGCGCTGGCGCCGCAGGGGGGCCAGCGTGACCGATACCGTCGAATAGGAATCACCCCGCCGGAAACGAACTTCCACTTTCTCGCCAACCTTCCGCCGGGCCATGTCCAGTTGGAGTTCCAGCTGCGAACGAACGGTTCGTGGCCCGACCTGGACGACGACGTCACCGGCCTGCAGGCCGGCCTTCTCGGCCGGACTCCCCGAGGCGACGCTCAAGATCGCAACGCCGTCCCCGGCATCCCGGCCGGCAATGCCCAGCGAAGCATCCCCCGAGCCGACGGTGTCATCGATGGCCCCGCGGCGCTTGACCCACGACCGCCACCCATCCTCCACCTTGTCGATGGACTTTCCCCACGCCACCTCCAGCGCCTGGCGGCCAGTTGGATCTTCCTCAAAGCCCGCCACGTACGCCTTGTAGAAGTCTTCCACCTTTCGCTGGCTCGCCAGGTGTTCAAAGACACTTCGTGCCATCGCGTAGTGGACCAGGACGCCCGAGGGGTCGATGAACTCGTCGTTCGACATCGAGAAGAGCGTGGCCAGCGGCGGCGCGGCTCCCCGGTTCAGGGCGTCCCAGACGATGTTGTGGCGCTCGTTGGGACGAAACTTCACCCGTCCCGACTCCGTGATGTCGTAGCTCTCATAGAGCGCCGCGAGCCCCTCCTGGATCCAGGTCGGATGCCGCTGGTGCAGTCGATCCATGTGGCCCCAGTGCAGCGCGTGGGTGTACTCGTGCCGGAGGCTCGCCCCGATGTCCCGGGAAATGAGTGCGCGTTCGCCGTGATCGTAGACGCCGCCCTGCGTGGGGCCGTCCGGCGTGGAAGGGGAGTCCAGGTACTTCGGGGCATCGTCCAGCGACGGGATGGCCACCACGATCGTGTCGGGCTGGGCCTCGCCAAAGAGCGCCTCGATCTGGTGGTCGGCCTGCGATCGCAGGGCCGACTTCATCTCGGTGTCGGCAATGGGATCAAGCGAGGAAATGAAGATCAGCCGGCGGACATCGTCTCGCTCGAAGCGATACCCGTCCTCGCCGTGCCGGGCCTTCCAGTCGGCGAGCACGCGCTCGGCACGCCCCGTCGGTCCCGGGCCGATCCCCAGGCGCTCGCGCGTTCCCGAGAGGCCATCCGGCTGCCGACGGGCCGAGGAGCGAAGTGTGTCACGAAGCGCGGTGATCGACTCCCACGAGTCATGTTGGCGAAGCGCCGAGAGGTCGGGGTCCTGGTCCAGGTGGGACCACTCCGCGAACCCGGCATGCATGGACTGCCTCAGGCTCTCGGCCGCGCCGCGCTGGTCACCTTGCCGAGACTGGGCACACGCCAGGTTGAAGAGCATCAACTCATCGTCGGGATGGGTGCGAAGCCACTCTCGCGCGTGGCGCTCGGCATCGCGCCAGCGTCCCGCGGCACCAAGTTCGCCCAGCTCGCGCAGGGCCTCTTCGCGGGCGTCGGAGATGACGCGAGCGCCCTGGGGGATGGGCTCCGCGAGGGCTTCGGCGTTGGCGCAATGGACCATCGCACCCGCGACGATGGGTGCGGCGGCCAGGCCGGCCAGTCGGAAGGGAAACCACCGCATCTGGGGCACTCTAGCCATTCACCCGCATGGCGAGCCATCGGTCGATGGCGATCGGCCACGCCGCGCATTCCTCGATGAACACTCGGTCGGCGAGGGATTGTGGGGTGTCGTCGGCAAGAACCGGGCAGCGCCGCTGGATGATCGGGGTGCCGTGGTCGTACTGCTCGTCCACCTCATGGATCGTGCAGCCGCTTTGGGTGTCGCCCGAAGCCAGGACGGCGGCGTGCACCCGTGTTCCCCACATGCCTGGGCCACCGTGGCGGGGAAGAAGGGCGGGATGCACGTTGAGGCAGCGACCGCGCCAGCGGTCCACCCGGAACGGTCGCAGGTAGCCGCAGAGGCAGACCAGGTTCACGTCGTGGGAGAGCAACACGTCGTCGATGCCCTCGTCGATTCGCTCCCCCGGCGCCACGACCTCCACGTCGAGCCCCGCCTCCCGGCAGCGCCGGGCAGCCGCTGCGTCGGGTCGGCTCACGATGACCACGCCGACGCGCCCCCGGATGCGTCCCGTCTGGCACAGCTCGTGGAGGTGGAGCACGGTGCGCCCGCGTCCCGAAGCGAGGCAGCCAATCGTGATCGGCACAGGGTGGGCGTTGGGCATGGGAGGCAAGGGGCTTGCGACGCCTACACGGCGCGCGGATCACGCCACGGCATGGGTTGACCGGCGCGATCGACACACACCATCGTGACGACACCCTCGGTGACCAGCTGCGCCCTTCCGTCCTCGTGATTCTCGGACTCGACGCGCACGCGGACCGAAAGGCTGGTCCTTCCTTCTTTCTCCGTCTTGGTGAAGAGCGTGACGATGTCCCCGGTCCGGACGGGCGCGTGGAACTGCAGGCTGTCGACGGCGCGGGTCACCCACCGGCGGGGCTGGATGCGCTGGGCGTGGGCAAATGCCGCCTGGTCCACCAGGCTCATGATGTAGCCGCCAAAGATCGTGCCGACATGGTTGGTGTCGCGCGGCATGGGGACCACGCGCAGGGTGGTCTCGAATCCTTCGGGTGGCTTCATCGGCGGGATGTTCCCACCGCCCTGCCAGCCGCGCAAGCCTTCGCCACCCGACGAATGTTCGTGTTCCCGCGACTCGGTCCACGCGCGGCGAGCAAGGGGGCCAAGGCGTGGCCCGTGAAGCTGCCTGGGTGCACGGCCACCTCCTCAGGCGTGCCGGTGGTCACCAGCGTGCCCCCTCGATGGCCGCCTTCGGGGCCAAGGTCGATGATCCAGTCCGCACACTTGATCACGTCCAGGTTGTGTTCAATCACCACCAGGGTGTGGCCCGCGTCCGCCAGTCGATGCAAGACACAGAGGAGCCGGTCGACGTCGCAGAAGTGGAGGCCGGTCGTCGGTTCATCCAGCACGTAGAGCGTGTGCCCCTGTGTGGTCGCGCCAAGTTCCATGGCCAGTTCCGTGGCCAGCTTGACGCGCTGCGCTTCACCGCCGGACATGGTCGTGCTCGGCTGCCCCAGCTGCATGTATCCCAGCCCCACGTCGTTGAGCGCGGTCAGGAGACGACGCGCCTTGGGGTGGGCCTCAAAGAACACGACCGCTTCCTCGATCGTCATGTGGAGCACGTCGGCAATCGACCGCCCGCGGTACTTGACCTCCAGCGTCTGCGGATTGAATCGGCTGCCGAGGCACGACTCGCACGTCACGAACACGTCGGGCAGGACGTGCCTCTCGATCTTGCGCACGCCCTGGCCCTGGCACGTCTCGCATCGACCACCCTTGACATTGAAAGAGAACCGGCCGTGCTCGTAGCCGCGGATGCGCGATTCCGGCACGCGCGCGAAGACCTTGCGGACCTCGTCGAAGAGGCCGGTGTAGGTGGCGGGATTGGATCGAGGAGTCCTCCCGATGGGGGACTGGTCCACTTCCACGACTCGATCCACCTGCTCCAGCCCGGTGATCTCGCGGTGTGCCCCCGGGATCTCCTTGGAGCCAAGCACGGTGCGCCGGGCGGCCTTGAGGAGGATCTCGTTGACCAGCGTGCTCTTGCCGCTGCCGCTCACGCCCGTGACGCAGACGATGCCGCCGAGCGGGACGTCCGCGTCGATGGCCCGGAGGTTGTTCTCGGCGGCACCGCGGATGTGGATGCCGCGGCGGGAGGCATCCATCGTGCGCCGGTTCGCGGGGATCGCTATCGACCGCCGGCCCGAGAGGTAATCCGCGGTCGAGCTCCCGACACAGGGGAGAATCTCCGCCAGGGTCCCCTGCGCCACGATGGTCCCGCCGTGGCGGCCGGGGCCGGGGCCGACATCGACGACGTGGTCCGCGCTGCGGATGACCTCCTCGTCGTGCTCGACCACCAGGACGGAGTTGCCCAGGTCCGTCAAGTGCCGGAGGGTGCGGAGCAGTCGGTCGTTGTCGCGCGGGTGCAGGCCGATCGTCGGCTCGTCCAGCACGTAGGCGACCCCGACCAGGCCGGATCCCACTTGCGTCGCCAGGCGAATGCGCTGGGCCTCGCCACCAGACAGCGTCCCGCTCGATCGATTGAGCGTGAGGTAGTCCAGTCCCACCGATTCCAGGAATCCGAGGCGGGCTTCCACCTCCTTCCGGATGGGCGCCGCGATGGTCGCCGCGTTCTCGCCGAGGTCCATGCCCTGCGCGAAGGCCCGCGCCTCGGTGACATTCATGGCGGTGAGGTCGGAGATGCTGCGGGCCCCGCCGGGCCCCGAGACCTTGACGGCCAGGGCTTCGGCCTTGAGCCGCGCACCGCGGCACGATTCGCACACCACCGGCCGGAGGTAGGCGCGCAGCCGCTCACGCACCAGCTCTGACTCGCTCTCCAGCATCCGGCGCCGCAGGTTGGGGATCACTCCCTCGAACCGCAGCCCCAGCGCCTTGGTGTCGACGTCGCTCGCTCCCTCCAGCAGGATGCGGCGCGCCACGGCATCAAGCGACGAGAAGGGGGTGGAGCGTGGAAGGCCAAATGCCTGCAGGAGTTTCCTGAGCTGCCGACCGTACCACATCGTCATGCGCGGGCCGTTGCGGCACCAGGGCTCGATCGCTCCATCGCCGATGCCCTTGGATTCGTCGGGCACGATGAGTTCCACCATGAACTCGTCGCACGTCCCCAGCCCGCTGCAGGCCGGGCACGCTCCCTGGGGCGAGTTGAAGGAGAACAGCCGTGGCTCCAACTCCTCCAACGCACACCCAGGGTGTTCCGGGCAAGCGTGTCGATCGCTGAAGCGTGATTCTTCCCACGCGCCATTCGCGCCCTCGATCAGGGCCACCAGCGAGCCCAAGCCAGCCTTCAACGTGGTCTCCACGCTCTCGGCGAGCCGCTGGGCGTCGCCGGCATGCACCTCGAGCCGGTCGACGACGGCGTCGATCGTGTGCTTTTCGTAGCGGCCCAGCGCGAGGGGGTTGTCGCCTGCCTCCTTGAGGGCATCGCGGAGGTCGACCATCGTGCCATTCACCCGGGCCCTCGCAAATCCGGCCTTGCGCATCGCTTCGAGTGCGTCGCGGTGGAATCCCTTGCGCGCCCTGATGATCGGGGCACAGAGGACCAGGCGGCGGCCCGCCGACGTGGCGAGCAGCCGGTCCACGATCTGCGAAGCGGGCGTGGCGCTGATGGGGAGCCCGCACGTCGCGCCCCCGTCGTCGACGTGCCAGCAGGTCGGCGTGCCGCACCGGGCGAAGAGGAGCCGGAGGTAGTCGTAGATCTCCGTCGTGGTCGCGACCGTCGACCGAGGCGTGTGGCCGCCGGTCCGCTGCTCGATCGCGATGGTCGGCGGAAGGCCATCGACACTCTCCACCGCCGGTTTCTGCATCTGGTTCAGGAACTGCCGCGCGTACGCGGAGAGGCTCTCCATGTACTTGCGCTGGCCCTCGGCGAAAATGGTGTCAAAGGCCAGCGAGCTCTTGCCCGAACCGCTTGGGCCGGTCAGCACGACGAACCTGTTCCTCGGGATGTCGACGTCGATGCCACGCAGGTTGTGCTCTCGCGCCCCTCGCACCCGGATGCAGTTCGACGGTGCCGCGGCGGGCGCGGCGCGCGGCGTGGACGACTTGGCGGCGCGGCGGGCCATGGATCGACCAGTCTAGGAGCGACGGCGCCCGCGCCCCCGGCCGGCGGGGCGCCTGGAGGCCGTTCCGGTGGGGGCCTCGCCCGCCTTGAGGCGCTCGATCTCGTCGCGCAGTCGCGCCGCGCGTTCAAACTCCAGCCGGTCGGCCGCCGCGAGCATCTCTTCGCTGAGCTGCCGGATCACTTCGTCGCGGTCGAACTCGATTGCCTTCGCCTTGGCGTGCTCGCTGCCGCGGCCGGCGGCGATTTCTGACTCGATTCCCTTTCGGATCGCCTTGCTCACCGTCTGGGGGACGAGGCCATGCTCCGCATTGTGCGCCAGCTGCTTCGCGCGGCGGCGCTCCACCTCAGACATGGCTTCGGCCATCTGGGGCGTCACGGCATCGGCGTAGAGGATGCAGCGGCTGTTGGCGTTGCGTGCCGCCCGGCCCATCGTCTGGATCAGCGCGGACCGGCTGCGGAGGAATCCCTGCTTGTCGGCATCCAGGATGGCGACGAGCGCCACCTCTGGCAGGTCGAGCCCCTCGCGGAGGAGGTTGACGCCAACCAGCACGTCAAACTCGCCCTCGCGCAGCGCCTTCAGGATTTCCAGCCGCTCCAGCGTCTCGATGTCGCTGTGGAGGTACTGGACGCGGACGCCGCTGCGCTTGAGGTAGTCGGTCAGTTCTTCGCACAGCCGCTTGGTGAGCGCCGTCACGAGCGTTCGCTCGCGGCGCGCGGCGACGGGGCGGATCGACTCCAGCAGGTCGGCCACCTGGCCGCGGGCCGGACGCAGGTCGATCGGCGGGTCCACCAGCCCCGTCGGCCGGATGACCTGCTCCACGACCACGCCGCCTGAGCGTTCCAGCTCCCACGGCGCCGGCGTCGCGCTCACCAGGATCGCCTGTGGCACCAGCGCGGTCCATTCATCGAACGTGAGGGGTCGATTGTCCAGCGCGCTGGGGAGCCGGAACCCGTGCTCGACGAGCGTGAGCTTGCGTGCGCGGTCGCCGTGCTGCATGCCGCGAATCTGCGGCACCGTGACGTGGCTCTCATCGACGATGACCAGCCAGTCATCGGGACGGTCCGGGTTTCGTGCCCGGAAGTAGTCCAGGAGGCAGCCCGGTCGCGAGCCCGGCGGCCGGCCATCCATGTGGCGCGAGTAGTTCTCGATCCCCAGGCAGGAACCAGTCTCGCGCAGCATTTCCAGGTCGTACCGCGTGCGTCCAAGCAGGCGCTGCGCCTCCAGGAGGCGGCCATCTCGATCCAGCTCGTCGGTCCGCCCGCGGAGTTCCTCCTGGATTCCCTCGAGGGCGGCCTTCAGGCGATCGGCCGGCATCATGTGGTGCACGGCGGGAAAGATGAAGGTGCGGTCGCACGAGGAGAGCACCGCGCCCGTCAGCGGGTCGAAGTGCTCGATGCGGTCCACGTCGTCGCCGAAGAGGTCGATCCGCGTGGCGTGCTGTTCGTACGCGGGCCAGATCTCGATGCCGTCGCCGCGCACCCTGAAGTTGCCGCGCGAGGGATCCAGGTCATTGCGCGTGTACTGCATGCCGGCCAGCGCCAGGAGGAATTCGCGGCGGTGCAGCGGGCGGCCGCGCTCCACCATGAAGGCGCGGGCCCGATACTCCTCGGGGGATCCGAGGCCATAGATGCACGACACGCTGGCCACGACGATGACGTCGTCGCGCGACAGGATGGAACTGGTGGCCGCCAGCCGCAGCCGGTCCAGGTCGGCGTTGCGCGACGCATCCTTCTCGATGTAGATGTCGCGCTGGGGACTGTAGGCCTCGGGTGTTCTCCGCCAACCCGCGCTCGGCCTGGATGTAGTGGCGGAAGGAAACGATGTCCGACCGCAGCTCGGAGAAGGACACTGCGTCACCCCCGGTTCAGTACCCGGTCCAGCACCCAACACCCGCGGACGTGGGTGTTC
>SXOD01000034.1 GCA_005776885.1 Planctomycetia bacterium
GCCTACGCGGCGATGTGCCCGGCGTCACCTGCGCTTCAGCTCGCTTCGCTCACCTGCGCTGTGGCACCGCCGGGCAAGGAGGAGGTGGCTACCATCCCCCAACTCTCACAAGAGGTGGACCGATGAGAGCGACCCGGTCAGACGCCTGAGCGGGCTCCTGATCCAGGCCCTTCGTGCGCTTGGCAAGCACCGCGTCACCCCGCAGCGGATCGCACACCTGAAGCGGACGATCCCACCGGCGGAGCGACGCGCCTTGGCCAAGGACCTTCGGTTCGCACCGGCGTGGATGCACCCGATCTTCCGCGAACTGGCGGGAAACGGCCGGTGAAGATCTCCTTCCTCGAGCTTCCGGAATCGGAGCGACGTCTGTACATCGAGGAGGCAGCGTCGCGCCGCGGGGTGTCCGCTGTCATCATCGAGAAGGACTTCTGGGTGTCCTGGATGCCCGCGGTGCTCTTTCGGAGCGAACTGGCCGGGGGCCTCGTCTTCAAGGGTGGGACCTCGCTTTCGAAGGTCTTCGGCGCGATCGACCGCTTCTCGGAAGACATCGACCTGTCGCTGGCGCCGGCCTTCGTGGGCATCGATGCACCTGACGACGACGCAAGCAGGACGAGGCTCGATCGCTGGATGCACGAGGCACAGGCGGCGTGCGCACTGGCGTTGCGGCGGAAGGTCAGGCCGGCGCTCGACCACGCGATCGTGCAGGCACTGGGTCCCTCGAGCCAATCCGATCTCCTCGAGCCCGCGATGGGCGACAGCGCAGAGACCAACCTGCTGTTCCACCACCCGTCGGTCCTCCCCGTCGGCTTCGGATACATCCGGCGCTCCGTGAAGCTCGAGTTCGGATCGCTCACCGATCAGCAACCGCATGGGGTCCATGCGGTTCGGCCGTGGATCGCGGAAATCATTCCGGGCGCATTCGCCGACTGGGAGTGCAGCGTCGTGGCGCTGGAGGCCGAGCGCACCTTCTGGGAGAAGGCCACCATCCTGCATGCGGAGTATCACCGCCCGCAGGACAAGCACACTCCGGACCGCCTCTCGCGGCACTACGCCGACTTGGCACGGCTCGCGGATCATCCGTCGGCTTCGGCAGCCCTGGCGATGCCCGAGCTGCGCCATCGCGTGCTCGGGACCTTGCGAGGGACGATGAGGCGATGCGCGAGATGTACCTCACCGAGCCGCCGGTGTTCGACCAGGTGCTGGACACGCTGCGGGGCCTCGAACGGCGCATAAACGAGGGGTTATGACTCGGAGCGACATCACCGCCAGAACCCCCACTTGAAGCTGTTTCGATCGGGGAGTTCAGGGCCCGCCTCGAGTCGAAGTGGGTCTTCTCGTTGACTGGACGCGCGCGGACACGAACACCACAACATCGAAGGGGGGTCTAAACGAGACTCCACATCCGCTCGCCTGCGCCGCGGCATCGCGGCACGGAGGCCGTGGCGGTCATGCACTAACTCTCATAGGGGTTGACCGATGAGAGCGAACCTGTCACGGCCACGACGGCTGAGCAGGCCATCGCGATCGGCATGTCGCTGGCCATCCATGCCGGGATTGTCATTCATGTACGGTTGCGGGTGCGAGCACTTCGTGCGGCCGGGCGGTCGACCTAGAAATGACTGCGACGTCATGCGCCACGGATGCGCCGCGAATGCGCCACGGATGCGCCGCGAATGCGCCGCGCCCCCACACAGACCGCGCCTCGCTACCCTGCACACATGCGCGACGCCGCGATCCATCTTCCCGAGGGGTACTCCATTCGGCTCATGGTGGAGGCGGACTACCCGGAGGTCACCGCCATCTGCGCCGCGGTGTACCCGACCGAGCGGCCGTACACGAGCGAGGAACTGGCGGCGCACCATCGCGTGTTTCCGGATGGCCAGTTCATCGTGGTCCACGACGCCAGCGGTGCGGTCGCAGGGGCGCACTTCACGCTGTTGCTCAAGATGGCGCTCTTTCACATCGATGATCCGTGGGATGTCCTCACCGCGGGCGGGTCGTTCACCGACCACGATCCCGAAGGCCACACGCTGTATGGCGCGGACCTCATGGTGCATCCGTCGCACCAGCACCATGGCATCGGTCGCGCGCTGACCGTGGCCACGCGCGGGCTGGTGATCGCCAGAAAATTGTGGCGGACAGCAGGAGGCAGCCGCATGCCGGGGTATCACGCGTTCGTCGACGCGCTTTCGCCGGACGAGTACATCGCCAAGGTGAAGCGCGCGGAACTGGTGGACCCCGTGCTGACCGCGCACTTGCACGATGGGTGGGACGCGGTCACGGCGATCGAGGGCTACCTGCCCAACGATGCCGAGAGTGCGGGGTGGGCGGCCGTGATTCAGTGGATCAATGCCGAGTGTCCGCCGCCGGCGGAGCGCGCGCTCCTGAACAATCCGCGGCGGGGACGGTGAAGGTTTGCGTGGTGTGGGGTGCCCCGCCACGCCTCTTCTCCGTGAGACGATGTCGGGCGACAGAACCGTCCTCGTCCGTGTCGCCTATACGCGCTTCATCTCGATCAAGGAAAGCCCTTGTGGGCCGATGGCACTGGCGATCGCAAGGGAGGTTCTATAATTGTGTTCAAAGTGACAAAAATGTCCTATACACAGCAAAATGGATGATATAGTGGCCAGAAGAGTCACTTATGTCGAATACATCAGAATTGACGGACGCGGCGGTTCTGACGGAGTTGGGGGATCGCCTTGCGCGACTCCGGCTCCAAAAGAACCTTACCCAAGCTCAACTCGCGCGCGAAGCGGGTGTCTCCAAGCGCACCCTGATCCGTTTGGAGAGTGGCGAATCGAGCCAGGCCACCAACCTCATCCGCGTGGTCCGCGCGCTCGGGCTCCTCGGGAACCTGGACGCGTTCGTGCCGCCCCCGTTCGCAAGTCCGCTGGCGCAACTGCGTTCGCGAGCGAAGGAGCGCCAGCGCGCGTCGCCCAGCCAGAGTCAGAATAAGACCGCGCCTGCCACCAAGTGGACTTGGGGAGACGATTCACCAAAGGCCCGAAGGGGAGGAGGTGGATCGTGAGCACGGTTGCCGAGGTTCGCTTGTGGGGAAGTTCCATCGGTGCGGTGTCCGTGAATGGACCAGGGGAGATCGCGAGCTTTGAGTTCAGCGCAGCCTTTCGGCGAAGCGGGATCGAAGTCGCGCCGCTCATGATGCCGCTCAGCCCACAGATCTACAGCTTCCCCAACCTGCCCAAAGCGTCGTTTCACGGATTGCCGGGAATGCTCGCCGATGCACTGCCCGACACTTTTGGCAACGCTGTGATCGATGCGTGGCTGGCCTCGCAGGGGCGTCTGCCCCAGGACATCGACGCGGTCGAGCGTCTGTGTCACACAGGCACACGCGGGATGGGCGCGCTTGAGTTCAAGCCGGTCCGGGGACCCCAGAGCCGCTCGGCGACTGTCCTGAACGTGGATTCGCTGGTGACGCTGGCCTCCGATGTGCTTGCCAACCGAGAGAACCTGCAGGCGTCATTCGCCGACTCGCACAAGGAGCACGCTCTGCGAGAGATTCTGGGCGTCGGATCATCGGCTGGAGGGGCCCGCGCCAAGGCCGTCATCGCCTGGAACCCCGCCACCAATGAGGTTCGCTCAGGCCAAGTCAAGGCTCCAATTGGGTTTGAGTACTGGCTCATGAAACTTGACGGCGTCCTGGACACCTCGGACCGCGACCTCGCCGACTCGCAGGGGTTCGGTGCGATCGAGTACGCGTACTCGCTGATGGCGAAGGCCGCGGGCATCCGGATGTCCGAGTGCCGCCTCCTCGAGGAGAACGGACGGCGCCATTTCATGTCCAAGCGGTTCGATCGGCTGGATGACGGCGAGAAACTCCACATGCAGTCGCTGGGCGCGCTGGCGCACCTCGACTTCAACAATCCGGTCGCGCACTCGTACGAGCAAGCCCTGGCCGTCATCCGCAGGCTGGGCCTGCCGATGGACGCCGTCGAAGAACAGTTTCGGCGGATGGCCTTCAACGTGATCGCTCGCAACCAGGACGATCATGTCAAGAACATCGCCTTCCTCATGGACAAGAACGGGAAGTGGTCCCTCTCGCCGGCCTTCGATGTCATGTACGCATACCGCCCGTCTGGCGCTTGGACCTCGAGCCACCAAATGAGCCTGGCGGGCAAGCGAGATGGTTTCACGCTCGACGACTTCGAGGCGGTTGCGGAGACGGCGTCGATGAAGCGCGGCCGAGGCGAAGCCATTGTGCGCGAGGTCACGAAGGCCGTCGCGCAGTGGAGGGAGTGTGCCGCCGCTGCCGGGGTTGATCCCAAGTACGCCAACATGATCGCCAAGGTCCACCGGCTCTAGCCCGGAGTGTGGTCGGCCACCACAGGCAGCTCAATGAAGCTCGCGTGCGCAGGGTCGTGATAGATCCGCTGCGTGGCCTTCACATAGTCGCCAGGCTGCGCAAAGAAGATGTTGGGGACGAAGGTCTGCGGGTTGCGGTCATAGAGGGGAAACCAGCTCGACTGGACCTGCACCATGATCCGGTGCCCTGGCTGGAACGTGTGATTGACCGGTCCCAAGTCGAAGCGAAAGGGAAGTGGTGTGTTGGATGGAATCGCCGTGGGTTGGGAAAAACTCTCCCGGTACCGACCGCGGAAAATGTCCATCGCGATCGGCAACTGGTAGCCGCCCATCTCGGGTTTCTCCGCGACGCGTGGCGGATAAACATCAATCACCTTCACGACGAAATCGCTGTCGGAGCCGCTTGTCGAGGCGATGAGGTTCACCTTGGGAGTCCCCGCCAGATGCAGCGGTGCGGTGAGCGGTTCGCTGACATACGAGAGGACATCGGGTCGGCCGTCGACCGAACGCTGGTCGGTGAGGAGCCACCGCTTCCAGAGTTCGCCGCCGAATCCAGGGCTCACTGGCCGCGGCACGAACGGGACGGGCTTCGCAGGATCGCTCACATATTCGTCAAACGAGGTACTGGGTTCTGGCGAGGTGTTCGGGGGCGGCTCGAACGACAACCCCAATCCTTCACGGAGGTAGATCGGTTGCGACTGGTCGGGGCACCCGCTTGCACACGAGACGGGCCACGACGGGAGTCGATCCCAGTGATTGGCGCCAGTGTCATAGAAGAAGACGGGGGGCGTGTCGACGCTGGGCGCGCCATCCTTGAGGTACTGGTCGAAGAACGGCTTCAGTACATCGCGTCGGAACTCGAGCGCCGTGTCGCAGGGGAATGTCAGCGGCCCAAGCGTCGAGCCTTCGTAGTTGACGCCGCTGTGTCGCCACGGACCGAGCACGAGGAAGTTCTTTGTGTTCTCCGTGTCCTTCGGCTCGACGGCCTGGTAGCAGTGGATCCCTCCCCACATGTCTTCTTGGTCGAAGATCCCCTGGATCCACATCGTCGGGACGGTGAGAGGCTGCCGCGCCATCTCGGCATCCAGCGCCTGGTCGCTCCAGTAGGCGTCGTAGGCAGGGTGCGATGAGACGAGTTGCCAGGTCGGAAGCGACGCCACGCCGGTCCGCGCTGCGAAGTCCCCGATCGAGCCATCGCGGAGGTAGTTCTCGTAATCGTCGTAGCCGCCGTGATCGAGCGTGATCCCCGTCGTGCGTCCGGCGCACTGGCCCGCGTAGAAGTCCAGGCTGTTCTGGCGGAAGGCGCCGTAGTGGAACCAGTCATCGCCCATCCAGCCATCGACCATCGGGCTCATCGGCGCGGCCACCCTGAGGGCGGGGTGCGGGTCGACGAGCGCCATCACGACGGTGAAGCCCTCATACGAACTCCCCAGCATCCCGACGCGGCCATTGGATTCGGGCACGTTCTCAATGAGCCACTCGATGGTGTCATAGGTATCGGTCGAGTGATCGTTCTTGGTTGGGTTGAGGCTCCCGCGCAACGGGCGGACCATGACATAGTCGCCCTCGGAGCCGTGCTTGCCGCGGACATCCTGGAAGACGCGGATGTAGCCGTCCGAGACAAAAACGCCGTCGCCCATGGGCAGCGTCTGGACGATCGAATCCGACTGCGCCCGCGTTGACCTGGCAGTGGCGTTATAGGGAGTCCGCGTGAGGAGGATCGGCGCGTCCGTCGCCCCCTTGGGAATCGTGATGACGGTGTGCAGCGTCACTCCGTCGCGCATGGGAATGTCGACGATGCGCCGCTCGTAGTCGGGTTCGGCGGCGGCGAGGCATGCGAGAAGGATGAGCGTGAGCATGCGGCCAAGGTCCTCGGGTGAATCGTAGTGGGACTCGCGGATGCGTCAGCGCCGCGCGATTGCTAGGCTCGCCGCATGAACACTTCCAATTCATCATGCTGGGTCGCCGCAATCCTCGCGATCAGTGTCGGCCTCGCGCCGCTGGGCTGCGAGTCGGTCTTGGCGAACCAGGCACGCGAGGCAGATGCGTCCGTCATTGCGTCAAAGGCTGGTCGCGCGACGCTGGAGGCGGGCAATCGTCGATTCCTCGACGGCGGTGGCAAGGTGCACTCCTGGCAGTTGGAGCGCGTCGTGCAGACGGGCGAGTGTGGCCAGCGGCCTCAGGTAGGGGTGCTGACCTGTGCCGATTCTCGCACGCCGCCCGAGCTCATCTTCGACGAAGGCGTGGGCGATCTCTTCGTCGTTCGCATTGCCGGAAACTTCGTCGATCCCGGGGCATTGGGCACCTTCGAGTATGGGAGCGCCGCGCTTGGAATGCACACGATCGTGGTCATGGGTCACACCAAGTGTGGCGCCGTCACCGCCACCTGTGCGGGAACGCCTCTGCCAGGCAACATGAGTGCGTTCACCGCGGCGATCAAGCCCGCGGTGGAGGGCATCAGCGATGTGCGTGCCGCCGAAGTGGCGAATGTGCGGTACCAGATGAAGCAGCTGCGCGAGCGAAGCGAGATCCTGTCCAAGGCAGAAGCAGCAGGTGATCTGCAGATCCTCGGCGCGATCTACGATGTGGACACGGGTCGGGTGAGATTCTTGGATTAGGGGGCGGTGGCGGGGGGCGCTGTCGCGTGATGCTCCGAGAGCAGGTCGACCCCGAGCCCGCCCCGCGGATCATGCCAGACGCTGTGCAGGTGGTCGGGGTCGCCGCTGGAGCAATCGAACTCGATGATGAGCGTGGGGCCGTGAAGTCGAAAGTAGTGCGGCTTGGAGCGGTCGATGTCGCCGGCGAGCGCGAAGTGGGTGGCGGCGAGGGCTGAGGATGAGTCTGAGTCTGAGTCTGGGTCTGGGTCTGAGTCAGCGTCGCCGAGCATCTCGCGGAGTGCGTGGTCTCGAAGGTCGGACTCAAGCAAGTCCGCGTACTCCTTCAGCACGGCGCACAGCAGCGTGCGCTGCTCGTCGGTCATTTCGGAGGCCGGGAGTCCCTTCGGCGGACCTTCGAGTCGTTCTCGACCCGGACCGGTGACGATGTCGCGTGGGACGGCCCCCGGCATGCGCGCGCGGTCGAGTTGCGCAGGCGTGAGCGAACGAGCGAGCGAAAAAAACGCGTCCTGCTGCTTGCCGAGGTTGCGGACTCCCTTCATCGGGCCGTCGGGCACTTCTTGCGGCTGTGAGCCGATGAAGAGAGGCGTGTGGTGCATCGTCCCATCCGCCTCCGTGGTGAAGTTGAGGCTGAGATGGTGCCCTTCCAGGCGTGCGGTGGAGGGGGCAGTGACAGGCGCCCCGGACGGGCCCTGCTCGCTCGACCCACTCCAGATGCTTACGAAGTACATGGTTGGATCGAACGAGAGGTCCGGTGCCCCGCGATCGATGCTCCGCTGGCGAAGGTAGCGCTCCATCTGGATCACTCGGTCGATCGTGAGGTCGCCGCGATTGGAGAGCTGCGACTGGAAGATGGCCAGCGCCTTCTCGCGCGCCGCCGGGTCCAGCGAGGTGAGCGCGACGCCGGGGCGCACGCCGCGGAGATAACTCCAGTGCAGGCGCGCGGGGTCATCGAATGGGTGGGAGGCGAGGGAGCGCTGGTCGGGTGGGAGCGATGCCAGAAAGACCGAGGCGTCTGAGGTCGACTCCCCGGCTCCACGAAGCCGATCCATCACGATGTCAGTCAAGAGGAAGTCCGGGCCGGGAGTGAGCGGCGGGACATACAGGAAGTGCCAGACGTTGACCCAGACGCTGCGCTTGATGCCTGGGCGATCGTCCCACGGCGTGATGGTGACTTCGATCCAGCGCAGGTTGTCAAAATAGTCAACCCCCATGGCCTCGAAGAGGAACTTGCCCTGCGACGGGTCGAGGTGACCGCTGCCGACGCCGGCGTGCTGGGCAGGATCGCTCACCCCGATCGGCCCATACGGATGGACGGTGACGCCGTCGGGGCCGCGTGATGCGCAATCCTCGCCGTTGGCCAGCAGGACCGCCCGCACTCTGCCCGCGACTTCGGCCCCGGTCCCGGTCATCGTGACGGAGTTGCAGGCGCACAGGGCTAGAGCGAGGTGGAGGAGCGTTGCGATCGTGGTGCCGAGTCCGCGCATGCTCATGTCGATGCCTCCAACGAGTGCGGCTTGAGAGTACCACTCGAGGTACTGACCGGGTCGCTCTCATCGGTCCACCTCTTGTGAGAGTTGGGGGATGGTAGCCACCTCCTCCTTGCCCGGCGGTGCCACAGCGCAGTGTGGTAGCCGAGAACTGCGTCAGGTGCGAGCCGAGAGGCGACGAGGTATGGATCGACCGGTGCAGACTCGGGCTCCATGCCCAGGGGAACGACCGAATACACGCCGCGGCGCACGGACAGGAGCCTCCCACGCGCACGATGCCGCGCGAGCAGGACACGGAGCGTCCCGGGGTTGTGCGAACCCCGGCTGCCACGAAAGTGCGCGAGTTCGTCACTCGTGAACACGGGGTGGCGCGCGAAGAAACTCTGGAGGCTGGACATGGGGACCGTGGGTCGTGGTTGGGTGTAGTGGCTGGGCGCTGGCGGCGGCTCTGCGGGTGGTTGCTTGTGTGTGCGGTTAGTTAGCCGAAGTGTATGAGTATCGGCAAGCAAAAGCAACCAATTCAGGCCATGTTGGGTTGAATCGGTCCTGTCGTCGGGCGTCGGGAGGGCGCGTGTGGCGGGCCCTCGGGCGTGAAGTGGCCCCGCGACTCACCCGCGGGAGCCCTAGATGGAGGCGCAGAGCGGCTCGCGGAAGCGTGATTACACTGCGCCGCCTGAACTCCCCAGTTCCCTAGAAGAGCGGCTCTCCCGGCAGTATCGCCGCCTGCCGAACCCATGTCGTGAACTGCGCGATGTCGATCTGTTCGCCCTCGTGAATGTGGAGGTATCGAGTGCCCTTGTTCTTCGACTCGATGGGCGGCATCGGCGTGAGCGCGGCGCCATTGAGGAACGCCACCTTCACATACTTCGTGATGCAGTGGAAGCCAAGGAACCAGCCGTTGCCGTCGATGCCGTAGAACGGGGTGTTCCAGCGGACGGCTTTGCGGAATCCGGGTGTGGTGCGGTGGGTGCGCGACACGAGGTCATCAATCGCCCGACCGATGTCGCGCTTCCATCCTGGCATTGCGGCGATGAACGCCTGCACCACTTCGTCGCCGTTACCCTTCGCAATCTGGGGATTGCCGCCGGACAGAAGTCGAGGCTCCGTCGAGGGGATCGCACTGACGCGAATCGGCTTGGGCACGGATTGGAGGATATCCGTTGCCGCGCGTCGCGAACGTACGCTTGGTCACATGAACGCACCTGATCGAATGAACGCCATTGAGTTTCAGTTGCGAGGCGAGTGCATCGCACTGTGCGACCTCCTGAAGGCCACTGGACTTGCCGACAGCGGGGGAGAAGCGAAGGCACTCATCGCCGCGGGAGAGGTGTCGGTGGACGGCGAGACTGAACTCAGGAAGACGGCGAAGATCCGTGCGGGGCAGGTCGTGTCGCACGCGGGTCGATTGGTTCGAGTGAAGGCGGCCAGCGAGGGGCGGCCGCCGCCGCGCGCTACGCGTCAATGACTTCGCCGCGATCGACCATCAGGAGACTCACGGCGATGTCGTTCGCCGCTACGCCCGTCATCTCGCACAGTGCCTCGCGGTAGTCATCCATCTGTGCGCGGTAGTGCTCCAGGATCTGTGCGGGCGTATCACCTGCTGAGCCCGTCTTGAAATCCAGTACATGCGCTTGGACGATGCGACCGCCAGCAGCGCCGAGCACGACTCGATCCATCCGCCCCGAGGCGCGCGCCTGCCGTGCGTCACGGCGTTGGTAGGGGAGCTCACCGTGCGCGGTCCAGGTGACTCCCGTCGGCGCAGTGGGTCGAGCCATCGCTGCGCCGATCGGCCCGGACAGCGCAGCGCGCGCGGCCGCCACTGCGGAGGCGAGTTCATGGTCAGTGACCGGCGACCGCAGCTCCGCTTGGACCAGCTGATGCGCTCGCTCGATGTCGGTGGCGGCAAGTCCCAAGTTGGACCACTCCACCTGCCGCAAGAGCGCGTGCACGATCGTGCCGCGGCGAAGCGCTTCGGGGTCGCCGAGGGAGTGGGGAAGAGCCACACGGACCGTGGTGATCGGTGGCGCGACCTGAGCTGGTGCAGGAACAGTTGGGATGCGCCGCTCGTGCGCCTCGGCGGCGTATCGGTCTACGGCAGCCGCGTCGGCGCCATCCAGCGCCCCAGGTGTGACACCTTCGAAGAGCCAGAACGGCACATCAGAGCTGGCCTGCGCGGCAAAGGTATCGATGTATGCCGCATCGAAGTCGGGCAGCGATCGACGCAACAGCCACAGCGGAGTAAGGCAAGCCTCATCCTTGTCCGTCGGCGCGCCGCAGATGAAATGAACTCCTGATTTGGCTCGGGTGATGGCCACATAGAAGAGGCTCAGGCCATCGGAGAGGCTCCCCACGCGCGCTTCGGTGTGCAGTGCGCAGAGGAGCGGGCTCAGTGCTCGAATCTCCTCGCCGACAAGCGGGCCGATCGCCAGAGGCGTACCGCCTGCGCCGTCGCAGATCATCGTCCATTCGCCGGGTCCGGTCTTGACCTCATCCATGCGCTCTCCCATCGACGGCAGCACGATTTCATCAAACTCAAGTCCCTTGCTTGCGTGCATGGTCATGACACGGATGCGGTCGCCGCTCACGGTGCGCGATCCGAGGGACTCCACCATTCGGACAAATCGCTCCGGCCGGGAGATGGAGTCTGCGGGAGCCGTGTCGGCAAGGGTGAGGAGTTGTTCCAGCCGGACGCGGTCGCGCTCGACGCACAGGGGGGCGATGGCCTGCGCGGCGTCGGCGAGCCACGCCTTCAGCCCGCGCTCATGGAGTGCCTTGCGCAGGCGGCGACTCAGCGCAACAGCGTCGCTCGTGCCGAAGCGCTGGGGGATCTCAATGACCGGGGCAAGCGCCGCGCGCACGGCGGGCCGAGTGGCGATGAACATCGAGATGGTGTCGCCTGGCTGTTCGGCAACCTTGAGCAGTGCCATCAGCGTGACGACGCCCATGGCATCGGTGAGCGCGCCGACGCCCTCGTCGCTCGCGGCCACGCCTCGCGCACGGAGCGCTTCCACGACCGCCGTGATGTGCTTGTTGGTGCGGACCAAGACTGCTATCGAGGCGTCCGGCCGTGCCGTGGCGCGAGCGGCCACGACTGCTGCGGTGATGTCCGCCCACTCCTCGTTCTTGGGAACCGCCCAGGCGGCGATGGCGGATGGCTTCGAAGCCAGCGTCGGCGCACTCGTGTGCTCAACGAATGACCAGTGGGCGAGCACTCTCTCCACCGGTGGCACGCCGACTGCCGCGGGGGCGTGTTGACCCAGCGGCGCCAGGAGGGCCTCAAGCGCCGACGCACTCGCCGAGACCGTGGCGACGACCGTTGCAGGGTCTCCATCAAGCGCGGTCAGGCGATCGTGCAGCGAGCTTTGGGCGGTGGGGCCGAACACCTCATTGACCAGCCGCATCACGCCGGGATGTGAGCGGTAGCTGGTGCCAAGCGCGATGTCCTGCTCCAGGACAGCCGCGTAGTGAGTGTTCATGCGTCCGATGAGCGACGGCGTGCCGCCGCGCCAGCCGAAGATTGACTGCTTGGGGTCGCCCACCATCAGGAACTGGCGATCGTGCTCCGTGGCGAAGATCTCCTCGACAATCGGAGAAAGGGCCGCGTACTGCTCGGGGCTGGTGTCCTGGCATTCGTCGATGGCCAGGTCCCGTACGGCGCAATCGAGCCGATACCGCATGTCGTCCAGGCCGATGGCATCCAGGCCACTGGCGCGCGCGATGGCGGTGGCGATCTCGGCGAATGAGTACTGTCGATCGGCCCGGCGAATGGTGCTGAGCAGTCCTCGAAACTGCTGGCCAAGCGCAGCGATCGCGCCGATGCGTTGCTTGATCAGCCTCGATTCCAGCGCCATCGCATGCCAAAGGAGCCCGCTCACGGCCCGTGCGAGTTCGGTGGCCGCAAACTGTTTGGAATACGACTCGCCCCGGTGCATCTTGCCGGCGAAGTTGCTGGCCAGCACGCTGCGCCAGTCCCGGTCATCCACCAGCTTCGCGAGGCCGTCACGGGCCTTGATCCAGTTGGCATGGGGCGTGCCATCCTTCTTCAGCGGGAGTGGCGCCGTGAGCAGGGCGGACATGAGTGCCGCGAGTTGTTCTGCGGTGGCCAACTGCGCACCGGGAAAGATCGCGACCGAGTCGGGGCAGAGGGCTTCCCACGGAGACATGCCCGCACGGTGGATGTCGCACTGGTCGATGAACGCAGCCGCAGCATTCAGCTCCTTGAGAAGCGACTCATGAACGCGAGCCTTCGGCGCACCCGCGCTGGATCGCTGCACGAGTGGCCAGGCGGCTGTCGGGTCAGCCTCAAGCAGTCGAGAGAGCGCGAGAGCGCGCTGCGAGTCCTCGTGGTCCCGCCCTCCGATTGTCCAGTCGTCGGGAAGGCCGAGTTCCTCCGCGAATCCCCGGGCGATGCGCGAGAAGAAGCTGTCGATCGTGCCGACGGAGAGTCGATCCAGTTGTGCCAACACTTGAGAGAGGACGGTGCGGTATTCGTCGGCCGTCGCCGGGCCAACCATGCCGGGGTCAGAGAAGCGGCCACGCTCCGTCTCGCTCGTCGCTCCCATCGCGAGGTGGCGAAGCACGCGCTCAAGGATTTCGCCCGCAGCCTTTCGCGTGAAGGTGATGGCAAGGATCGCATCCGCGCCGGCGGCACCGTCGTGGGCGCGCGAATGTTCGATCATCCAACGGACCAGCCGATTGGCCAGCAAGTAGGTCTTCCCTGAACCAGCATTGGCAGTGACGATCGACTTCATGGGGTGCCCGCCCCCGCAGCGGCGGCGCCGGAGACCAAGCCCTGGATGCCGATGCCGTAGATCGGGCGAAGGAGGTCCCAATGATTGAATGTGGTCGCGGTGGGAGTGAAGTCGCCAGCCTGGATGCGGCGCACCACATTGGCCGCGAGCGCCACGGCGGCATCAAGTTCGCTGGGACCCCAGGCTGCCTGGGTGATCTGTGAGAGTTCTCCATCCGCTGGCAGCGCGGCGATGGCCAGCGTGATGGCGTCGCGCGGCACT
This sequence comes from Planctomycetia bacterium, assembly GCA_005776885.1. Lineage (GTDB taxonomy): Bacteria > Planctomycetota > Phycisphaerae > Phycisphaerales > SM1A02 > SXOD01. The sequence goes on from SXOD01000034.1 coordinate 13,438, forward strand.
CCCGTCGCGGCGAGGAGTTCGCGGTAGAGGGGGAGCTGGAGATCGATCCATTCCTTGTTGGGTGCGCGCCCGGATCGATGGTCTTCCGGCGTGGCCTGGTCGGAACCGGTCTTGTAGTCGATGGCCGCCCACTGCCCGGTCCGCTCGTTGAAGTCAACGCGGTCGATGCGTCCGGAGAGGAGCAAGCCATCGGTTCCAGGAAACCGCACCGCGTGAGGGGACTCAAGAGTGGGAGCATCCGGGTGGACGGCGCGTTCGGAAAAGTCGAGTTCGACATGCCGCACGCGCCAGCCCTGACTGGCCCACGCCGCCTGCACTGGGGCAAACGCCTGAAGTCGGGCTCGAGCCATCGCGATCTGCACGGTCGCAGCACCGTGGATGGACTCGGGGATCGACGCGCGGAGCACATCGTCAAGCGCGGCGTCCAGCTCGCGCGTGATGTCGGCGGCAGCAACGGTCGGCGTGGCGCGCGCGGCTTCGACCACTCCCCAGCGGTGCAACGCCGCGTGCACCAGTGTTCCAAACTGCATCGAATCCAGTTCCAGCCCAAGGTCGTCCTCGCGTGCAAGCCCGAGTACACGCTCAAGAAGGAATCGATAGGGACAGTCGAGGTAGGTCTTGAATGCCGTCACGGAAATGCTGGTGATCTCGCGAATCGACTCCGGCATCGGGCACGCAAAAAAGCCAGGGCCAGGTGGCTGCGCGATGTCCCACTGGGCCAGGCGCGCGTGCGCGGCCTCATCGGACAACGCCAAGAATCGCTCGGCCTGCTGGACAGGGTCGTCACCAAGGAGGAATCGCGATGGCAGCACCGGTTCGCCCTCGGCACTCGTGGCGGGGACGCCGAAGGTGACCGAAGCCTTGCGGATGAACAGTCCATCCAAAAGCCATGCGTCACGGGCTCGGCGCGCGCGAGAGCAGGGGAGTCCCAACTTCTGCCGCAGCGAATCGGGGAGCCACGGATCGATGGGAGTTGGTTCTGGCAGCGTGCCGTCATTGGCGGAGAGGACCACGACATGCGGGGCATCGCACACGCCAGCCTCCAGCCAGCCCATGCACTCGATGCCGTTGGGGCGTTCACTGGGGAGGTCGACGCGCGACGCCATGTTCGTCGCGAGCTGAACCAGTTCCGGAAGTTCGCAGTTGCCGAGGAGGCCGGCGGGCAGTTCAGCCAGCGAAAGGAGGGCATTGGCCACGGCGCTGGATCCTGCCGCGTCAGCGGGGGTCGATGTGGCGGGAGCCAAGGCAAGAAGGAGTTGGTGGAGCGCGGTGAGGGCATCGAGCGGCGAGTTGGCGTGCTGTATCGGAGCGCACAACTCTTGCACATGGCGCAGCGTCGGCTCGAGCGCCCCGTCCCTCGGGTTGATCGAAACCAGCGGCGCGTCAAGTCGACGCACGCTGGTGTGCGCGGCGTAGCCAGTCACCTGCGCGACGGCGTTGGTGATGCCCTGCTCCGCCAGCCAAGACTCCACCCACGGATGGCGGATGAGCGTGCCAAGGTTGAGTGCCGTCGGCTCGGCGCACCAGCCGCTGACGGCGGCGAGCAAGAGTGCCGCCGCGCCCTGGTCGGCCGTGCGCGAGGGCGGAGTCGCGATGGAAATCGTTGTGTGCTCGAGCCGCCGAGCCAAGAGCTCCGCATCGGCGGGGCGCAGCGCGGCGATGGCAATGTCGGCGTCGGTGAGAGGCGCACCGCTGGCGGTCAGTCGACCAAGGGCATCCAACACCACGGCGGCCTGTTCGCCAACGCTTCCTACGGTGACGATGGACTCGCGCGAGACCGCTGGGCGCATCGAAGCCCACGCTTCGTGGTCGGGGAAGCCTTCATTGACATGCGGGAGTGCAGCGGCGTGGTGGACGATGTGGACGGCGACGCCGTTGCTCTCCAGCGCGGCCAGCAGTTGGCGCTCAAGCGGGATCGGGTCCGCCAGCAGCACGAAGACGCGCCTCGTCCCAGCAGTGACCAGCCGACCCGATGCGATCGCGCGCGCGGCGATCAGGTGGGGGAGATCCATGCCGAGCGCGGCGAGCCGGTCGTGGATCGTGCGGTCAAGCATGTCAAGCGCCGTCCACAGGGTGTCGGGGAAGAACTCGCCAAGTTCCGCGTGCTGTCCGCGCGCCAAGACATCGTGTGGGCGGAGTCCCGCGCGCGAGAGTTCCGAGAAAAGCGCGGCGATCCGCTGAGCCAGGCTCATCGTCTCGTGGCGAGTGGTGGTCTCACCCAGTGCGGCGCGGATCGTGTCGGGATCTCGCTGGGTCGCGGTCCGGAGGGACTGCAGGCAGGCCAGGACCAACGCTTCATCTGTCACGGCGGTCTTGTCAGGAATGATGAAGTGTTGCAGCGATCGGCCCGGGGTGAGCACCGTGGGCAGGAGCACTGGCCGACCAGCGAGCGCCTGCAGGTGCCCGCACAAACTCTCGCGAGCACGGCTGGCGGGCACGATCACGACCGTGTCAGTGAGATCGACGAACGGCGCGCCCGGCGCCGTTGGCGTGGCCGCAAGAATCGCCTCCCCCAGCGCGCGCATGAGTGAGTGGTGAGGGGGGAGAATCAGCGTGCCCGGCACGGGTCGGATCGTATCGGTGGCATTCGGTTTGTCAAGGGGTTTCAACAATTCCACTCAACCCGCCGTCCAGACTGCGGGGGATCGGGCCAACCCTTGCCATGAACACTCAGCCACGAACTCTTCGTACACATCGCGCGCGCTGGTTAGTGATCGTCACCGCTGCTCTCGGGGTGGGGTTACTTGACGGGTTCGCGTTGTCTCAGGGCACCAGCGAGGGCCAGGGTCAGGGCCAGGGCCAGGGCCAAGGTCAGGGCGAGGGCCAGCGTCAGGGGCGGCAGAGGGGTCAGCAAGAGCGCGGCGGCTCCAAGGGTCGACCCTCCATGAACCAAGGGAAGCTGAAGGCTGGCGACGAAGCGCCCGACTTCACGCTCAGCGATGCCGAGGGGAAGAACCCCGTCACGCTCTCTAAGTTGCGCGGGAAGCCCACCGTGCTGGTCTTCGGCAGCTGCACCTGCCCGCCGTTCGTGGCCAGCACCAAGGCGATCGAGGAGATCTTCAAGGAGTACAAGGATCGAGTGAACTTCGTGATGGTGTATCAACGCGAGGCGCACCCGACCGACGGGCGCCAGGTCCCGGGCAACCAGTTTCAGGTCGCGTCGCCGAAGACCATGGCGGAGCGATGCGAGATCGCCAAGGCCTTTGATGAGAAGATCGAAGTCTCGATGCCGCTGGTGATCGACACCATCGACGATGCGACCGGCAAGGTCTATTCGCCGTGGCCAAACCGGATGTACATCATCGATGCCAAGGGGATCATCGTGGATGCAGGCGAAGCGGGCGCGCAAGGGACGACGAAGAGCGCGAAGGCGGCGCCGAGCACCTTGGACAGATTGTTGGCGGAGGCGGATGCGGCGATGCGGGAGGCGGACCCGCCGGCCCCGGCAGGGGAGCGGTGAGCCCACGAGGGGCTAGCCCGGGGGGTGAGACATGGATTGCGAGTCAGGGATCGACGCAAGTCGCGCAATGAGCCCCGCCTGCCACCCCGAGAGCGTCACCTGCGCGACCAACGCGCCCACCAGCGCCGTCGTCATGTCCCACTGCGCGTCCCACGGATCGCCCTGCGTACCGAGCCAGTCAGGCCCGGCATCGGGATAGAAGAGCATGACGACCCACGCTTCGAGGAGTTCGTAGAACGCGGAGAACCCGAGGCAGGTGCCCGTCACCAGCCAGAAGAGAACCGGGCCACGACGCACCCCGCCCACGCGCAAGAGCAACTCGCGCAGAAACATCGCTGCGACGAACCCTTGGAGGAAGTGGCCCACTCGATCCACGGGGTTGCGATCCAGCCCGAAAGCATCGAGCAGCGCGTGTGGCACGGGGACTTCAGCGAAGGTGTACCGACCGCCAAGGCACTGCACCACAAACGCCGTGGCGAGCAAGGCGTTGGTGAGCGAGGTGAATCGGAAGCGTGGGGCACAGGCACCAACCGCGAGCAATCCAAGACCGAGCGGGACGACTTCAAAGGCCCAGACGCCGCGATCCTGAGTGCCCAGGAATGACCAAACCGTGGCGGCAGTGCAGACGGTGGAGAGGCCAAGCGGGATGCGGGAGAAGCGGGAGTTGCCCATCGCGATGCGCGTCTAGCCTATAGGCATGAACTCAAAGTCTTGCACTCCCATGTCCGATGGCGAACATGCTCCGCAGCCACCCACCGTTCTCCAAGCCGGGTTGCGAAACACCGTCGCCGTGATCGGCGGCACCATCGCCGGTGGCGTGGTCAACATGGGCATCATCATCGTGGGGGCGACACTGCTGCCGCCGCCGCCTGGCGTGGATGTCAACGACATCGAGACCATCAAGGCACACATCGGCGAATACTCATTTGTGCAACTGATGAACCCGTTCGTGGCGCACGCCGCGGGAACGCTCGTTGCGGCGTACTTGGCTTCGAAGATTGGGATCACGCGCAAGTTCATCCTTGCGATGATCTCCGGGTGCCTTTTCTTGCTCGGCGGCGCCATGGCGGTGTCGATGATCCCCGCGCCGATGTGGTTCAACATCCTTGACCTCACGGTCGCCTACCTCCCCATGGCGATGCTTGGCGGCTGGATCGCTACGGGTGGCTGCTGCCGCGGCGCAGCGTGCTCGCGATAGGAATGCTCGGATCGCCAAAGAGCATGAACTTCATGCCTTGGAAGTAGATGCTGGCGGGATACCAACTCGGCGAGGGCTTCAGCGCGCGAAGGTTCTCGTGATCGATGTAGTAGTCGACCGCGTGTGTCCAGCAATCTCCAAGCCGCGGGTGTGGGAGCGTGGCGATTCCGTCAACGAGGCCTGCCACCAGCGTGAGCCCGCATGGCTGGCTGCCCGTATTGCAGCCGATGTAGGCGACGGCACCACGGTCCGGCGCTCGCACCATCGACTCTCCAAGGCCAGTCTTGTTGAAGTCCCCTCGCGCGTAGCACGACGGAGGCGGCGGCGGAGAGGTGAAGACTTCTCCGGCGTTGGTGCCGATGTGGTGCGCGCCCGCCATGTCCTCGTACGGTTCATACGGAGGCAGCGTGGCGAATCGTGCGGTGGAGCAGCCCGCACTCATGACGATGGGGAGCGTGGATTGGTCCTTCAGCCGCTCCAGCGATCCCAGGGAAAGGCACTGCTCCCAGCAATCGTCGTTGCCATGGCCTACGTGGAGAATGAGGTCCGTCTCCCCTCGGAAGAGCGATTCCACCTGATCCCCGGTCGGCTCCGGCACCGAGTAGTCGGCTCCGGCGAAATAGCGCCGCTCGACATGCCATCTCGGCTCAAGCACCGCACGAAGGGCCTCAAGCGCGGGGCGCGCATCGATCCACCCGCCCACCATCACCAGTCCGGCGGTCGGCGTGGTGTCGGGCGTCGAGGAGTCCGTCGCAGCCCGGCTCTCGATCGCCTCCTCGTACCGCATGGTCTTCGCGGCGACGGCGGCGGTGTGCTCGGGAGTCGAAACGGGCCATCGTCCCACGGCCACCTCTGGCGAGTAGTCGACGCCATCAAAGTTGATCGGGTCGGACTTGTTCTTCTCGCCGCGGACCTCGCCAAAGTAGCCCGCGTGAAAGCCTTCGCGCGCGCCGTTCCAGGATTCAAACGAGCCATCAGCCTTCGCAAGGTCGCCGTAGTAGAGGTCGCTGGGGTAGAACGCGTAATCGAACGCGGCCGGCGTCACGCGGTCCAGCGCCATGTAGCGAACGGGGAGGATGTCGGCGTCGCCCACGAGCAACACATGGTGCACGCCGTCCACTTTCCAGCGGCCGTAGAGGTACGACTTGAGCCGCTCCGCGTCGTCAACACCCTGTCCCGTGGAGAGCGCAGCCTCCAGCGACACCAGCTCAGTCGCCATCCGCGCTGACTTGAAGGCGATGAACGGCGCCAATGCGTCCCGGTGCGCCTCGGGCGCGATCACGAGAAAACTGGTTGATGCGACCGCGGTCCACATGAATGCAGGCTAGCTGCGGGAGCAGTCGCCGCCAGGGGGGGCGGCTTCGCATTGGATCGCGATGTGGCGCTACTACCATGCGGCCATGGACACAGATCTCTACCGGGTGAAGCCAGGCGCGAAGCAGATTGATTTGGGCGAGTGGGCCACCAACGACAACGGTGGACTTGATCGCGCGGAGGCCGAAGCGGAGTTCGCCACGCTCACCGCGCGGCTGGCGGATCTGCAGGAGAGGATGTACGCGGAAGGGAAGCGATCCGTACTGGTGGTTCTTCAGGCGATGGATGGCGCCGGGAAAGACTCCACGATCAAGTCCGTCTTTGGTCCACTCAACCCACAAGGGTTGAGCCTCACCAGCTTCAAGGCGCCATGCGGCCACGAGCTTGCCCACGACTTCCTCTGGCGCGTGCATGCCCATGCCCCTGCGCGCGGCTATCTAGGCCTCTTCAACCGATCTCATTATGAGGATGTGCTGGTGGTGCGGGTGAGGGGATTGGTGCCGGAGTCGCGGTGGAAGAAGCGGTACGCGCACATCGTCAATTTCGAGGAGTTGCTGGTGGATGAGGGCACCACCATCGTCAAGTGCTATCTCCATGTCTCTCGGGACTATCAGCGGGAGCGATTGCAGAAGCGGCTGGATGACCCGGCCAAGCACTGGAAGTTTGAGTCGAACGACCTGAAGGAGCGCGCGCTGTGGAAGGACTATCGCGAAGCATTCGAGGTGGCGGTGGCGAAAACATCCACCAAGACGGCCCCGTGGTACATCGTGCCTTCGGAAAAGAGATGGTTCAGGAACTGGCTGGTGGCCAAGATCATGGTGGACACCATGGAAGCCATGGACATCAAGCTCCCCGAGCCCGACTTTGATCCCAAGTCGATCGTGATCACCTGAGCGACACCACCCGGAATGGGTTGCGTGGTGGGATGGGCGCGGCAACAAGGATTCGCGCATAGCCGATCGCGTAGGTCAGGTATGCGGCGCACCAGAGCACCCCCGCGGCGAGCATGCCCCACATGTAGATGGAGTGGGTGCCAGTGAGGGCGACCGAGACGCGGATGATCGCGGCCAGGATCACCAGCGCGAAGGCGACTTGCTCCACTCGGCCCGCGTGGATCGCGCGGCCAGAGTGGCCAAGTGCCGTGCGAGTGATCATCCCCATGATGAGTCCTCCAACGGACCCCGTAGCCAGGGCGTGGATCCCCGCGGGTCGAGGGACAAATCCCAGCGCCGACAGCCCCAGCAGGAACAGGCCGATCGGGATCCACAGAAACGACGCGTGGAGGATCCAGAGCATGGGATGCTTGCGTGTCCCAAGCGGATTCCAGCCGATCGCCTGCACGGCGAGGAGCATGGAGGCGGCGATCGACACGCGCCCGCTCCACGGGTCTGTAGGCCGAAGCACGGCGAGGGCGAGGGCCGTGACCGCCAGTGTGACCGCGACGCGGTAGAGCCACGGCGAGTGGAAGATCAGTCCCTGGGGTGAGCCATTTGCCGTGAACGCCGGGATGATGCGGCCGCCGATGATCATCTCCACGACGATCACCAGGAAGAGCCCCGATTCCAGTGCGTCCAGCGGCGGGAGTTCAAGGTGACCCAGCATCGAGCCGTGAAACAGGGCGTTGGAGGCCGAGAGTGAGAGGAGTACCAACACAAGCGGCAGGTTGGTCCAGCTCCTTACTCGAATGAACTTCCAGGCCAGCGTCAGCGCCACAAGCGGCAGCAGTGCCACATCGAGAAGCGCGGTCGTCGTTCCGTAGGCGAACGCCATGCCGAAGCGTGCCGAGAGCCAGAGCGCAACGAGTAGGGCCAGCGGCGAGCCAATGGGGAGTCCCAGTCCGGTCCATTGTCGTGCCGCGGTAAAGAGAAAGCCGATCATGATCGCGGCCGCGAACCCGAAGATCATTTCATGGGCGTGCCAGAGGAGCGGCGTCAGTGACGGCGTGAAGTACCCGTGGAACCACATCCCAAGCCATGCGGGGATCGCGAGCGCTGCCCACAATGCGCCACCCAGGTAGAACGGGCGGAAGGGGTCTCGCAGGAAGGGGACGGGTCGGGCGGCGGAATGCACGCGGGGACGCTATGGACCCTGGTCAATCCCTACCTGCGTCGAGAGGAATCGATTCGGCAGGCCAGTGGCCGCCGTGGGCGTGGCCGTGAAGCCCAGTTGCCCTGCGGCGGCCTCGATCGTGGGGCCGAGTTCCGCCGAGTTCGTCAGGACGCGTGCGGAGCGAGTGTCATAGTCAACATCCACATCGACGACCCCGTCAATCTCCGCAACGAGCTCCTCAAGTGAACCCGCGCACGCCGCACACGACATGCCATCGACATGAAACGCGAGTTCGTGGGTGGCGAGGCTGCGGTCTGCGGCGCGTGGTCCTGACCCACGGAACAGGCCGGTGACGGCGCCCGGCGCGACAAGGAACACGCCAACCACAATCGCCGAAACCCAGAGGGCGGTTCGCTGCACGCGCCGCGAGGTTCGGGTTGCCGAGCTGCAGCACTGGCCGTGGCAGTCGGTCTTGCGACGGTATTGGAGATAGAAACCGATGGCCAGGCTGGCCACGGCGAGCGCAAGCAGTGCCGGTCGCCAGCGCTCAAAAAATCCGGCGACCCCCGCGGCCGAGGCGCCGAGCGCGAGGACGAGCAGTGGCACCCAGCAGCACGCGGTGGAGAGCAGGACCGACCCGACAGAAGCGGCCGCCGTGCCAGCGAAGGCCGATCGGGGCTCCGCCGAAGCAGGCCGTGCCATGCCTGCCCCATGCGGGACACCCAGCGCATCCACCAGCCACTCTCGCTTTGGGAGGCCGTCTGGCGTTGGATAGACGCGACACGCCATGGCATAATCAGTGCGGAGCCGCGCCGCTTGATCGATGTCCACGCCGTCTACATGGACAGAGGGAGAGCCGAGAAACCGGAGGCTGGACACCTGCGAGAGCTGGACATCGATTTCCTCAAGCTCGATCTCGAGCCCTGAGTCATCGATCACGTTGCGCGCCATCTCGACCACCGGCGGGTGGTTGGGACAACCCGCGAAGTAGAGGATGCTGACCCTCACGAGTTACTGATTCTTCTGCTGGCAGCAGGGCGGAAGCGTGCTGGCCGAGGCAGAGTCGGTGGAGGTGCCGTCAGCCGCGCAATCCGCACCAGCCGCGCCAGCCGTCGTCGGCGTCCCAAGGGGACATCTGTCCTTGCAGACGAGTTCACCGGTGAGTGGGCACACGACCTTGCCGGGGCAGTCGGGGCGGTCGGTGGTGGCCGTTGTTGCGGCCCAGGCTGCGACACCAATGCCGACGCCAGCGAGAACGAGAACGATGGATACGAGGTGCTTCTTCATGGGAACACTCCTTTCGCGAGTGTTGGCATTATCCGCCTTGCACCATGGTTGAAGGTCAAGAGCTTTTGGCAGATTTCGAAAAATGGTCGCGTGGGGGTGCCGAGAGCCCCTCCAAGACGCCGCACCGCCCGGTCCGCGCAGCCTTCCTGCATATGCCAAGCCAGCTCCTGAGCACGGACTCGACATGCTTGATGTGGCTCAACTGCTGCGAAACGTGCTCCAGGCGGCTGCCGATGAGCGACTGGACTTCGGCGCAGGGCGTCGTGGGTCGATCTCGCAGTCGAAGAAGCGCGGCAATGTCAGACAGTGTGAACCCCGCAGCCTGAGCGGACCGCACGAACTCCAGTCGCGCCATTGATTCCTCACCGTAGAGCCGGTAGTTGCTTGCGCTGCGTGAAAGCGGACCGAGCAAGCCTCGCCGCTCGTAGTAGCGGACCGTGGAGGCGGGTACACCGACCGCGCGCGACAGCTGGCCGATGGTCATCCGAGTGGACATGGGGCTGATCCTCAGCAGGGATTGGACCACATCATGGGCTGGCTGCCAAGCGACACCCGGGCGTGATGCGGCCTCATCGAAACACGATCGTCCGGTTTTTTGTGACCAAGATTCGATCTTCAAGGTGGGCCTGCACGGCGTCGGCAAGAACCTCACGCTCGAGAAGGCGCCCACGGCGCCGGAGGTCTTCCAGTGAGTCGTGGTGGGAAATGTTCCGGACCAGCTGCCCGATGATGGGGCCCGCGTCGAGGTCGGCGGTGATGCCGCGCGCATCGGGGCAGGCCACGAGGAGGCGCACGCGGGGTGGGGGCTGACCCATGGGCGGATCCTACGAACCCGTGCCTCAGTCACTTCGCCCGGAACCCTGAGGCCGCTGGCCCGTGGGAGGGAGCACCTCAAAGGTGGCCGTCAAGCAGAACCCATCCACTTGGCACCCCAGCTCGCGGAGCCAGTCAGCGATCACCGTGCTTGATTGGTGTCCCAGCCAATAGGGTGAATCGGTGGGGACAAACGAAATGCCTCGCGAGGTGTTGAGGTGCGCCTGGGATGCATGTCCCCGAAACTCGCATTCGAGCCGTTGAGACAGTGCCTCGGCGCGACAGCGATCCACGATGATGGCGTACTGGACCTCAGACGCAGACAGTACCGCCGGGTCATTGGTCGGGCTCGATGGGTGTTCGCGTCTCCCAAGCGCCCCCGGCGTGGGGACAACGAACACGATGAGTCCATGGAAGATCGACTGGTGGTCCATCGCGTACCACTCCCAGTCGCCGTAGCACCATTCGAGCCATGACTCGTGCTCCCTGCTCGCATGTGTCCCGGTCGAGGCCGGTAGCCAGAGCCGCGATGTGTCCCCATAGTCAACGAGATGCACCGTGACGGGGTCGAGTGGAGCAGCGGGTGGCCGGATGGACATCGTGCATCCACTCATCGCCGTCACGCAGAGAAGTGCAAAGCCGGGGTTCGGCGTCATGGGGCCTGCCTTGGGGCGCGTCCCCGCACAAACTTGTGCACGCGGCCCGTGGCGTTCCAATCCTCGATGTAGAGGTTGCCGTCGGCGTCGAATCCGATGCCATGCGGCGCCGTGGTGATGCCGGGGGTCCAGTCCGCGGGCGGGACGCCATTGACCGCCATCTGCTTTGGGTTGTCATTCGTGCCAACATGGCCAAGCACCTTGTAGTCGCCGTCCAGAATCGTGGCGCGACCTTCAAGTTCCGCGACGGCGATGAGCCGCTCGCCGTGAGGCCCATCCCAGAACGCGATGGAGCAGGGGCGTCGAAGTCCGGTGACGGGGACATCGACAAGTTCCCCTTCAAGCGTAAACCGCTGGAGACGCCGATTCTCGCGGTCGCAGACGACGAGGAGTGGTTCGCGCGTGGCGGATCCGTCAGCGGCAGACCCACTTGCGGCGGCGCGACCTCGCTCGTCGATCCCCAGGCCATGGCAGGTCTGGAACTGGCCAGGCTCCGCGCCGCGTCCGCCGAACGAGTTCAGGTAGCCGCGATCCGCGGAGTAGGCGTGGATCCAGTTGCGACCGTAGCCATCGGCGACAAACAGGCGGCCATCGGGTGCCACGGCCGCCGCCGTCGGGTTGTAGGCGTTGGGGTCATCGTCGTACTTGTGCGATTCCGCTGGCACTCCGAGTGTCCACACCGCCGTGCCATCCATGCGGAGTTTCACGATCTGCTTGCCGCGAAGGTGCGCGGCGTAGAGGTATTCGACTCCATCCTCGACCCGCAGTTGCATGCCGTGGATGCCGGCGTACTCGCCCGCGATGGCACCAAGTCGTGCACCAGCCGAATCAAACACCAGCGTGCCATGATCCACATCGGTGTTGAAGTGAGGGTGATCGTGGTGATCGACGATGACCCCGCCGTGTGTGGAACCGATGGGATGTGCTGCGTCAAGACCCCACTCCGGGACGGTCGTCCAGGTCGTGTTGCCAGTGGCCCAGACGAGCGGTGGGGGAGCATCGTCGTCCGCTGGGCAACCCCAGGCCTTCGCCACCATCGCGCAGCCGACGGGGTCGTAGCCGCGCAACTCGGCGCGATCGTGCGGGAAGAAGTCATTGTGGCCAAAGTAGGCCTCGGTGAGTTCCGCGAAATACTCCTTCTCGTTGGTCGTGGCATAGGCGGCGACCATGATGGCCGGGTCGCGGCGCGAGGGGATGGATTGATAGAGCCCCTCAGCCATCGCATGGTCGAAGGCAGCGCGGACGGCTGCGCTGTCCTCTCCGAGTCGGCCGAAATGATACGCGTGCGAGAGTTCGTGCAACATCGTCTCCGGACCCCACTCAAAGACCTTGTGGTCGTAGAGCACGGCGCGCGGGTTGATGATGTGCACGCCGGGCGCCATCGAAGGATTCATCCCGTGATCGCGCAGCCACTCGGGGCTGTGGTGGAAGGGGATGACGCCGCGTTCGCCCTCACGCATCGGGTAGGTCGGCTCATCGCTGGCCCAGATGGGAATCGTGCGGATGTAGTCGAGAGCCCCTGGCGGGACTTGCTTGGCAACACGCGCGAGGCGATCGGCGAGCGCCGCTTCGATGTCGTGGCGGAGCGTTGAGTCGGCTGCAATCGACTCTTCGAGAAGGACTCGCCAGCCCTCGATTTCAACCACGGCGTAGCTCCAGCTGCGGGCACCGTCGCGGAAGGTGGTCAGCTCAGGCCGCGCCGCGGCGCCGTTGGCGTGGTCGCGAGCCACTTCAAACGACGCGCCCAGCAGCATGAGCATGGCGTCGGCGTTCGCGGTGCCGATGAACGAGAGCCCTACCGGCAATCCATCAGCCATTCCCATCGGGACGGTCAGGTGCGGGTACCCCGACACGGCTGGGAGCGTGGTGCACGCGCCCTCGTACTGGTCGCCACCCTCGAGTCGGATCGGGTAGGCGCGACCAGTCGTCGGCGCGATCAGTGCCACGCACTGGTGGTCGCGAAGCAATCGGTCGATCCCCTCTGGACCGGCGAGTCGTGCGGCCTCCGCCGCTCGGGCTGCGTAATCGGGCGAGGCGCGACCCTGCGTCGCCTGGGACAACTCAAAGATCTCCTGCCCGAAGTACGGCATCTCCTCGGCGCGGTGAGACTCGTTGAACGAGATGAGGTCAGCGAGCGTGCGGGTTGAGACTGCCGCAGGACGCGTCGCCAGGTACCCGTTGATGTCGTCCTTGAACTCCTCCAAGAGGAGGGACCATTCCAGTTGCGAGATGCGCCCCAAGTCGGGCGCGGTAGAGATGTCAACCAACTCGGCGCCGGCCTCGCGGAGTGCCGCGCACGCCTGCGCAAAGACTGCATCAACCGCTTCGCCGTACCCATCGCAGTGGAAACGCATCACGCCGAGGCGAGCCCCTGGCAAGGCATTGGCGTCACCAGTGACCAAGTACTGGTCCGACCCCGCCATCGCGCACAGCCCAAGCGCGGCGAGTCGCACACTTGCGGCGATCGGTCCCGCCGTGTCCTGGCGAGACGAGATTGGCACGATGCCGTCGCCGGGGAGCACTCCCACGGTCGGCTTGAGGCCCACCACTCCGCACATGGCCGCCGGGCACACGATCGACCCGTCGGTTTCGGTGCCGATGGCCATGGGTACAAGCCCCGACGCCACCGCCGCGGCACTCCCTGAACTGGACCCGCACGCGGAGCGCGTGAGGTCGTGTGGGTTTCGAGTGAGCCCGCCTACCGCGCTCCAACCACTGGTGGAGGCAGTCGATCTGAAGTTGGCCCACTCGGAGAGATTGGCCTTGCCGTCGATGACGACACCCGCGTCGCGGAGCCGGGCAATGATCGGGGCGTCTGCCGCGGCGATGTTGTCCCTGAGTGCCAGCGAGCCGGCGGTTGTAGGCATTCCGGCCACGTCGATGTTGTCCTTCACGACGATGTGCACGCCGGAGAGGGGGCCGGCATGTGAGTTGATCTGTGGGGATTGGGACTGTGTCGCCGGAGTCGACTCACACCCGAGCGAAGCGCCGAAGAACGCCGCGAGGAACGGGCGAGTGCGAGCGTGGAGCAGCGAACGCGGTCGGCGAATCGGCATGATGGCAGGCTACGGCAGCCGTGGCCTCGCCAATCGCTACTTCGGCAGTCTCAGCGTGGCGCCCTCTGCCACCGTCACCGCATCGATGTGGCCGGTCGCAATTGCGCCATCCAGCGTGAACAGTGCATGCAGGTGCGTGTCCGAGCCGTGGTGAGTCATCACGCCGCCCGCGTTTGGTGCGAAGAAGCCGACGATGCGGACCTGCGTTGGTGAGCTGCTGTCAAAGTGCCAGGGTTGCGCGGTCTGCGAACCGAGGTCGACCCCGTGCGGGCAGTAGCCGTTCACGACGTGGATGTTGATCGAGTCAACCCTCCCGACGATCTGGATCGGAAAGGGCTTGCTGGTGTCCAGACCCTTCGCCGCCGCCAGCCGCGCGATCATCGTGTCGAGATCGGCGCCGGAGGCAGATTGCGGAATCCGGATGTCTTGCCACTCATCGACATGACTGAGCGTCAAGAGAGTCGCCGAACCCGCAGGTTGCGGCGCAGGTCCGGACATCGAAATGCCGGTGCCATCCGGCCGCGCAACAAACACCTCACTATCGACGATGGTGACCTCGCCATTGAGGCCTTCGATCGCCCCGACGGCGATTGCACCCGGCTTGGAGGTGGCGTCGCTCAACGCGATGCGCGGCTGCGTCTGCCCTTCGCGCATGACGGCCTTCATCCCGCCAAACTGCTGGACCGTGGTTTGGGTTGCGCAGGCGGAGAGGGTGCCGGCCGCGATGGCGAACGGCAGCAAGCGGAGGGCTGGGCTAGAGAGTCGTCGGATCAGAAGGGCTGGCATGAGTCTTCCAAAGATAGACACAACGGCGGTTTGTTGCGGAACCCTGTCCCCGATGGAAGGATGCGAGACAATGCCGCCGATGGCTTTCACTTTCAAACTGTGGGTTGCGCCCCTCTTGATCGGAATCACCGTGGTTTCTGCGACGCAGGTCGCCGCCGCGCAGGGTGGACTTCGGGGTGGACCCGAGAGTCCGCCGCCTATTGATGACCGTCCTCCGTTTGACGGACCACCTCCGTTTGATGGCCCTCCTGGACAGCGAGGACCAGGCGGCATGGGCGGGCCAGGCGGAATGGGCGGGCCGGGCGGCATGGGCGGGCCAGGCGGCATGGGCGCCCCGATGGGACCAGAGCGCGAACTGCTCAAGCAGTTTGACGCCGACGAGAATGGTCGCCTCGAAGGCGCCGAGCGAGACGCTGCTCGGGAGGAACTCAAGAAGACGCCACGGCGCACGAGGGGCGGGCGCGGTGGACCGGGTGGACCAGGTGGAAGTGGTGGACCGGGCGGTCGGGGCGGGCCAGGCGGAAGTGGTGGACCGGGTCAAGCGGACAGGCCGACTCCAACGCCCGGGCCGAAGGTCACTCCGGCTGAGGTCGTCAACTACTCCGGAGCAGCGGCCTTTGACCCGGCGATCGTTCGCACCGTCTTCCTCACCTTCGATGTGCCCAACTGGGAAGAGGAACTGGAGCTCTTCCACAACACGGATGCCGATGTGCCGGCCGACCTCATGGTGGACGGCGTGACGGTGAAGGGGGTCGGCGTGCACTTCCGCGGGGCCAGCAGTTACTTGAATGTCTCCCGGGGATCAAAGCGGTCACTCAATGTGTCCATCGATCACACGGACAAGGATGCCCGGGCATTCGGTCAGAAGACGCTCAACCTCCTCAACTGCAGCGGTGACCCAACGATGATGTCGGCGATGCTGTATTCGCAGTTGGCCACGGGCAAGTTGGCCGCGCCCAGCGTCAACTTCGTGCAGGTGGTGGTGAACGGGGAGTCGTGGGGAGTGTTCGTCTCCGCCCAGCAGTTCAACAAGGACTTTGCCAAGGAGCACTGGCCTGAGTTCGAGGGTGCGGGGGCTCGGTGGAAGGTGCACGGGTCGCCACGCGGGTCAGGCGGGCTTGACTATCGAGGAGAAGACCTTGATGAGTACCGAACGCGGTACGAACTCAAGACGAAGGACTCGCCCGAGTCGTGGGCCAAGCTGGTGGAGCTGTGCAAGACCCTCTCGACATCCACTCCCGAAGAGTTGGAGAAGCGTCTTCCGGCGATCTTCGATGTGGAGGAAGCTTTGTGGTTCATCGCGTTCGATGTCGCGAGCAGCAACTCTGATGGGTACTGGACTCGTGCGAGCGATTACAACATCTACCTTGATCCCAAGGGCGTCTTTCATGTCCTGCCTCACGACATGAACGAAGCGTTCCGTGAGGGGCACGGCGGGCCGGGTGGCCCTCGTGGTCCCGGTGGCGCTGGCGCTGGAGGTCGCGGCGGCAGGGGCGATCGTCCGCAGAACGAGCCTCGATCTGGCCAAGATGGTCCCCCACAAGGTTCTCGCGGCGCGGAGCTAGATCCATTCACTGGGATGGACGACGAAACCAAGCCGCTTCGCAGTGCTCTCCTCAAGGTGCCAGCGTGGCGTGAGCAGTACATCAGGGACATCAAGGCGATCGCCGAAGCGATGGCGTGGTCCAACACGGGCCCGTTCATCGAGCGGGAGCGCGAGCTCATCAAGGACGCGGTGGCCAAGGACACGCGCAAACTCTCCAGCACGGAGTCGTTCCTTCGCGAGACCGCGACCGAGCCGAGGGGGGCATTGCGCGAATACTTGGAGAAGCGGTCGGCGTACTTGCTGAACTGGGCGCGGCAGCAGCAGCAGACGCAGCAGCAGCAGACACAGCAGCAGCAGCAGCAGCCGAAGCCACCACCAGCATCGTCGCATGCGAGTCACGACCCTCTTTGAGGTCCTCCGATACGCCGCTGCGGCGCTCAGCCAGCCGACGGCCCTTCCGTAAACCGGTGGCTCATGTGGTGGCGATAGGTTTCGCCCGGGCGCAGGATGACATCAGGCCAGCCATGCCGACCTTGCTTGTTGATGGAGTCCGGGAACGCCTGCGTCTCCAGGCAGAGGCCGCCGAGCCTGTTGTAGGTGGTGCCGCCCTTGCCGGGAATGCCGTCGAGGAAGTTGCCGCTGTAGAACTGGATGCCGGGCTGATCTGACCAGATCTCCATCGTGCGGCCTGACGCAGGATCGGCGAGGATGGCGGAGAGCCAGAGCCCACCATGGGCGGGGCGGCGATCAAGCACCAGGTTGTGGTCGTAGCCGCCGGGGTCCGAGGCGGTGGCCGCGTAGCCGCCGATGTCACGGCCGATTGGCTTGGGGACGCGGAAGTCCAGTGGCGTGCCTTCCACAGGCGCGATCTCCCCAGTCGTGACGAGCGTTGCATCCACGGGTGTGTACCGAGAGGCGGGAATCATCAGCGTGTGGCCAAGGATGTCGCCCGACCCCTGGCCCGCAAGGTTCCAGTACGAGTGGTGGGCGAGGTTCACCACGGTGGGGGCGTTCGTCGTCGCGGACATCTCGACATCGAAGTGATTGTCCGGCGTGAGCGTGTAGATCACGGTCGCGTGGACCGAGCCAGGGTAACCCTCGTCGCCGTCAGGGGAGGTGTAGGTGAGCGTGAGCGTGGCTCCCGCATCGGTCACCGCGCCGACGCCGCTCCACACGACCTTGTCAAAGCCCTTCACGCCGCCGTGGAGGTGGTTGGCGCCGTTGTTGGTGGCGACGGTGAACGACTTGCCGTCGATCGTGAACTCACCCTTGGCGATTCGGTTGGCGCATCGACCAGCGGTGCAGCCGAAGTACTGCGTGCGATCCACATAATCCTGCACGGAGGGTCGACCCAGCACGACATCGGCACATCGACCCTCCGCATTGGGCACTGTGAGTGACACCACGATCGTGCCGTAGTCAGTGATCTGCGCTTCCATCCCCGCGCCGTTGCGAAGTGTCCAGAGGTGGACGGGCTTCTCGTCGACCTTGCCCCAGTCGTGGGACGAGATCGTGCAGCCGGCCGCAGTGGAGGGAGCCTTCGTCATGTGTTGCTCAATGGTGCATGCTGAGAGAGTCGAGATCGCGGCGCAGGCCATCCAAAGGAGCGCGGCGGCGGCTGGATGCAGGGTGCGCATCAGTTCGACCCCCCCTTGCCGGCCTGAAGCTTGGACTGCAGGTCGTTCCAGAATGCATCGACGTTGTCCTTGCGAATCACTCGCGCGGGGATCGAGATCACGCGGTCGGCCGGGATGCCAGAGGCGTCGCCCCGCGTGAAGGCGTGAAGCAGCTTGATGCTCTCGAAGCCGTAGCCGTAGGGGTCTTGCACGACGGTGCCTAGGACGATGCCATCGCGGATGCCCTGGATGACATCGGCGCCCTCGTCAAAGCCAGCGACCAGCACTTGCCCGGTCTTGCCGGACTGCTTGAGCACTTCGACGGCAAGCGTGGAGTTGTACTCAAAGAGGCCGGTCACCAACTTCAGGTTGGGGTACCGGGAGAGGACATCCTCGATATTCGCCTTGGCCTTGGCGCGGTCGAACGAGTCCGTGAGCGTGCCGAGAATCGTGATTTTTCCTTCAGCGATGACCTTCGACGGTTCGTCAAAGCGGGTCGCATCCACGCTCCGCCCCAGCAGGCCATCGATGAATCCCTGTCGACGCCTCTTGGCATTGTCCTGCTCCAGTCGGCCGATGAAGATGAACACTTCGCCGCCGTCGGGAAGCGCCTCGCGAGCCAGCTCTCCGCACATTCGTCCCGCGAGATAGTTGTCCATGCCGATGTAGGCCAGCCGCGGCGAGGCGGGCGCGTCGGAGTCGTTCGTGATCAGGAGCGAGCGCTCGGCGACCAGGTCCAGGATCTCGCCTTGGTTTGCGGGATCGATCGGCGAGACCGAGATCCCGTCAATTCCTCGGATCACGAGGTCCTCAAGGAGACGCTTCTGGTCGGAGAGTCCCGCGCCGGGCATCTCCACGGTCACTTCACAGCCAAGGGCCTTGCCGGCGTCCATCGCACCAACCTTGGCGATCGTCCAGAAGTCTGCCACGCCATTGGAGACGAAGGCGAGGTGAGGTTCGGCGACCGGAGCAATCTTGTAGTGCGCGATCCGGGCTTCCTCTTCCGAGAGTCGAGCCCCCGGAGTCGCCGCCGCGGCCGTCGACGCGCTGGAGTTGCCCGAAGGGCTCGAGTCGCCGCAGCCGACAAGCAGGGCGACGAGCGCGCCGACGAGCACGGCCAACGGCGGGGCGAGGAGCAGGCGGGAAAGTCCAATGATGCGGGTTCGGGGCATGGCGTAGAGTACGCAGCGGGTCAATCACAGAAGGAAGGACTCAACATGAGCATGAACATGCGCGCAAAGCGGCTGACAGGACTCCAGCTGGCACTCGCGACGACTGCCCTCTTGGCGTTCGCGACGGCGATGATCGGCTGTGAAACCAAGGAAGCAGCGGACGCCGCCGCTCCCGCCGCCGCCGCGAGCGACCATCCCAAGGGCGACCATCCGAAGGGCGACCATCCCAAGGGCGACCATCCGAAGGGCGACCACCCCAAGGGCGACCACCCCAAGGGCGACCACCCGAAGAAGGACCATCCGAAGAAGGACGCGCCTGCAGCCCCGGCAGCAGCGGATCCGGCAGCAGCGGCCACGGATCCAGCCCCAGCGGCCCCGTCGGGAAACTGAAGGAGACTTCAATGTTGAAGCGTGGTTCCGCACTCGCGTTGGCGGCGGTCGTTGTCATTGGTTCGATGTCGTTCGCTCGAGCGCAGTCGGAGATCCCCGATGTCGTCACTGACGACATCAGGGTCGGCATCGAGGCGCACATTGCCCGGGAGTCGGCGGCACACGGTGGCGTCTATCCGCTGGCCTTTGGAGACACCACGCTCAGCCTCAAGCTGGTTCGGGTCCACATGGAGTACCTCTCCAACCTCGGGCCGGGTCGCCACTTTGCGTGTGTCGACATGGCGGCGGATGATGGCAACGTCTACGACGTGGATTTCTTCCTGACCGGCGATCCGGGTGCGATGGAGGTGACCGAGCGGACGGTCCACAAGATCAACGGCAAGCCGTTCTACTCGTGGGAGCAGCACGACGACGAGACTTGGAGTCGCGTTCCGACCGAGGGTGCAGACCGCGAGCTCCTTGGGGTCGTGGAGGGTCGTGATCGATTCGAGTTCGTGTACCTGTGCACGCTTCCCTCGATGGACCAGCCATCCAGGATGTGGATTCCGCTCCCATCCACCGATGCATTCCAGCGCGTGACGGTGAAGGAGATCCTCGCGCCGGGATCGCAGCGCACGCTCACCGACGCGGCGCATGGCAACGAGGTGCTGTTCCTGGAACTCTCGCCCGCGGACAGCCACCAGCAGGTGGTGCTTCGCTTGGAGGTGGAGCGGGTCGAGAAGGGAGTTCACGGTGACGAATCGGGCGACCCATCGAAGCACTTGGCGGATGAGCGCTTGGTCCATGTGGATGAATCGATCCGCCAGATTGCCGCCTCGGTCACCGATGGCAAGGAACAGAATGACCTCACCCGGGCCCGTGCGCTCTACGACCACACGATCGACACCTTCAGGTACATGAAGTTTGGCCAGGGTTGGGGCAAGGGGGATGCCAAGCGCGCGGCCACGGCGACCTCGGGCAACTGCACGGACTACCACGCCTACTTCATCGCGCTTGCCCGTGCGTCGGGAATCCCCGCGCGGTTTGCGATCGGCGCGGCGGTTCCATCCGAGCGCGATGCCGGCGGTGTCGACGGCTACCACTGCTGGGCGGAGTTCTATGCCGACGGAAAGTGGTGGCCCGTCGACATCAGCGAGGCCGACAAGTACACCGCGCTCTCGACCTACTATTTTGGCCGCCATCCGGCCAATCGAGTGGAGTTCAGCCGGGGGCGAGACTTGGTGGTGGACCCTGGACCGGTGTCGGGGCCGATCAACTTCCTGGCGTATCCGGTGCTGGAAGTCGGCGGCAAGCCGGTCGAGGTGAAGCCGCAGTTTGGGTTCACGAGACTGGAGCCGGCGCCTGCGGTGCGGGTCGTGCCCGCCGCGCCCGCTTCGCCTGCACTGCCCGCCGCGCCCGCGTCGCAGAAGACCACCGACTAACCCACCGTCATCCCGCCGTTGACATGGATGTCCTGCCCGGTCACGAAGTCCGCGGCGGGACTGGCGAGGTACACGACCGCGCCGGCAACATCGTGTGGCACGCCCCATCGGCCCATCGGGATGAGCGACTTGTAGGCATCCTTCGCCTCCTGCGGGTCGGTGTCGTGGCGCTCGACTGGAATCCAGCCCGGTGCGATCATGTTGACGGTGATGTGCCAAGGCGCCAGCTCGTTGGCCATCGAGCGGGACCAACCGATCTGTCCGCCCTTCGCCGCGACATACGCCGAAAAGGGCGCTTGCCCGCGATTGAACGACTCGGTCGTCATGCTGATGAGTCGACCCCATCGCTGCTGTTTCATGTGCGGCAGCACCGCGCGCGTGATGAGGTATGGGCTCTTGATGAAGTAATCGATCATCGACTGGTAGAAGGCCCAGTCGTATTCCTCGATCGGCTTGAGCGGCTGGAGTGGCGTCGCGTTGAAGACGACGATGTCGATGGGGCCCAGCGTGGAGGCGACTGACGCCGCGAGCTGGTTGACCGCCGCTTCGTCGATCACGCTGGCGCGGAAGGAGTCGCCCTCGTAGCCCAGGGCGCGGTATTCCTGGAGGACGCGGTCGGCGAGGGTCGAGTCGTTGTAGTAGTTGAACGCGACCCTGGCGCCCGCCGAGCCCAGCGCGAACGCCATGGCCTTGCCCAGGCCGCGGGTGGAGCCGGTCACCAGCGCGACCTTGCCAACAAGTGAAAAATTGGGGGCCGTCATCGCGGGGATCGTAGGGTGGCGGGGGAGCCCCCGAGCATTCATCAAAAGTTGCATTCCGAATGCTCATTCTGATGAGAGCTCGGGGGGTTTGAGGGGCCGTCGCCGCAAAGTGGCATAATGCGGGGATGACTCCGCACGACCACTCCATCGAACCTGTTGAACCTCGCGAAACTCTGGATAGACGCCATTTTCTGGGAACGGGACTGATGGCCGTGGGGGCAGGAGCGCTGGCCGGAACCGGCGTGCTCGCAGGAGTGGGTTGTGAATCGACCAAGGGCGCGGCGGGGGCCGCGACACTCGCCGCACCGAAGCGCTCCCTCCGCGTGGCGCACCTCACTGATGTGCATGTGCAGCCCGAACGCAACGCGGAGGCGGGCATGTCGGCGTGCCTGGCGCATGCGCAGGAGCGCAGGCCGGACCTCATCATCACTGGCGGCGACGCCGTCATGGATGTGTTTGGGCAGCCGCAACCGCGCGCGGACCTGCTGCGGGGTGTGTGGCAGGGTCGACTCAAGCAAGACTGCTCCGTGCCGACGCTGCACACCTGCGGCAACCACGACATCTTTGGATGGAACAGGAAGGACAGCAAGACGACCGGCGCGGAGGCCGACTGGGGCAAGCGCTATGCCTGCGAACTCTTCGGGATTCCCAAGACGTACCACTCGTGCGACCGCGGCGGATGGAGAATCATCGTGCTGGACAGCACGCAGCCAAGCGGCGGCGGCTATGTCGCGTACTGCGATGCGGAACAGTTGGAGTGGCTCGAGAAGACGCTTGCCGCGACGCCCAAGACCACGCCCATCGTGGTGGTGTCGCACATCCCGATCCTCTCGCTGTGCGCGCTGACCTACTGGGGGCCGAGAAAGCCCGAGACGATCGGGACCGACACGGCGATTCCGGCGGGGGAGATGCACACCGATGGCGTGATGCTGCACGACCTCTTCCGCAAGCACGGCGGCGTGAAGCTGTGCCTGTCGGGGCATGTGCATCTCTTTGATCGATGCACGCTGGACGGCATCACCTACATCTGCGACGGCGCGGTGTGCGGCAGCTGGTGGAAGGGTGATTGTCAGGGCGTTCCGGCGGGGTACGGCGTGGTCGACTTCTTCCAGGATGGCACTTTCACACATGAGTATGTGGACTACGGATGGAAGGCGCAGGGGTGAGGGGGGCAAGTGCCTTCAACCGCAGGCCCCGAGGCGTGAGCTCGCCCGCGCGGACGCGCGTGGGAGCTCGACTGGCCGCGCTCGCCGTAGCCTCCGCGGCACTCATCATGCATTTCTCAGCCTGTGACAATCGAATCGTGACGGCGCCGATCGCGCCCAATGCCCCGGCCACGGACATTCTGGCCATTCGCGTGCCGACCCTTGACGGCGGCACGACCGACCTCTCCGCGTACCGGGGTCAGGTGCTGCTTATCGTCAATGTCGCCAGCAAGTGCGGCTACACCAAGCAGTATGCGGGCCTCCAAGAACTGCATGATCGATTCAAGGGGCAGGGGTTCAGCGTGATCGCGTTCCCATGCAACGACTTTGGCGGCCAGGAGCCGGGAGGAAAGGCGGAGATTCAGGCGTGCGCCGCTGGGTTCAGCGCAGACTTTCCCATCATGGGCAAGGTGCGAGTGAAGGCTGGCGAGATCGATGGCGCGCCGCAGAGCGAGCTCTACGCCACGCTCGGCAACGCGACCGGGCAGCTGCCCGTGTGGAACTTCGGCAAGTACCTCGTCGGCCGCGACGGCAAGCCCGTGGCGTTCTTCGGCACGGCCGTGGACCCGATGAGCCCAGAGGTGGTTGAGGCGGTGGTGGTGGGGGTTAGGCCGGGCGGCAGGGACTAGTCGCGCACGCTGCGGCCGCGTTGGAGGAGCCGCCGGACGATTGACGGCCAGCGGTTGGGATCGATCGCCTCGGGTTGCGTGGGCAACTCGCACTCCCACACCACGATCACTCGCCACCCCATCGCGGTGAGAGTTGCGTGAGCCTTGCGGTCACGCGCCCGGTTGCGGCGCAGCTTGTCAACCCACCACGCGCGGTTGCGCTTCGGCAGCGACGACTTCAAGCATCCGATGTGCCGGTGCCAGAAGCACCCGTGGACAAAGATCACCGTCTTGTGCTTGGGAAGCACAATGTCAGGGCAACCTGGGAGCGCTCGGACATTGACTCGGAAGCGGAACCCGGAGCGGTGAAGCGCGGAGCGGACGAGCAGCTCGGGCGCGGTGTCCTTCCCGCGAATGGAGCGCATGATGCGCGAGCGGGCGGGGGTTGGCGGGAGTGGATGCTCCGGTAGGCTCTTCCGCATGGCCGGGCGCCTCATGATCGCGACCAAGGTACTGCGGTCCGGTCCCAGCCCGCCTGCGGATCGGTAGGCCAAGTTCTTTTCACGCGGCGATCCTCGCCCGGATCCGAGATGTGCTCGCCTTCAACCTATTCTTCGTAAAGGTCACCGAGAGGTCAGGGCACGGCGGCGACGGGAGAGGGGCAATCTTCGCTGCCACCATAGGCTTGACCCGCGAGCACGGGTGAATCACGCACTAGGGCACGATCACGACCGAAGCGCCCGAAAGTGTGGGACTTCAACCCCACGCGGCGCCTTGCCGCTGAAAGCATCGCGACCGTCTTAATCCTCATCGAACTTCGTAGCGGCGAGTGCCTGGGGTGGACCCTCTGCGAGTTCGGGCACCGCTTCAATAACCACCAGGTTATTGGACTGATCTAGAATCAGACGCTCGCAGCGCACCGAATCATCCCCTCAGGCAAGCCCGCCGAGAACCATCGGCAACCTGTTCCATCGCTTGATGCGATACACTTGCACGCCATGCGCGTGGGAATACGTCCGGGCGTCAACATCCTCGCCGTGCTCCAGCACCTGGAATACAAGCCTTGGTACGCCCTTGCGGAATATGTTGTGTACCGCATCCAGTTTCTGAGACAAGTTGAAGTTGGTATTCACGCGGCCTCCCCGAGGAGGATGCGTCGGTGCGCTGCGGGCGTTCGGTAGCCGATCCGCCCGATGATCCAGTGGTTGTTGAAGCGGCGGGCGAAGTCGC
>SXOD01000035.1 GCA_005776885.1 Planctomycetia bacterium
GCGATGCCCGTGTTTTGGTTCGTGACGGTAAGACTTGCTCCGGACATCACGGCGCCGCTCGCGTCGGTGACGCTGCCCACAATGCTCGAGGAGACGATCTGCGCGACGGCGGCGGCGCACAATTACAGTCTGCCCTCGTTGGCCACTTGAGTATCCGCCCCATTGAGCAACTTGTCAGCGCCGTGTGGGCGGCTCCGTGGTTCGGGGGTTAGGGCCTGCAGCAGTCGGGGCTGCGCTGCCGATCCCAGCACCAGGAGTCGCCCGCTCAGCGGGTTGGGGAATCTACCGCACCGAAGGCGGACCGGCAAGACTGGGCATTCTGGCGGCGTCAAGTGCGCGGCCTGCCCGACAGCGGGGGGAGACGACCG
Organism: Planctomycetia bacterium; assembly: GCA_005776885.1. GTDB lineage: Bacteria > Planctomycetota > Phycisphaerae > Phycisphaerales > SM1A02 > SXOD01. The sequence goes on from SXOD01000035.1 coordinate 369, forward strand.
GGCCAAGGTGAATCCTCGGGATTCCGCAGTTCCTGCGAAGCCATCCGCTGGGATGGCCTAGGCTTCGCGGTACACCATGTCGAGCGAATCCGAATGGGTTGTGAAGTACAAGCTCCCCGGCGACCAGGTCCGCACGCCGCGAGAGATCGTCGTTCGAGCGATCTCGCAGGCTGATGCGAAGAAGGTCGCGCAAGCGATGATTCCCTCAGCGATCATCCTCGGCGGTCCGCAGCCGGTGCGCTAGGCCCGCTGCCAGCCTGCCGCAGCGCCTGCTGCATCCATCCTCGCGCCTCCACTCTCTATCTCGTCGATTCCCGCAGCGGCGAACCTCGCCTGGTCCCCGGCGTCCCACCCTCCTCAAACGTCTCCAGCCACTTGACGCTGGCGCGCGGGCGGTGCGAGCGCGCCTGCCGCCTCGTGATCCAGGCGTGCAACACGAACAGCGCCACGGTGATTCCCGCGACAATCGCCAGCAGTATCGTCACAAAATGGACGGTGTCCTTGATGCCGCTCAGCGCGTGATAGGTGGCGTATCCGATCAGCATCTGCATCGGCACGGTGACGGGGACGGTGAGGAATTCGACGAGCAGGAACTTCCACCACGGCATGTGGAGGAGGCCACACATGGTGATGACAGGGGTCCGAGTGCCGGGGATGAACCTCGCCGCCACCAACGCCCACGCGCCCTTCTGCTCCATTTGGTACTTGACTTCGAGCAGTCGACGGGGATGGAAGAACCGGCGGAAGAATCGCGTGTGAAGGAGTCGCGTGCCGTATCGCCCGCACATCCAGTTCCACCCGGCGTCGCCAAGAATGATTCCCAGCACGCCCGCCGCGAACACCGGCCAGAAGTGGAGCACGCCGTCGCCGGTGGCCCATGTCTCGGCCACTAGGAATCCCGCTGGGATGAGGATCAGGTCCTCGGTCAGGTGCAGGCCGATGCCCGAGACAAAGAACGCCAGAAAGACGGCCCACGGCAAGATGAACGCAGGGGCGAAGTGCCCGACCAATGGCAGCGTGGTCCAGTTCTCGTGGATCCACTGTGATATGCGGCCAAGGTGTTGCGCAGGCTCGGGGTCGACCACAGGTGGGCCAGTCTAGGTGCAGCGGGCATCGCCTGCGGGTGCGCCTGGGCGATTGGTACCCTCACGAACGCCATGGCTGACCTCTCCGTCACCGTCAACGGGCTCCGGCTTCCCAACCCATTCGTGATCGGCTCGGGACCTCCGGGGACGAATGCCAATGTGATCCTCAAGGCCTTCGAGGCGGGATGGGGCGGCGTCATCGCCAAGACGATTTCGCTGGACGCGAGCAAGGTGATCAATGTGGTGCCTCGCTACGCCCGCATGCGCGACGCCCAGCGCGAGGTGATCGGCTGGCAGAACATCGAACTCATCTCCGATCGCCCCTTCGAGACCTGGATCGACGAGTTCAAGCGGATCAAGGATGCCCGCCCCGCCGGTGCGCTCATTGCGTCGGTCATGGAGGAGTATGCCAAGGGGCCGTGGCAGGAGATCGTGGGTCGATGCCAGGACGCCGGCGTGGATGCCTTCGAGCTCAACTTCTCCTGCCCGCACGGGCTTCCCGAGCGAGGCATGGGTGCAGCGATGGGCCAGAACGTCCCGATGCTGTCGGAGGTGAGCGGATGGGTGAATGAGGTGGCTCAAGTCCCCGTCTGGGCGAAGATGACCCCCAACATCACGGCGGTCGCACCAGCTGCGCGCGCGGCGCTTGAGGCTGGGTGCGAGGGCGTCTCTGCAATCAACACCATCCTCAGCGTGATGGGTGTGGATCTCAAGACATTGCGTCCAGAGCCATGCGTGGAGGGTTTCTCCGTGCCGGGTGGTTACTCCTGCCGCGCCGTGCGGCCCATCGCGCTTCGCATCGTGATGGAACTGGCGTCGATGATGTACGGCGGTCCCACAGGAAAGGCGATTCCGCCGGACTTGGATGCGGACCCGTCGCCGGCGGTGGTGCCGGTGGCTCGATTCTCCCCGCCCGGGCCGTTCATGGATCGTTCGCTCTCCGCGATTGGCGGCGTGGAGAGTGGCGAGGACGCTGCGCAGTTCATTCTGCTGGGCGCCGACACCGTGCAAGTGTGCACCGGCGTCATGATCCACGGCTACGGGTTGATCGACCGCCTGCGCGACGGGCTGTCCGCGTTCATGGACCAGCATGGATTCCAGTCGATCCAAGACTTCCGGGGCCACGCGCTGCGGTACTTCACGACCCACGCGGAGCTGGTCAGGCGCCAGGCCGCGATCAAGGCGCGCGAACGGGCTGAGAAGGCTGGCGTCGTCACCAAGGACGGCACGTGGACCGCCGACAAGTTTGTCGAGCAGTCCAATCGATTGGTGTCGAATGACTAGGTAAGGGGGCGACCGCGCTACGAGCCTCCGGAGGAGCCTGGCATGCGGGCCATGGAATCCAAGAAAACGCTTTGACGTCAAAGCGTTTCGCGGCTATCATTGATCCATGGCGACCACCCGTCGATCGACCGTCTACTTTGATCCAGCGGTGCACCGTGCGCTCAGGCTGTACTCCGCGGCGCGCGACAGGAACCTCTCTGAGGTGGTCAACGAGATCGTGCATCGCGCGCTGCAGGAGGATCTGGCTGACTTGGAAGTCAGCCGCACGCGCCGCAAGGAGCCAAGGAGTTCGCTCAAGTCCGTCGTCCGGGGAATGCGGCGCCGTGGCCAACTATGAGGTGCGCCTCTCCCGCCTGAGGTACCGCCCGCCGCCGGGAGGCGCGATCGTGCGTCCATGCTCCACCACGACCTCGCCGCGACGAAGCACGGTCTCAGTCGCACCGATTCGCTCCATCCCCTCGTACGCGCAGTAGTCCAGCGCGCCCTGGTTGTCGGCGTGGCGGAAGGTGCCTCGGCGTGCGGGGTCGTACACGACGATGTCCGCATCGCTTCCTGGGGCGATCGTGCCTTTCCTTGGGAAGAGCCCAAAGGTTCGAGCCACCTGCGTGCTGCAAGCATCCACCATCGCGGCGTAGGTGAGCCGCCCCGCGCAGACGCCGTAGGTGTGCACCAGGTCGATCCGCTCCTGGATCGAGCCGATGCCGTTTGGAATGGCGGTGAATCGCTCGCGTCCCATCACCTTCTGAGTGGCGAAATGGAAGGGAGCGTGGTCAGTCCCGATCGTCGCCACCTCGCGAGAGGCGAGCCCTTCCCACAGCGCCTGCTGGTCCGCGAACGTGCGCAGCGGGGGCGACATCACGAACTTGGCCCCCTCAAAGTTGGGCCGATGCGTGCATGAATCGTCCAACACGAGGTGCGGCACGACGCATTCCACCTGAATGTTCGCACCACGCTTGCGCGCGCGTGCCGCCTGCTCCAGCGCCGCGCGGCAGGAAGTATGGACGACGTAGCCGTGCGCGCCGGTGAGCTGGCAGCAGGTGGCAAAGTGCTGCACGCCATCGGCCTCCACGCAGGTGGGGCGGCTGGGTTCGTGCCACTCGGGACCAGTCTTGCCCTCGGCCAGCAATCGAGCCTGCATGTACGCCACGGCGTCGGCGTTCTCGCAATGCGCGGTGACGATGACGCCTTCCTGCGCCGAGAAGTCGAGCAGTTCAAGCAGCTGCGCATCCGGCAGGTCAAGTGCTCCCTTGTAGGCCAGAAAGACCTTGACACTGGTCTGGCCCTGCGTGTCGACCAGTTCCCGGAGCTGGCTCTTGGCCAAGTCATCCCACCGCACGACCGCCTGGTGAAAGGCGAAGTCGCAGCGACTGCTGGCCGCCGCGCGAGTGTGCCACTCCTCAAAACTGGCCAGCGGCTCGTCCTTGGGACCCGGACAGATCATCTCGATGATCGTGGTCGTCCCGCCGGCCAGCGCCGCGCGCGATGCGCTGTCGTGGTCGTCCGCCGCGTTCGTCCCCATGAACGGGAGGTGCACATGCACATGCGGGTCGATGAACCCGGGAAACACCAGCTTCCCGCTCGCGTCGATCACTCGCGTGTTGGGTGGGAGTGCGCGGGCGTCCAGCTCCGCCTCAACGAGCACGATCGTCTCGCCTTCGACGAGGACATCCGCACGACGCTCACCATCGGCGTTGACCACCGCCCCGCCTCGAATGAGGCAGGTCCGCGGTCGGGGCATCAAGCCGGGCATGACGCTGCCTCGGTGAGGCACTGGTCCAGCACGGCCAGCGCGAAGTCCACATCGTGTTCGTCCACGCACATCGGCGGAGCCATGCGCAAGACCTGGCCTGACAATCCACCCTTGCCCGCAAGCAGGCCCATCTCGCGGGCGCGCTCATGCACAAACGCCGCGCGCTTGCCGGATGGAGCCATGGTGGCTCGATCTTCAACCAGTTCGATGCCAAGCAAGAGTCCTCGTCCCCGCACATCACCGACGATCGCGTGCCGCTCCATCAGCCGCTCCAGCCCCGCCCGGAATCGACCACCCACTCGTCGCGAGCGCTCCTGCAAGCCCTCCGACTCAATCACATCCAGCGTGGCCAGACCGGCGGCGGCGGAGACGGGGTTGCCGCCGTAGGTATTGAAGTGGAGCCGCTTGGTCATGGACTCGGCGATCGCGCGCGTGGTGACGCACGCTGCCAGCGGCGCGCCATTGCCGATGCTCTTGGCCATCGTCACGATGTCGGGGCGAACGCCGTGCCGTTCGTACCCCCAGAAGCCCTCGCCGGTGCGGCCAAAGCCGGTCTGCACCTCATCGCTGATGCAGACGCCGCCGGCCGCGCGCACATGGGCGTGCGCTGCCTTGAGATAGCCCATCGGCATCTCCACCACGCCGCCCACGCCTTGGATTGGCTCGGCGATGAAGCCAGCCACCGAGCCGGTCGTGCCGAACCGGATCACGTCGGCGACTTCATCGGCGTACTTCGCGGCGGCGTCTGGGTCATTGGCGCCCCACGGCCCGCGCAGGAGGTCGGGACAGCGCGCGTGGCGGACGCTCAATCCCTGCGGCAGCGGCTGTTTCCAGGTGGCCAGGCCAGCGAGTCCCATCGCTTGGTTGGTCATGCCGTGATAGGCGTTGCGAAGTGCGATGATCTCGCTGTTCCCGGTCGAGAGCCGCGCCATGAGCATCGCCAGCTCGTTGGCCTCGCTGCCGGAGCTGGTGAAGTAGCAGACCTCAAGGCCGCTGTCGGCGGGAAACGACTTGATGATCCGCTCGCCAAATCGCGCCACATTGGGGTGCAGGTAGATCGTCGTGGAATGCACCAATGTCTGCACCTGCTCCACCATCGCGGCAGTGACATGCGGGTGGCAATGGCCCACGCTCACCGTCACGATCCCGCCAAGGCAGTCCAAGTATCGCCGTCCCGTCTCGTCAAAGAGCCACTGCATGTGGCCCTCGACCACCATCATCGGCTCCTTGTAGTAGGTCAAGAGCGCGGGGGTGAGGTATTGCTTCCGCCGGGCCAGCGTGTCGACGCGCGAGTCCCCCTTCCAGGCCTTGGGCGCGTGCGAACAGGGGGGGAGTGGAATCGTTGGGGAGGTGGTCATGGGTGAGGTGCTCGCGTCGTCTCTGGTGGTGCGCCGAGTCGCTGGAAGGCCCAATAGAAACCGGCCCCGAGTGCCAATCCGACGAACCAGGCGTAGGAGTAGATCGAGTCCCAGATCGGGCCGAAGCGCGCGTCGGGGCTCCCGATGGAGTTGGTCGCAGCGTTGACGAAGCCGGGAATGCAGGGGAGCACGGCCAGCACCAGTGCGGCGATGGCACTCCACCGTACGCCTCGACAGGGGCCGCGCTGGTCGTAGAGCGCGTGGACATCAAGCCTTGTCCGACGAATCACGAAGTAGTCACAGAGCATGATGCCTGCAATCGGGCCCAGTAGCGCGCTGTAGCCGATCAGCCAGGTGAAGATGTAGTCGTTGAGGTTGGCCAGCAACTTCCACGGCATGATGACGATGCCCAGCGCGCAGGTGGCCAGTGCGCCGGTGCGGAACGAGATCCGGCGTGGCGACACATTGCTGAACCCGTTCGCGGGGCTCACGACATTGGCGGCCAGGTTGGTGGTGACGGTGGCCAGGATGAGCGCGGCCATCGCGATCACGGTCGCCGTGGCCGAGCCGAAATGGCCCACCAGTTCGATGGGGTCCCAGATGGCCTTCCCGTAGAGGATCACGGTTGCGTTGGTGACCAGGACGCCGATGAGGCAGAAGAGCGTCATCGTGGGGGGCAATCCGAGGAGCTGGCCCAGTGATTGGTCTCGCTGGCTGGCGCAGTATCGAGAGAAGTCCGGAATGTTGAGGCTCAGGGTCGCCCAGAATCCGACCATCGCGGTCAACTGCGGGAAGAAGACGGCCCAGAAGTCAAAGTCGGGTGATCGCGTGGGCGCGGCGAAGAGGTCGGATGCGCGCGGGACCGACATCACGGCCCAGCCCAGCAGCGCAAGCCCCAAGACGATGAGGCACGGCGCGGCCCACGCCTCCAGCCGCCGAATGGAATCGATCCCGCGCACCACGATCACGACATGCAGCAACCACACCGCGAGGAAGCACGCGAGCTGCGTGGCCGTGATTCCCAGAAAGGGGAGCACGTTCGTGTCGGCAGCGGCATTCACCACACCCATCGCCGCGAGTGCCATGTACGCCGCCGAACCGCCGATCCAGGTCTGGATGCCAAACCAACCACACGCCACCAGCGCGCGGGCGATCGATGGAATGTGCGCCCCGGAGATGCCAAAGCTGGCGCGGACGATGACGGGAAACGGAATGCCGTACTTGGTCCCGGCGTGCGCGTTCAAGATCATCGGGATCGCGACGATCACATTGCCCGCCAGCACCGTGAGCGTCGCTTCCCACCAGGTCATGCCTTGCGAGACCATGCCCGCCGCGATCATGTAGGTGGGGATGCACACCGCCATCCCGATCCACAGCGCCGCGACATGCCAGAGGGACCAGGTCCGGGCCGACGGTGGGACGGGTGCGAGGTCAGCGTTTGAGAGGTGGCTCAGATCGGAGCCCGCGCCCGTGTCGTCGCCCTCGGTCGACGTCACCGGCACCCCTCGCCCGTGCTTGGCCGCTGCCCCGCCCGGTCAAGCGGCGACGCAATCGCGGTGTACGCATCGGGTCGTCGATCTCGATAGAAGGCCCAGGTGCGGCGTACTTCTTCAATCTCGTCAAGGTTGAGATCGGCTACCAGCACCTCGTCCTTGTCGCGCGACGCTTCCGCGATGATCTGCCCACGAGGGTTGCAAAAGTACGACTGCCCATAGAACTCGCCGATATTCCAAGGGGCCTCGGTCCCCACGCGGTTGATCGCGCCGACGAAATACTGGTTCGCCACCGCATGCGCTGGCTGCTCCAGCTTCCAGAGGTATTCACTCAAGCCAGCGACCGTCGCGCTTGGATTGAAGACGATCTCCGCACCGGCCAGCCCCAGTTCCCTCGCGCCCTCCGGAAAGTGGCGGTCGTAGCAGATGTAGACGCCGATCTTGCCAAAGCGAGTCTGGAAGACCGGGAATCCCAAGTCACCTGGGCGGAAATAGAACTTCTCCCAGAAGCCGGGATGGCAGTGCGGCAAGTGGTGCTTGCGGTACTTGCCCAAGTAGGCCCCTGTCTCATCGATCACCGCCGCGGTGTTGTAGAGCAGTCCCGCCATGGCTTCTTCGTAGACGGGAACGATGAGCACCATGCCGTGCTTGCGCGCGCGCTCTTGCATGAGGCGGATGGTCGGGCCATCCGGCACGGGTTCGGCAAGGCCATACCAGCGAGTGTCTTGCTCGGCGCAGAAATAGGGCCCCGCGAAGATCTCTTGCAGGCAACACACCTGCGCTCCTCGATCAGCGGCTTCCTGCAAGAGTGCGAGGTGCTTCTCCACCATGGCATCGCGCTGGGCCTTGGGATCTCCGCCGGGAAGTGCGTTGCCGGCCTGGATCAATGCGGCTCGTGTGATGCGTGACATTGGTGCTGTTGTCTCCTCCGGCAAAAAGCCGGACACATGGACCGGGTGCGCAACCTCTTCAAATCCAACGCCGCACGGTGACCCTCGACTTGGTGAAGAATCGGACTCCGTCCTCGCCGTTGGTGTGCAGGTCGCCAAAGAACGATTTCTTCCATCCCGCGAAGGGGAAGGCGGCCATCGGCGCGGGGACACCCACATTGATGCCCAGCATCCCGGCCTGCACGGTGCGTTCAAATCGACGCGCGGCGTGGCCGGAATCCGTGAAGAGCACCGCCATGTTCCCGTACTCCGATTGATTGACCAGCGCCACCGCAGCATCCAGGTCGGGCGCCCGCATGATGGAGAGGACGGGGCCGAAGATCTCGGTGGTGGCCAGCGTCGATCCCGGCGGAACATGGTCAAAGATGGTGGGGCCGACGAAGCAGCCGCGCTCCGGCAGCGCACCTGCCCGACCATCCAGCAGCAGTGTCGCGCCGTCACGCACGCCTGCCTCGATCGCCGCGTGCACTCGCGTCAGTCCATCGGCATCCTGCATCGGACCCATGCCGCACCCGGCCGCATCGCCGGGGCCGACCTGCAGCGACTTCGCCCGTGCCACCAAGCCGGGAACCAGCCAGCCAGCGCTGTCGCCGACGCACACCACCACGGAACCTGCAAGGCAGCGTTGCCCGGCGTTGCCGAAGGCCGAACCAAAGATGCCGTCGATCGCCGCCTCGCGCACCGCGTCGGGCATCACGATGGAGTGATTCTTGGCGCCGCACATGGCCTGCACTCGCTTGCCGTGCGCTGACGCGGTCCGGTAGACGATCTCGCCCACGCGCGTGGAGCCGACGAAGGAGACCGCCATCACGCGCGGGTCCTTGAGCAGGAACTCCACCATAGGCGTGCCGCCGTTGACCAGGTTGAGGACGCCCGAGGGAAGGCCGGCCTCGAAGGCCAACTCCGTCATGAGGACGGCCGAAAGCGGGTCCTTCTCGCTGGGCTTGAGGACAAAGGTGTTGCCGCAGGCGACAGCCATCGGCCACATCCACAGCGGCACCATCACTGGGAAGTTGAATGGGGTGATCCCGACGCACACGCCCAGCGGGAGTCGATCCACGCAGGAGTCGATCCCCACGCCGCCCTCCGCGGCTGTGCGGCAAAACGACGATGACACCGCAATCTGCGGAAGGGTTCGACCCATCATCAGGACGGGCGCAGCGCAGGCATGTTCGACGCAATCGATGCCGCGTCGGACTGAGCCGCGGGCCTCGCCAAGAGTCTTGCCGTGCTCCGCGACCAGCACGCGCGCCACCTCGTCCGCCCGAGCCTCCAGGATCGCCTTGTACCGGAAGAGGCACTGGACGCGCTCGCCGACGGGGGTCTCTGACCATGACGGGAATGCGGCTGCCGCAGCGGCCACCGCGGCTTCGGCGGCATCCAGGGCGTCCAGCGGGACATTCCCCAGCGCGGCACCCGTGGCCGGGTTGGAGATGGCGTGTTGGGTCGAGCCGCTGGCGTCCAACTTCGCGCCACGGACCAGGTGCGGGACGAGGGGAGTCGCCATGCAAGCCATGCTAACGAGGGGCGGCCCGCGCCGATCCTCAGCCACCCCGGACCGCCGCGGTCTCCACCAATGAAAAAGGGCCGCCCGAAGGCGGCCCATGATGAGTCAGATGAGTCAGATGGGTCAGGCGAGCGGCGCGTGAATCCACGCCGCGCCGCCGGATCACTTCCCGTCAGCGGGGATGCGCATGCCGTAGAAGGAGCGCCAGACGAAGAAGCAGGCGATCACGCAGCACGCCACGCCGATCCAAACCTTCGCCGGGTTGTCCTTCATCGCGATCGCGATCTCGACGGCGAGGAGGCCGAAGAGGGTCGTGAACTTGATGACGGGGTTGAGCGCCACGGACGAGGTGTCCTTGAAGGGGTCGCCAACGGTGTCGCCCACGACGGTGGCCGCGTGGAGGTCAGTGCCCTTGGCACGCAAGTCGACCTCGACGATCTTCTTGGCGTTGTCCC
>SXOD01000036.1 GCA_005776885.1 Planctomycetia bacterium
CGTCGCGATCGCCCGCGCGCTGGTCACGCAGCCAACGCTCTTGCTGGCGGACGAACCGACCGGCGACCTGGACCGCGAGAGCGCGGCCAGCGTGATGGAGCTGCTGGGTCGATTGCACCGCCAACTGAACCAGACGATCGTGATGGTCACGCACGACCTCAAGACGGCGCACCATGCGGATCGGCTGGTGCACCTTGAAAAGGGCCAGATCGTGGACGATGCGGAGCACGGTGCGGCAGCCGCCACCGCAGGAGTCCGCTCATGATTCTCCTTCGCACGATTCCGCATGTCTGGAGGTCGCTGGTCCGACGACCGGCGCGCACGCTGCTCACCGTGATGGGCATTGCCGTGGCCACTTTCCTCTTCTGCTTCGTCGAGACCATGCGCGACGGCGTGAATCAAGCCACGCAGGCGGGCGCCAGCGAGACGCGGCTGGTCGTGTACCGGGAGAATCGATTCTGCCCGTTCACCAGCCAGATTCCGCAGTCGTACGAGCGCGCGATCCGGGACATTCCCGGCGTGCGCAGCGTTGTCCCGATGAAGATCATCGTGAGCAACTGCCGCGCCAGCCTGGACATCGTGACCTTTCGCGGCGTCCCCGCGGAGGCGTTGGAAGAGTCGGTCCTCAAGGAGGGCCGGATGACCGATGGCAGCGCCGCGGAGTGGGCTCGACGCACCGACTCCGGCTTGGTGGGTGCAGGCCTGGCCGAGCGCCGCGGCATCAAGGTGGGCGACGCCTTCACCGCCGCCGGGATTTCCGTGCAAGTCGCGGGGATCGTGGACACCGACAACGCGCAGGATCGAAACGCGGTCTTTGTGCACCTCCCCTTCCTGCAAGAGACGGCCGGTCGCGGCGGCACCGGCGGCATCATCACGCAGTTCAATGTGACGGTCGATGATCCTTCGCAGCTGGTGTCCGTGGCGAAGGCGATCGACGATCGATTCGAGCACGACCAGTTCCCCACCGCCACGCGGCCGGAGAGTGCCTTTGTCGCTCGCGCCGCGCACGACGTGCTTGCGCTGGTCGGGTTCGCGAGCCTGGTGGGCTGGAGTGCGCTGGCGGCGGTGTTTGCCCTCGTTGCCAACGCGATCATCCTGAGCGTTCGAGATCGAGTCAAGGAGCACGCGATCCTCCAGACGCTCGGCTTCCCAGGATGGAGCGTCGGGTGGATGGTGCTGCTGGAAGCGTCGGCGCTTGGCATGGTGGGCGGCGCGATGGGCGCGGGCGGCGCGTGGCTGGCCGTGCGGGCGGCGCACCTCAACTTCACGATGGAGGGCGTCTCGATCGAAGTCCAGCCGCACCTGTGGCTGGCGCTGCTCGGCCTGGCCCTGGCTTCCGCGCTTGGCCTGGTGGCGGGTGTCTATCCCGCCATCGACGCCGCTCGGCGTGACATCGTTTCCGGACTGAGGACCGCGTGAGATGAACATCGACAACACCGAGGACAACCTCACATGAAGCTTCTTCCATTCATCTACGCGACCCGAAACCTTGGGCGAAGCCCGATGCGACTGGTGCTGGCCGTTGGCGGCTCGTGCCTGGTGGCGCTCTTGGCGCTGACCGGCGAGGCGTTCGTGTCGGGCATGGCGCGAGCCTTCCGATCCAGCGCGGTCGCCGAGAATGTGCTGCTCATCGGCGCGGGCAGCGAGGAGAGCCTGGAGCGCAGCGAGGTTCCTCGCGGCGCCGCGGGCGAGGCCATCGCAGGCATTTCCGGCATTCGGACGGTTGCCGGCGTGTCATGGGCCAGCAGTGAGGTGCATGTGGCGCTCCCTGTGCTCCGCGAGGGACAGACCCTGGACGACGGCGGCACCAGCGCGGACCTGGGCGTGGTGCGAGGCATCACCGGCGTGGCGTGGAGCGTGCATCCGCAGGCCAAGCTGATCGCGGGTCGAGCCCCGGCACAGGGCGCCGACGAAGCGGCCGCAGGAGAGACGGCGCTGGAACGGATCGGGCTGGACAGTGCGGAGGTTGCGGCGCAGGTCGCGCACGGCGAACCGGTGATGATCGTGATCGATGGCCGCCCAGTGTCCGTCGTCGGTGTCATCGCCGCACCCGGCACCATCATCGATGGCGAGGTCTGGATGCCGCTGCAAGATGTGCTTGTCTTGACCCAACGCGAGACGGTCTCCGTGATCGTGGTCTCGTTGGACCCCCGTTCGGGGAGCGAAGCGGCCGATGTGGAACTCTTCACGCAGCGTCGACCCGACCTGGAGCTCTCCACGATCCGCGAATCGGACTACTACGCCGCACTTGGGCAATTCTTCCGACCCGTGCAGGTGATGGTCCTGGCCAGCACGGCACTCGTGGCGCTGGGTGGACTGCTCGGCGGGCTCAACACGATGTACGCCGCCTTTGCCGCACGCATTCGGGAGACCGCATCGTTGCAGGCGCTTGGCTACTCGCGCACGGCGATCGCCATCAGCATGCTGCAGGAGTCGCTGCTCGCCAGCCTCAGCGGCTCGCTCATCGCCATCGTGCTGGGGCTGATCCTGCTGCGCGACGCCAGCATTCGATTCAGCATGGGCTCGTTCTCGCTCCATGTCGATCACCAAGCCGTTCTCGCGGCGCTTGGTGCCGGCCTCGTGGTCGGCTGCCTGGGCGCCATCTTCCCCGCGTTCCGTTGCCTGCGCACGCCGATCCCAACGGCGCTGCGGGCGGATTGACCTCGACCAACCTGACTGTGACCACGCTGACTTGACCACGCTGACTTGATTCGCGACACGTCCTCACACTCGACTCACACCAAGGAAACACTGTCATGACCTCTACGAACCGACACATCTCGACCGCCCTCCTCTCGCTCGCCGCCGCCGCCCTGTGGGCGTGCGACAAGTCGTCGTCAACTCCCTCGGATGCGAGTCCAGCGGATGCGAGTCCATCGGCAACGACTGGCTGGCCCGCGGGACTGGTGGTCGATGCCAGCGCGATTGCCGCAGAGCCAGCCTCGGTCAAGGCCACGCGGGACGGCGCGGCGGCTGGTTTGCACGTCACGCTGGTCGGGAAGATCGGCGGCAGCAAGAAGCCGTTCGTGGAGGGCCACGCTGCGTTCACGATCGTGGACCTGGCGCTCAAGAGTTGCGACGAAATCGAAGTCGACAGCTGCGCCAAGCCGTGGGACTACTGCTGCGAGGAAAAGACAAACCTCCGCAACCACACCGCCATGATCGAGATTCAGGATGCGGCCGGGAAGCCGCTCGCGATCGGCGCGCAGGGACAGATGGGCCTGGAGCCGCTGAAGGTAATCGTCGTGGAGGGCGAGGTTGTCTCAAGCGACCCCAACGGCGCGTGCATCATCAAGGCCGAGCGCATCGCGTTCCAGTAAGCCCTCGATCGGTCCTGATCCCGGGTTGGTTTCGACCAAACCGTTACTTCGGACGTAACGGTTTGGTCGAAACCGCGGGGCCCTGGCACATTCAGCATCGGCGTAGCCTCCCCGGAATGCTTGGCGCCTTCTCGCTCATTCTGATGACGAGCACGATGATCGTGCTGGGGCTGGTCGTTTGGCGCCTCGTGAGTCGGCAGGAGCGAGGCGACGATCAGTTCGAGGCCAAGCTCAAGGCCGACGACGAGCGCGCCGAGCGCGGCCACGCGGAGGACGCCGCGCGATGGGCGGCCTGGGAGGAGCACAAGCGGAGGGCGGCGGGGGAGGATCCCAAGTCAGGCGCAGAGTCGTAGCGTCGTTCTGCGGCGATAGCGGCCCCCACCCAACAAGGTGCAAACCGGGTGTAGGCCTGCATTTCCACGAATCGACTCGATTCAATCGTCCAAACTTCTCGATTGAGGGTCCCGGGGAGGTCCTGAGCGGCATATCTGGATGAACATATCCATTAACTGCTAGGACTCCCATATGCACACTCGCCACTGGTGGAAACTCATGTTCCTGGTTCTCGCGGCTGGTTTCGCCGGGGTGATGGTGATCGGCGTCGGCACGTACCGACACGCGCCGCCGATTCCCAACTTTGTCGACGGCAGCGGGAAGATCGTTGTCTCGGCCAATGAGATCCTCGAAGGCCAGGTGGCGTTCCAGCGGCTGGCACTCATGGAGTACGGCAGCATGTTCGGGGACGGCGCGATGCGCGGGCCCGACTTCACCGCCGATGCGCTCCATGTGGTGGCCACCGCCGCGACGGAGCACGAGACTGGTGCGCCCGGAACCGCCGTCACGCGGATGCGACTCGCACTTCGCACGAACACCTTTGATGAGACCACCAACACGGTCACCCTCCCCCCCGCCGTGGTCGCAGCCGTCACCGACCTGCGCACCCATGTGGCCGAACTCGTCGGCGGCGACGGCCCCGAGAGCATCACTCCGCACGGGCTGGTGAGCGACCCCACCACGCAGCAGCGCCTTGCGGATTTCTTCTTCTGGGGCGCGTGGGTCTGCGTCGCCGAACGTCCGGGGACTGGCCACTCCTACACGCACAACTGGCCCTACGACCCTCTCGCAGGCAACAACCCCACTGCCGATGTTTCCCTCTGGAGCGTCCTCGGCGCCCTCGGGTTCATGCTCGGGCTTGGATGGGTGCTGTACTTGTATGGTCGATTCCAGGTGCCGGCGGAAACGGCCGAGGCGGGCACTCCCAACGACCTGCCAGCCCCCAGCGCCAGTTCCCTGTCACTCTTCCGGCCCTCTGCGTCGCAGCGCATGGCGTATCCGTTCTTTGCGCTCGCCGCCGCCGTGATGGTGCTTCAGGTCACCGCGGGCATCTTCACGGTGCACGACTTCGTCGGACTGGTCAACCTCTTCGGCTGGCAGGTGGACGACACGCTGCCCATCACGATCGTCCGCTCATGGCATGTGCAGTTGGCGCTCTTCTGGATCGCCTCGTGCTGGATCGGCGCCTCTCTCTTCCTGCTGCCGCTCATGAGCGGCGGCGAGCCGCGCGGACAGGCCAGGCTGGCCCGCGTGCTCTTTGCGGCACTGACGCTCTTGGTCGCGGGCTCCACGGTCGGCATCTACATGGGGCCCACGGGGCTCCTGGGCGAGTGGTGGCGATGGTTTGGCCACCAGGGCTGGGAGTTCGTCGAGTTTGGCCGGATCTGGCAGGTGGCCTTGCTTGTGGGATTCGTGCTCTGGGGCGTCATCGTCCTGCGCGGCACGCCACGGCTGGTCCCCGGCGGAAACTGGTGGTCGCTGCCATCGTGGCTCCTCTACTCCGTGGCCAGCATCACGATCCTCTATCTCTCCAGCTTCGTCGCGTCACCCACGACCAACTTCGTCATCGCCGACTTCTGGCGCTGGTGCGTCATCCACATGTGGGTGGAGGCGTTCTTCGAGGTGTTCACCACCGTCATCGTCGCATACATCCTCTACATGATGGGGATAATGTCGCTGCAGGCGGGGTCGCGCATCGTCTTCCTGGCCACGCTGCTCTTCCTCGGCTCCGGGATCCTGGGGATCTCGCACAACTTCTATTGGAACGCCAAGCCGGTCGCGGCGATCGCGCTGGGCAGCGTCTTCTCCACGCTGCAGGTGGTGCCGCTCATCCTCCTGACGCTGGAGGCCTGGAGGTTCAGGCGAGGGCCCGACCACGCCCGGCGCCGCAGCGGCGACTTTGCGCTGGCCGAAGCATTCCTCTTCCTCATCGCGGTCAACTTCTGGAACTTCCTGGGTGCCGGCGTGTTCGGCTTCATCATCAACTTGCCGATCGCCAACTATTTCGAGCACGGCACCTACCTCACCGTCAACCACGGCCACGCCGCGCTCATGGGGGTGTACGGCAACCTGGCGATTGCGGTCACGCTCTTCTGCGCGCGATACCTGCTTCCCGCAGCCCGGTGGAACGCAAGGCTCATACGAGTCTCGTTCTGGAGCCTCAACATCGGCCTCATGCTGATGGCGCTCCTGGACTTGCTGCCGGTGGGCATCTACCAGCTCTCCGACGCCTTGGAACACGGGCTCTGGCACGCCCGCACACGCGCGTTCATCGACAGCGACTTCTTCCAGACCGCGACCTGGCTGCGGGCCATCGGCGGGCCGATCTTCGTGGTGGGCGGCGTGATCCCGATCGCGTGGTTCGTGCTCAGCCGCGTGCGCGGACGCAAGCCCGCAGGCGACGGCGGCGCGCCGCAGGATGACGCAATCGGCCCACGGCCGGCCCCGTAACCCGTTGGAGGAGGACTCACCATGACGCCGCTGACATTGACCTCGACATCGCCAACCACATCGACGGCGCCTTCGCCGACGCCGGCGCCATCCAGCACGCCGTCCACCTCCAAGTGGGACGAGTCCGCCGCCCGCCACTTGCTCAACCGCGCAGGCTTCGGTGGACCGCCGGATCAAGTGCGTGAACTTGCCGCGCTCGGCTGCAAAGGCGCGGTGGCCCGATTGATCGACTTCGGCTCGATCCCCTGGGACGGTCCATCCACCGACGACATCCGCTCGGACATCCACACGCCACTCTCGCCCGAAGAACGCAGGGAGGTCCAGCGCATCATGCGGGGAGACGATGCCGAGGCGATCGCGGCCATCCGCGAGCGACGCAACGAGATCGACCAGACGGACCGCAAGCAGGTGCGCGTGATCCAGGAGTGGTGGTTCCGGAGGATGCTGGAGTCACCGCGGCCGATGGAAGAAAAGATGACGCTCTTCTGGCACGGCCACTTTGCGTCGGGGATCCGGACGGTGAAGGACTCGTACCACATGTACCTCCAGAACCAGCTCTTCCGCCGCATGGCGGTCGGGAACTTTGCCACGCTGGTCCACGAGATCATCCGCGACCCGGCGATGCTCAAGTACCTGGACGCCGACGAGAATCGACGCCAGCGTCCCAACGAAAACCTGGCCCGCGAGGTCATGGAACTCTTCGTGCTTGGCGAGGGCCACGGCTACACCGAGGCCGACATCAAGGAAGGGGCGCGCGCACTCACCGGCCACTCCTTCCACGATGACGAGGCCATCTTCCGGCGGCCCGAGCACGACGCCGGCATAAAGACAATCATGGGCCAGACCGGCGCGTTTGACGGCGACGGCTTCATGGACATCATCCTCGCTCGGCCCGAAGCCAGCGAGTTCATCGCCTCCAAGCTCTACCGGTTCTTCGTCAACGATTCGCCCGGCGCCCCCACCGGCAAGGGCGCGGCGCTGTGCCAGGACCTCGCCCGCACGATGCGTGGCGAGAAGTACGACCTCAAGCCCGTGCTGACGCAGCTCTTCACCAGCGAACACTTCTACGACGCCGCCAACCGAGGGGCCGTCGTGAAGTCGCCCGTGCAACTGCTGGTGCAAGCGTCGCGCGAACTGGGGCTGCCCGCGCGCAATCCACAGGTGGTTGGCAAGGGATGCGCGTTCATGGGGCAATTCATCCTCGAGCCACCCAATGTGAAGGGATGGGCCGGGGGGAGGTCGTGGATCAGCACCTCCACGCTCTTCGCCCGGCAGAACACCATGCTTTACATGCTGAGTGGCCAAGGCCGCGGGCGCGCCGGTGGCCAGCCCGAGTCGCTGGGCTGGGACCCGCTTGCAGTGGTCGCGCATGTCCCGCAGCAAGGCGATCGTGCGGCGATCTGCGCAGCCGTGGTGGACGCCGTGCTGGATCGATGCCTCTCGGTCGCGCCCTCCGCGCACTCCAGGTCCATCCTGTCCCAGACCCTCGCCGATTCCGGCGGAACGCTTGACCAAGATCGCGTGCTGGGACTCCTGTGCCTGGCGTGCGCACTCCCCGAATACCAACTCTGCTGAATGGAGGCATCGATGTCACACGATTTCAGAGCGCCGCGCACCCGCCGATCATTCCTCACCGAAGGACTTGGCATCGTCTCCCTCGCGACCACCGCCCCCTGGTTTCTGGACCTCACCGCACGCGGGATGGCGCTGCCCCAGGAAACCGGTGGCCTCCCCAAGGCGACCGGCGACATCGCCAACCGCATCTTGGTGGTGGTACAGCTTGGCGGCGGGAACGACGGGCTCAACACGGTGGTTCCCTTCGGCGATGGCGGCTACTACGACGCTCGACCTCAGCTGTCGATTCCAGAGCCGGGGAAGGCTGGCGGCTGCCTGCCGTTGTCCGGAACCACTGGACTGGGGCTCCATCCTGCGATGTCAGACTTGGCCTCCCTCTTTGATGACGGTCGCGTCACGATCGTGCAGGGCGTGGGCTACCCAAACCCGAATCGATCGCACTTCACCTCGATGGACATCTGGCACACCGCGCGCAACAATGCCGGCGGCGACGGGTGGATCGGCCGCTACTTTGACTGCACCTGCAACGGGAAGCCAGTGCAGGACGGCGCGATAGCGATCGGGCAGTCGCCGCCGTTGGCCATGCAGGGAGTGGTGCAGGCACCGGTGGCCTTTGAGGATGCGCAGCTTTTCCAGTGGCTGGGCCGGAACATTGATCGATCCCTGGAGGAGCCATATCAGGAGATCATGCGCGCCGGCGTGCGCCCGGGCGTCGCGCCCGACTCGCACGCGGCTTTCCTGGCGCGCACCGTGCTGGACGCGCAACTGAGCAGCGACCGCGTCCGGCGCGCGCTCGGCCGGGAATCGCTGGTGTCGTATCCCGGATCGGGCCTGGGCAGGCAGATGCAGTCAATCGGCGCGATAATTCGCGACGGGCTCTCCACCCGCGTCTACTACGCGGCGATCAGCGGCTTTGACACCCACGCAGGGCAGGGACCAACGCAAGAGCGGCTGCTGGGCGAGTTCGCCGCCGCGATGCGCGCCTTCCAGTCCGACCTGGATGCGCAAGGCAACGCCGACCGCGTGATGGTCATGGTCTTCAGCGAGTTCGGCCGGCGCGTGGGCCAGAACGCCAGCCAAGGCACCGACCACGGCACCGCGGCTCCGCTGTTCCTGGTGGGCTCCTCCGTGCGAGCTGGAGTCCTGGGCCAGCACCCATCGCTGGTTGACTTGGACCAAGGCGACCTGAAGTTCAGCGTCGATTTCCGCAGCGTCTACGCCGGCGTCCTCAGCGACTGGATGGGCGCGGATGCCGTGACGATCCTGGGGAAGTCGTACCCGCCGGCCAAGGTGGTGGCGAAGGAGCGGCGCGCGGCTAGAACCTGATGCCGCGGTGCGGGGGGGCACGGGGCACAGCCGCCCCCGGGCTTTTGCCAAAGCGTTACGTCGGAGATAACAGTTTGGTGAAAACCAATGGGGGGCGACAACCGGTTGGTGATGTTCGTGCCCTGGAGCAGCGGTTTCAATCCACGCCCCCGCGCGGGGGGCGACGCGTGTTGGCCAGGATGCGTGCTGAATCGTGCATGTTTCAATCCACGCCCCCGCGCGGGGGGCGACCGCCCTCGCGGCTCACACCCTGGATGTAGGACCGGTTTCAATCCACGCCCCCGCGCGGGGGGCGACGATGTCCCTTGCGGCGGACACATCGGGTGAGGAGGTTTCAATCCACGCCC
>SXOD01000037.1 GCA_005776885.1 Planctomycetia bacterium
GCTACGCCAAGTGCATCAAGCTCTCCAAGGAGGGTGAGCCCGAGATCTGGAACGCGATCCGCTTCGGCAGCGTGCTGGAGAATGTCGTTCTCGACGCGGAGACTCGCGTCCCCGATTACGACGACGGCTCGCGGACGGAAAACACCCGCGTGACCTACCCGCTGGGCTATGTGGCCAACGCGCGCATTCCTTCCGTCGCGGGCCACCCCAAGAATGTGGTCTTCCTCACCGCCGATGCGTTCGGCGTGCTGCCGCCCGTGAGCAAGCTCACGCCTGAGCAGGCGATGTACTACTTCCTCAACGGCTACACGTCCAAGCTGGCCGGCACCGAGGCGGGCGTCACCGAGCCGCAGCCCAACTTCAGCGTCTGCTTCGGCGGACCGTTCATGCCGCGCCCGCCCATGGTGTACGCCCGGCAGTTGGCTGAGCGCATCAAGAAGCATGGCTCCGACGTCTGGTTGCTCAACACCGGCTGGACCGGCGGCCCGTACGGCGTGGGCTCGCGGTTCAAGCTTTCGTACACCCGTGCGATGGTTCGTGGCATCCTGGACGGGTCGCTGCGCAGGGCTCCCACCAAGCAGCACGACATCTTTGGCCTGCACATGCCCACCAAGGTGGCTGGCGTGCCGGACGAAGTGCTGGATCCGCGCAACACCTGGTCCGACAAGGCTGCGTACGACGCCAAGGCCAAGGAACTCGCGGCGAAGTTCCGCACCAACGACGCGAAGTTTGACATCGCGCCCGAAGTGCGAGCGGCCGGCCCGCGTCACTGACGGTCCACCGGAGTGAATGTCGATGGGGCGGCGGTCGAGGCCGCCGCCCCTAGACTCTTGCCATGGCCACCGAGTCGGCGACGCGCCCAGACGTGACGATCGAGGACATCGAGCTTGCCGCGGAACGCATTCGCGGCGGCGTGGTGGAAACGGCTTGCACCCACAGCCCCGGGCTGACCGCGCGCTACGGCGCCGACATCTGGTGCAAGCTGGAGTACCAGCAGGTCACCGGTTCATTCAAGGAGCGGGGGGCTCGCAACACGATGCTGCAGATGGACTCCGCTTCGCGTCGACGCGGGGTGGTCGCTGCGAGCGCGGGCAACCATGCGCTCGCCCTCGCCTATCACGGCCGGGACCTCGGGATCCCGGTCACGGTGTGCATGCCGAAATGGGCTCCGCTGGTGAAGCAGGAGCGCTGCGCCGCGTTGGGGGCACGTGTGATCCTGCACGGCGAGAACATCGCTGAGGCGAGGGGGCGGGCGGACGAGGCCGTTGCCGAGTGTGCCTGCACCTACATCAACGGCTTTGACGACGCGCCGATCATCGCCGGGGCCGGGACCATCGGGCTGGAGATTGCTCGACAAGTGCCCGACGCCGATGCGATCGTGGTCCCCATTGGCGGCGGCGGACTGGTTGCCGGGATCGCCGTGGCGGCTCGAGCGGCACTGCCCCGCGCCGCGATCGTCGGCGTGGAGCCCGCGCGTGCCGCTTCATGGACCGCTGCCGTTGCAGCGGGTGGCCCCATCATGGCCCACCTGGAACCGACGCTCGCCGACGGCCTCGCGGTCCCGCGGGTCGGCCCCCGTGCGTTTGCCCTGGGCCGCGACCTCGTGCATCGGGTGGAATGCGTGGGAGAGGATGATCTCTCGCTGGCGATCCTGCGGCTCGTCGAGGAAGAACGGGGCGTCGTGGAGGGAGCCGGAGCGTCCGGGCTGGCGGCCTTCATCGCGGGGCGACTGGACGACCTCCGTGGCAAGCGGGTGGTGTTGGTGCTCTGTGGCGGCAACATCGATCCGAGCACGCTCAGCCGCGTGATTGAGCACTCGCTGGCCGTCGACGGTCGCCTCGTGCAGTTCACGGCGATGATCCGTGACCGTCCGGGCGGGCTCGCTGCGCTGGCCGGCTTGATCGCCCAGTCCGGCGCGAGCGTCAAGCAGATCATGCACGACCGGACGTTCGCCGGTGCCGACGTCAGTCGCGTGCAGGTGGTCTGCCAGATCGAGGTCCGGCATCGTGAGCACGCCGAACAGCTGTATGCCTTGCTGGAGGCCAACGGGATCGACGTCCTCTCGCGGACGGGAGCCTCTCCCAGTGCCGACTCGACCCGCTCCGACGCGATGCGAGGATGACGATGCGGGTGGGCCTTGTCCAACTCGATGCGGTCGTCGGCGACCTTGACCACAACAGTCAGCTCGTGGCCATGGCCGTGCGCCGTTCCGCGCAGGACGGGGCATCGCTGTGCGTGACCAGCGAGCTGGCCATCTGCGGCTACCCGCCGCGCGATTTGCTTGGCCGCGAGGGATTCATCGAAGCCTGCATGCAGGCCGTGACCGGCCTGGCCGTCGGGCTCCAGGTGCCGACCCTGGTGGGTTGCCCGCGCCGTGACGCCTCGACGGGACTGGCGCACAACAGCGTCGCGTTCCTGCGAGGCGGTCGCGTGGAAGGGTGGTACGACAAGCAGCTGCTCCCCACCTACGACGTCTTCGACGAGCGCCGCTACTTTCACCCCGGCGTGCGGCCGTTCACCTTCGAGCTCGACGGCGAGCGCGTTGCGGTCCTCGTGTGCGAGGACCTCTGGCGCGCGGAAGACGTCCCGGGCGCGACCGTCCAGTCCGGTTACGGGGCGGATCCGTTGGGCGAGGCGGCGGCCGGCTCGCCCGGCCTCGTGTGTGTTCCCAGCGCCAGTCCGTTCAGGCTCTTCAAGTTCGGCCGACAGCAGCAGATCCTGGCACGCGCCGCGGAACGATGTGGCTGCCCCGTCGTGCACGTGAACCAAGCCGGCGCCAACGATGACGTTCTCTTCGAGGGCCAGAGTGCCGTCATCCACGCGGACGGATCGGCGAGTCGGACCGTGTGCGGCGCCCCGGCAGCGGCGAGCTTTGCGAACGACACCGTGGTGGTCGACACGGGCGCACCGACGACCACCCTCCAGGCCAGGTGCTGGCCGCGCGACCTCTTCGACGCGCTCGCCTGCTCGATCGCGGGATATGTCCGGAAGACCGGCCACGAGCGGGTGATCGTGGGGCTCTCCGGCGGGATCGACAGCGCGATCACGGCCGCCCTCTGCGTCAAGGCACTCGGGCCGGCCAACGTCCGGGGCGTCATGATGCCCAGCAGGCACTCCAGCACCCACTCCGTGGCGGACGCCTTGGAGACGGCTCGGGCGCTGGGGCTGGCCGCCCCCGATCTGCTGCCGATCACGGAGTCGCACGAGCTGCTCTCGCGGCACGTGGGAGGCCGCGCCCCGGTGACGGGATTGACTGACGAGAACCTGCAATCGCGGCTGCGCGGGCTCACCATCATGACGCTGAGCAACGCCACTGGCGCACTCGTCGTGAGCACGGGAAACAAGAGCGAACTGGCCACGGGGTATGCCACGCTCTATGGCGACATGTGCGGGTCGATCGCCCCGCTGGGCGACGTCCTCAAGACGCAGGTCTATGACCTTGCGAAATGGATGAACAGCCAGTGGCGCGAGGCGGGTTTCGATGCCCCGCCGATACCGCTTCGGAGCATCGAGAAGCCACCAAGTGCCGAGCTCCGCCCCGACCAGGCTGACCAGGACTCGCTTCCGCCCTACGAGGTGCTGGATGCGATCGTGTCCGGGCACGTTGACCGAGAATGGTCTCCGGCACGGATCGCGGCCGAGCACGGCCTCGCCCCCGCGCTGGTTGCGCAGTGGGTCCGGGCGATCGACCGAAACCAGTTCAAGCGCGCCCAGGCCCCGGTCGTCCCCAAGGTCAGCCTGAGAGCTTTCGGTCCCGGGCGTCGGATGCCGCTCGCGGCGCGGCCATTTCCGGGCTCGACTGCCGTCGACCCATGAACCACGGTTGAAGCGCCTGCTGCGACGGGACCGTGAGGAATCGATCGGCGCTCGGCTCGTACGCCGTCAGCATGCCGCCGTAGGCGCATCCGGTGTCCACGTTCACCACGATGGGGCGGCCGCGGCGTTGATCCGGGCTCGGCACCCTGACCGGTTCGCGGAATGGCTTGTGTCCGACGACGATGAGCCCGTCTCGGCCGTCGTAGTCCCACCACCAATCCCGCTCGTCTTCCTCTGACTTCACCGTCACCTTGTGGGCATCGGGGGTGAGGGCGAGGCCAAGCGTGGGGTCGATGCCGCCATGCACCACGGTGCAACGCTCGCCGGGGATCGCATACGTCACCTGGCACATCGCCTCTTCCACCAACTCCAGCGCCTCGTGCAGCAGCCCGCTGTCGCGCAGGGCGTGCACCGTCTCGGCGTGGTTCGATTCATGTTCCTCCCGGGGGCGATCGACCGCCCGGCGCAGGTGCTTGCGAAGCTTGATCTCGTGGTTGCCGCAGACGAGGACGAGTTCGCGGCCCTCGACGCGCCGCGCGAGCAGTTCCTCCACCACGCCCTCGGGCTCCGGGCCCTTGGTGAAGAGGTCACCGACAAAGACGAGGCGTGCGCCGGCATCCTCTCGGTCAAGCTTGCCCAGCAGGGCGCCCAGCTCCTGCGCACAGCCATGGACGTCGCCAATGACAAAACTCCGCATCGATTCCTTACGATACCCCGATCGGTCCTTCACGGCCGCCGCATCCACGTCCTCCATGCCACGCCTCGTGTCGTCACACTCACCCATGACCACTCCGCGCCGCCGCATCGCGCAGCTTCCGGAGGCGCTGGCCAGCCAAATTGCGGCGGGGGAGGTGGTCGAACGGCCATCGAGCGTCGTGAAGGAACTGGTGGAGAACTCGCTCGATGCGGGCGCCACCCGCGTGGAGGTCGTGGTCGAAGGCGGCGGTGCCGACCTCGTCCGGATCATCGACGACGGCGACGGGATTCCTCCCGAGGAACTGCCCCTCGCGGTCGCCCCGCACGCCACCAGCAAAGTGCGCACGATCGATGAGCTCGGGGCCGTCGCGACGTTTGGATTCCGAGGCGAGGCCTTGGCGAGCGTGGCCAGCGTCAGCCGACTCCGGATCGTCAGCCGGCCGCGAGGGTCCACGGACGCATCGGCGATCGAGGTCGATGCCGGACGCGGCGCGACCGTCACGCCCGCCGCCGGCGCGCCGGGCACCACGATAGACGTCCGCCAGCTCTTCGCCGCCGTTCCCGCACGCCGCAAGTTCCTCAAGTCGCCCCGCACCGAGGCCGCGCGGTGCGCCGACGCCATCGAGCTCCTGTCGCTTGCGCACCCGCAGGTCGCGTTTCGGCTGCAGAGCGATGGCCGCGCCGTCGTGGACCTGCCGGCCACCGGTCACCTTCGCCAGCGTGTGGTCGCCGTCATGGGACCGGAGTCGGAAGGTGCGATGGAAGTCCAGGCCGAGGCCGACGTCCAGGACCCCGACACGCTGGAGCACTCGACCATGTCCGTGTGGGGGCTCGTGGCACTCCCCGAGGCGGCGCGCATCCGAGGATCGACGCCGAGGCTGCTGGTCAATGGCCGCCCGATCCAGGACCGTGCCTTGGTGAGTGCCGTTCGCGAGGCGTTTCGCGGGCTGGTCGAGCCAGGCGCGCTGCCACCCGGGGTGCTCTTGCTGTCGATCCCGCCGGAGCAAGTTGACGTGAATGTGCACCCGGCCAAGACAGAGGTGCGCTTTCGACATCCCTCGGCGGTGTGGAAGCTGGTGCGCGACGGCGTGCGCCACGCACTGCGCGCGGCGTCGCTCGTCCCGGAGGCGAGCGCGTTGCTCTCCGGCGATGAAGTCCACCCCCGGTCATCGGTCGCAAGCACGCCGTGGCGGCACGCCGCTGCCCCGCCACGTGCCACGCCGGCACTGGATCACGCGCTGCCGATCTCGGGCGTCGATCGTGGAGCCCCGTCGCCCATCGCCCCCGCGACCCCGATCCCGGTGGCGACGATCCTTTCCGGGGTTGGCGCCGTCCTGCAGGTGGATCGCACGTGGCTGGTCTTTGAGGAAGCGGGCGCGATCGTCGTGGCGGACCAGCACGCACTCCATGAACGAGTCATGTTCGAGGTCCTCAAGGAGCGAATCGCGCGCGAGCCGCTCGCGGTCCAGCGCCTGCTGCTTCCCGACATCGTGAGTGTCTCCGCCGAGGCCATGATTCGCCTGGAGGCCTGGGCGCCGGTGTTGGCGCGTGTCGGATTTGACCTGGCGCCAGCCGGACCGCGCTCGATCGCCGTGAGCGGCGTGCCTGCGTTTCTCCTGGGGCGAGGCGTGGAGCCAACGCCCTTCCTCAAATCGATCTTGAATGAACCAGCAGCGACCGGCGGTGCAGCCGACGAGGAAACCGTCCTGGCCAGCGTGCTCGACATGATGGCATGCAAGGCCGCCGTGAAGGGGGGCGATCGGCTGACCGGCGCCGAAATCGCCGAGCTCCTGGCGATGCGTGATCGAGTCGAGCGAAGCTCCAGCTGTCCGCACGGCCGGCCGACCAGTGTCCGGATCCCGCTGGTGGAGATCGAGAAACGATTCGGCAGGCGCTGAGGCCGTCCGCCACGCACGTGGTCAGCGTGGGTCGTACGACTGGTCGTCGTCGCTGAGGAACCCGTTCACCGGGAAGCGTGCGAGTCCATCCAACAAGGCCGGGCCTGCCGCCTCCGCGTGGACGCCCCGGCATGCGCGATCGACCGATGAAACGTGGCCGTCGAGCCAGCAGACATTGGTGGCGCGCAGGTGCCGAAACGACTGCGTCCCGGCGTACACCATCGACAAGTCGCCTTCCACTGCGTTTCCGGGCGCGCGCATGAACCGGTTGGTGCCACCCGACCAGCCGCCGTCGCCAAAGAGGGCACACGACTCCGTCCGCCGTGCCTGGGCCGGCCGGACTCCCAGTCGCGCTGCGTTCCATCCAGCAATCCATCCACCGGCTCCGTCGGGAGTCGGCATGGTGCCCTCGGTCCCCACAAAGCTGGTGTTGTAGTTGTATCCCGTGGCCAGTTCGCCCTGCGGCGGCGAGTCGAAGCAGCAGGGGCATTGAAACGCGCGCAGTTCGCCATCCAGGAACCGCGCCACCGGCCCCGCGTGCCACGAGCCATCCGCATGCCGCTCCTGGTCCCAGTGAACCTGCCTCCAACCCGCCACCGCGCCTCCCTCGGGAAGCCAGACCGTTGCGGCTGGATACCAGTCCCGGTGCGTGGCGGCGTAGTGCGCTGCAGCGGAGCCCATCGCGCGCAGGTGCGTCAAGCAGTCGATCGACTTGCTCGATTCACGCACAGTGGAGACCGCAGGGACCAGCAGTCCGACGAGCGTGGCCATGATGCCAATCACCACGAGGACCTCAACCAAGGTCAAGCCACGCGCCATCGCGCGGGAGTGAATGGTCACGACCACGCCCCCAGCACAAGTGCGAGGTCGGCACCGTCGGTGGTGCCATCCCCGTTCGCATCGCCGTCCGCGGAGTGGCCAAAGGCTCCAAGCAACAGTGCGAGGTCGGCGCCTCCCACGGAACCATCGCCGTCCAGGTCCGGCCCCGGGCCGCCCGAATCGAGCGTGCGAGACACCGCGTCCACTTCGACATGCCATGGATGCCCGACGGGGACCCGTACCCTGATGTAGGAAGCGTGCGCAAGGCCAAGATCCGCAAGGTCGATGCCGCGTCCCCCTCCGCTCCCGCCGTAGAGGGCCACGAGTTCCTCCCATGGCAATCCCAGTGCCTCCTCCACCGTGAGCGTGGGATCCATGGGCAGGCGAAAGTCGGAGGGGACCTCTCCGCCGACGACGTCGTACGGCCCGGCGTCGCTGAAGGCGAGTGTCGGCCAGAGTCCGTCCGCGGCAGCCTTCGTGACCTCGTGCCACGACTGGCCATCGGCTGAGACGTCGATGATGCCCCCGTCGCTCACCAACCCTCCCGCCACGCCGAAGGGCGGGGCGACATCGACGAAGAATGAGTTTCCAAACACGATGAGGTCGATGCCAAAAGGGTGGTTCGCGTCATCGGTGGCGGGTGCATCCAGCTGGATCGTGATGAACCCACCCGCACCGATGCTGACGACATCGGCCGGAGTCCACGCCGCGGCAAAGGGCGACACGACCCCTGGCGAAAAGGGTTGGCCGGAGACCCGCGTCGGCTCTCCCAACGCCGAGCTGGCCAGGGTGAATCCACTCGCCGGTGCAGCGCCGGGCACGTATTCCACGATTGACGAACCGAACCCCTCGGACGTCCCTCGCGCGTGCGTCGCGATGGAGCCGAGGGAGACGGTCAAGAACGCGATTGCAAAGGCGCGGCGCGACATGCCAGCTCCAGGTGCTCGTGTGCGAGCGCGATTGGCCAAGCCCGAGGCGCGCGGGCGGTGCCATGTGGCTGTCCGGTCTTCCGGCTCCGGGCTCCTTGCGCGGCCTTCCCAGCGCTGTCGCAGCGCCAGTGGCCAGAGTGCGCAAGTGCCGACCCTGTCGGCAAACCCGTTACGGCGGCGCGTCCGCGGCGGTGTTGCACCGCCTTCCCGTACCCCGCGCGTCCGACCAGGACGATTGGGGCTGGAAAGGGCCACACGGCCCCTTCCGACAAGCGGGGCGAGCATAGGGGACTTTGCGCGAATCGGGGGCGCGCGGGTGGCCGCTGGATGCCGTGGGACGTTGCGCACCCCACCACACGGAAGTAGGCTCACCGGACTAGCGGGAATGCATCCTGCCAGGAGCCAAACCGTGCCCACGATCAGACTCGCCACGAGCCCATCCGTTACGTTTCCAGTCCTCGCTGCCGTGGTCCTTGCTGGGGCCCTCATGGCCCTCATGGCCCTCATGGGAGTGCCGACGGCGACGATCGCCCACGCGGACCCGCAGGTCGACACGAGCGCGCAAGGCGACGCCGGCAAGAACCTGGACATGGGGATCCACTACGTCCTGGTCGCCAAGCCGGACCTGGCGGCCAGCAACTTGCAGGCCGTGCTGGACGCCGTCGTCGAAGACGCCGCACTCGCGGAGTTGGTCTCGGTCAGGGGGCTGGACCAGCGACTGGAAGACGCGATTCGACGCGGACGCTTGCTTCCCGGCGTCGGCGAAGTCATCGTCCTCCTCGACGCTCGCGTGGACGCCGGTCGATTGGCTCTCGCGCGCGACCAGGTTCGCATCGACGCTGCCGTGGCCGCGCTTGATGGCACGGGCCGACAGCAGGTGCTGGCGCAGGAGCGATTGCTCGCCGCCGGCGAATACGCGATCCCAGCGCTGCTTCGCGCCGCACTCGATACCAGCAAGCCGAGCCTGTCGGTGTCGGCCCGCTCGATGCTCGTGAGGGAAGGCCGCATGGCCGTGGCGCCGCTCTGCGCGGTGCTTGGCGGCGAGGCCGACGCCGATACCCAGAAGTTTGCGGCACAGGTGCTCGGCGAGATTGCCTGGCCCGCCGCAGAGCCCTTCCTGCTCAACCTCGCGAATGACGAGTCGTTCCCGGGAGACGTCCGCCAGGCGGCGTCCACGGCGTACGGCCGTTGCGGTGGGGGAGCCGGGACCGTGGCGGAGCAGTTTGGGCAGTTGGCCCGGCAATATTTCGATGCCGTTCCCAGCGTCGTGCCCTACCCGCGCGACGCCGTCAACACCATCTGGAACTACGACCGAGCCGCCGGCCTGGAAGGGCAGTCCGTCCCCACGCCGGTCTTTGGCTCGATGATGGCCAAGCAGCTCGCCGCTCGTGCGCTTGGGATCGATCCCTCCTCGGAAGGAGCACTCGTGACCTACGTCGCTGCCGATCTCCGTTCCGAGAATCGAGCCCCGGCGGACTTCGAGATGGCTGATGGCGGACGCGGTGCCGACTTCTACGCCCGGCTTGCCGGCATGAATACGGCCGCTGGCGTCTTGGACCTGGCGCTTCGAAGTGGCGATGCTCCGTTGGCGCTCGACGCGCTCGACGCGATCTCCCACATCGGCGGATCCGCGACGATTGTCGCGCAGCAGCCTTCGTCGCTCAGCAGGGCCCTGGTGTTCGGCGATCGGCGCGTCCAGTTCGAGGCGGCGCTGGTGCTCGCCGCGGCCAACCCCCGTACGAGTTTCCAGAACGCGAGCCTGGTCGTGGCCCGCATCGCTTCGATGCTCCAGACGAACGCCGGGCCGGTTGGCGCCGTCGTGGCGGCCGAGGAAGAGGCCCAGGCGATCGCCAGCGACTTGGCCGCCGGCGGATTTGAGCCAGGCGCGTACGCGCCCGGCATCGGGCAGCTTGCTGCGAACATCGATTCATTCGGCGGCACCATCGACTTCATCGTGCTGCAGGGAAGCCGTTCGTTCATCGAACGTGAGCTTGGCGCCCTCCGCGAGACGGCGGCGTTCAACGCCACGCCGATCCTCATGCTGGCCGATGTCTCCGAACTGGCCGCGGTCGACTCGGCCGCCGGCTCGGACATTCGCTGCCTGGTGGCCACGGCTGGCACCGGCAGCGACGCCCTGGGCGCATCGCTCGCCGCGCTGCTGGCCAAAGCGGCCGGTGGCGGATTCACGTCGGAGGAAGCCGCCGCTGCGCGTGATCGCGCCTTCGCTGCGCTTCAGGAGCTTGGGACCCGATCGGCGGGACAGTTCAGCATCGTGGACGCGCGTCGAGACTTGATCGCCGCCGCGCGCAGCCCCGACGAACTGTTGGCGACGCAGGCCGCACCGGTGCTCGCCTTGGTGCCAGACCCATCGGCGCAGGCCGTGCTCTTCGACCAGGCCATGGCCCGGCAGGGGGACGCGCGCATCGCATTCCTCTATGCCGTGGCTGATAACGCTCGCCGCATGGGCACCTTCCTCGATCCCAAGCGGGTGGAAGCCATGCTGGAACTGGTCCAGATGAGCACCGGCGATGAGGGCGTGGCAGCGGGTGCTGCCTATGGCGCACTCAATCTCCCAAGCGCCGAGGCGGTCCAGCTCATCACGCGCTGACGATTCACACGCCGCCTTAGCTCAGTTGGTAGAGCGGAGCTTTCGTAAAGCTCAGGTCACGGGTTCGAGTCCCGTAGGCGGCTTCCCTTGCGGCGCGGTCAGGCGGGCACGCCAGCAGGCGTGGCCTGCGCCAACAGCATTTCCAGCGTCGAACAGACGGCGTCTATTTCGGCCGGGGAAAGGTCGCTGGCCATCGGCAGGGTGATCATGCGCGGGGAGAGCCACTCCGCGACCGGGCAACTCGGGGCGGAATCGCCCCCCAAGGCGGACCGCAGATGTGGGAGGGTGGACAGTGCGGGATAGTGATTGCCCGCGCCGATGTCGTGGCGGTGGAGGCCATCGATGAGGGCATCCCGATCACAAGGCCCGAATCGGTCGCCCAATCGAACGGGGAACAGGTACCAGGCCGGGTGGCAGTCTTCTGGGCACTCGGGAACCCAGAGGTCCGGGTGGCCGGCGAGGCGGCGGTAATACCGTTCGGCGGCCGCTTGCCGCGACTCCACCATCGCTCCCAGCCTTGTCATCTGCGAGGCGCCGAGCGCGGCGAGTGGTTCCGCCATCCGGGCGTCGTAGCCAAACTGATTCACTTCCATCCGCATCCCCAGGTCCGGAGATTGGTCCGGGAAGCTTTGGCGGTCGGTGCGCCCCTGGAACCGCAGGACCCGACAGGCGTGCGCGAGTCGATCGTCATGCGACACCAGCGCGCCGCCCTCGCCGACGCTCACACAGCGGTAGGGGCCAAAGCCGACCACCGCCAGTCGGCCGATGCGACCGGCCAGGTCGGGGCCACGGCGCGCGCCCAGGCTCTCGGTGGCATTCTCCAGCATGGGAATCTCCAGTTGGTCGCAGAGCCGCGACAACTCGACCATCCCCATCAGGGAACCGAAAGGCGCGTACCCGATCACGGCGCGCGTCTTGGGAGTCACCCGGAGTTCAACTTCCTGGGTGCTCATGCACAGTGTCCGCGGATCCACATCCACCAGCCGAGGCGTGGCGCCCACGGCCAAGACGGCGTGCAGGTTGGCGGCGTACGAAAACGCTGGCACCAGCACTTCATCGCCCGGCTTCACGCCGAGGGCCCGCAAGCCGATTTCCAGGGCCGTCGCGCTGCTTGAGACCGCCACGGCCCACGGGCGATGGCACGCCGCGGCGATGCGTTGCTCGAAGAGTTCGGTCGCGGGTCCCAGGGTGAGCCGCACGTTCCGTGCCGCCCGAGTCATGGCGTCGCAGTCCGCAGGCGTGATGGTCGGACGACCGAGTGGAATGCTGGGGCTCATGGTGAGAGGGCTGGGGAGGGCGCTGGGGAAGGTGCTGGGAAAGGCGGCGAAGCAGAAGCGCCGGAGATGCTCTCGATGACGTCGGCGAGTGCGCCCGCACGCTTGGCCACCAACCACGCGGCCTGCACCTGCAAGACGGCGTCGAGGTCGGCTCCACCACTCGCCGCGCGTACCAGCGCCTGCTCGTCGGCCGGGCTGATTGGTCGATCGTTCGCGACCAGGGCCAGCAGGACGAGTGCATCAGCCTTTCGCCCCAGGCCGACACGCAAGGTGCTGGCTGCATCGGCCGCCTCGGCGGTTCCCGCGCGCAGGAGCGCAAAGAGGCAGCTCTCGGTGAAGGGGCCCGGTCGGTCCCTGCAGAGCGAGACCAGTGCCGAGGGGTCGGCCTTGGCCATTTCGGCTGCCGAGACCAAGGCAAGGTTGGCCAGCGCTGGCGTCCCGTGCTCACTCTGCGACGCGGAGATCACCGCGCTCCAGATCGGGACGGCTTCGAGGGCCGGCAATCGCTCGGCCATCACGAGCGCCGCCTGGGTGCATGGCACGTTGCCAAGCAGCACGAGCGCTTCCACGGCGCTCACACGGCCAGATCGATCCTTCCGAGCCAACACGGCCTCTCGAAGCGCGTCCATCAGCGTGTCGCCCGCCGGGAATGGTTCGTCAGTCTCCAGGGCGCCCAGCTCGGGTCCCTCGGCGAGCAACGCCAGCGCCGTCCGCAGCTGGTCGCGCCGGGACGTGGAACGCTGCATGAGCGAACGCCAGTGTTCCAGCGCACCCGGATCCCTGAGGGCCAGTCGGGCGGCGACGATTGTTCGCTCACCGGCAAGCGACAGGTTGGCCTCGCGCGGGAGGGCCCCAAGCAGAGGTCCCACCTCGGGAATCCGGTACGCCACGGCCGCCTGGGACAGTTCCGACGCGACCGCTTCCCGCTGCTGTGGTGCGAGTGGCGCAATGCGGTCGACGAAGGCCCGCCATGGCGTTGTGTCACCACCGGCGACCCGGACCAGGGAGGCCATCCCATCAAGGCTCAGCGATTCATTCCCGGCGTAGTCGGAGACCCACGCCGCGTCACTCGAGTCCGCCTCGGTTCCACGCGACAAGGCCTTAAGCACGAGCCGTTCGATGGCGGGGACGTCCGGAAGGTTGAGCAGTTCCGCCGCCACCGCTGGAGTGACCAGATCCAACCCGACTGCGGAGTTGATGGCGGCCACTTGGTCATTGCTGTCGGGCAGGGCGGCAACGGAGGCGAAACTGATCGATCGATCGCTGGACAATTCAGCCAACCCCAGCACGGCATCCACGCGCGTGGTCCAGTCCCGGGATCCGCGGAGCGCCTCGAAGAGGGGCGCCAGTGACGGGTCCGCAAGCATTCGCAGGGACATCAGGTTGGCGTGGTGACGCCCGTCAGGCCACGGAGTGAGTCCCGACCGGAGCACCTCGATCACCTCGGCGGGCGCCCGCGTGGGAGGCGCCGAGGGAGTCGTGTCATCGATCGAACCCTGCGTGGCACCCGCGCACGTCACCGCGAGACTCGCGATGGCGACGAATGAAGGTGCCCAGGCAGTGGCCATGCAGTCACTCTACTGGCAACGGGTGCTCAGCTTGCGCTGGTGGGTCGATCCGGCCGGGCGACGGCGATGCGGAGTCGATCCCGAACCATGCAGGCGTCTGACTTTCCCGTGCTGGAGCTGAGTTCAAGTCGGCCATCGCAGCAGGTGCGCATGCGCTGCGCGGCCTGCAGGACGGTCGAGTGCGCTTCGCGTCCCAGCCCCCGGGCGATCTCCGGGAGTGACAGCCTGGTGAGTTCCCTGGCCAGCATGGCGACCATCCCTCGGGCATCGACCACTTCACGCCGTCGCGAGTTCCCTCGGATGTCGGCCGGGGTGACGCCAAACTCCCGTGCGGCCTCGGCAATGATCGACTCCAGAGTCACCCGGCCCGGGTTCAGGCACGTGGGCGATCGAAGGGCAGCCAGCGCGGCAGCCGGGAGGTCCGCGGAGGCATCCAGTTGGCGAAGGACCTCCAGTCGCAGGATGAACCCACGCACCTCACGCGCGCCGCCCAGGCACTGCTCCGCGATCCGGTCAAGCACCTCTCCCGGAAGCGAGATGTGCCGACGCGCGGACTCGCGCTCGGCGATCCGCCGCCGGAGGGCCAGGTCAGCGGCTGGCAGTTCGGCGACGACGCCGGCCAGCAGCCGGTTCACCAGGGGCTGGGGCAGGCGACGATCGGCCGCCGGATGCTGGTCGATCGTGAGGACGACCCGCGCCCCGCCATGCACGAGCGCATCGAGCGTGTGCGTGAACTCCGCGAGGGTCGATGTCTTGTTGGCCAGGAACCCCAGGTCGTCCAGCAGCAAGAGATCCAGCTGGCGGACGGCTTTCCGAAACGAATCGATCCCACCCTGTCGCAAGGCCGCGACGAAGTCATTCGTGAATCGCTCGGCCGTCATGAACCGGACGCGGGTGCCGTCGGGCGAGCGACGTCGCTCACGCTCGATGCCCAGCAGGAGGTGACTCTTCCCCGTGCCGCATCGACCCACGATCAAGGTGATCGGCGCCGCGCTGGACGAGTTGGAGGCCACCAGCTTGGCGGCGTGAACGGCGAGGGCATTGGCCTGGTCCACGACGAGGTCTTCGAGCCGTGCGGCTCCACCGCTTCGCCCGGTGCGGGCCGCCGGAGCGAGGCCGCGTGGGGCGGCTGACGTCGCGCCAGCGCCGCCATGCGCCTCGGCCGACGGCGCGAGGTCAGCAGCCGAGCGTCCAGTCGTTGATGGTTCCAGGAGCGGGGCCGCTGCGGGAAAATCGCCTGGGTTGGCAACGACTTCCACTTCGACCGGTGCCCCGGCCGCATCACGGGCGGCTGCCGCAAGCTCCTGCATGTAATGCCGGCAGATCCAGTCGCGGACGAAGTCGTTGCGCGTGCTGACTTGCAGTCGATCCCCGGCAAGCTTGCAGCGGGCACCCTCCTGGAACCAGATCCCAAACTTTCGCTCCCCGATCCTGGAAACCAACGCATTGCGCAACAAATCGGGGCGCGAGGCGTTCTGGCGAATCATGGGGCGATCAGGCATGCGGGCTCCTGGACGGTGTGGGCGAGGCGACCGCCGGTCGCGACGATCAGCCGCCGCGAGATGGTCGCCTCCCGAGTCGTGATGGGTGGAGAAGGGATCGTCCCACGCGGTCAAGTCGCCTCGACCGGCCCGTCCATGGGCTGGGCGGAATCTAACGGTTCGTTCAGGCGCGGAGTGAGCCCATTCGCGATGAAGTTGCGCGCCAACCTAACTCGTTGCCGTGTTAGGGATTCCCGCCATGCCCGTCCACACTTCACCCAATCGTGCCAAGACCGTCACAAGTTGTGGACAAATCAAGTTGTCGGGTCATCCAGCCATGCCACGCGCCGGCCCAACTCGTGGAAACCAACTGATGCATAAAGAGTTAGTGCAGGCGTGTTGCGCGCATCGCAGGCCAGCGCGAGCGTGGTTCCACCAGCGGCGTCCAGTTGCCTGAGTTGTTCAGCCAAAAGGAATCGGCCCACCCCGATCCCGCGCGCCTGCGGAGCCATCCCGATGTAGATGAGATCCCACTCTCCCGCCTGCGCGTCGGCATCGACGCGCGCACGAGTGAGCGAGAGCCC
The DNA here is from genome assembly GCA_005776885.1 of Planctomycetia bacterium. Lineage (GTDB taxonomy): Bacteria > Planctomycetota > Phycisphaerae > Phycisphaerales > SM1A02 > SXOD01. Next base: position 15,677 of record SXOD01000037.1, read on the forward strand.
CACCAACCGGCTGCATCGGCTGTCGGTGGAGTAGGCCCCCAACCACTGGCGAGGGATGGAGGTTGCACCGTCCAGGTGGCCCTCCAGCACCCGCTCCGGACGGCGCCTGGCCCCGAGTTCAGGGCAATCCAGTGAGTCCGCGCATGATGCCCTGAGCACCTCGGCGACGGCACCGAGATCGTCGGGGAGGGGAGCCACACGGAACCCGCCTGGGCACGGCGCAGAGGCCCGTGGCGACTCCACGCGGGTGCGAAGGAAGACGAGGGTGGTCAACCTGGCCATGCCGCTGCTGGCGAGGACGTGGTTGAGGTCATGATCCGACTCCGTCGTGAGGGTGATCACCACCCCATCCGGCACCCGTGCGCGGTACTGACGAATCACCTCCCTGACCGCGCAGCCTCCGGCGGCCTGCCGAGCCCCATGCCCTGCGAGGAGCGGCGGGAGGAGCGTGCCGCACCCGCCTGCTCGATCAAGGATGATCGCCGCGGAAGCGGAACCGCCCCCCCCCGACTCGGCGAGGACCGAAAAGTCCCAGCCGCACGGCCTGGCGTCGAGCCCCTGCCGCAGGCGCCTGGCTCGACCCGGGTCCTCCGGGAGCAGGGCCCGGAGCAGCCGGCTCCGCGCCTGGGCATTCGTGGGGGCACTGAGCACGATGACAGGTGGATCGTGGCTCACGCGGGGATTCTCGCACGGCGGCGACGGCTGCGAGGGGAGTACACTTCCCCAATGGCCCGAATCCAAGCCGCCCTCCTGGCCACCGCCGTGCTGGCCATCCCGGCCGCGCTCCCCGCCATCACGTCGGCGAGCGCCTCGCAACAGGCAGCCAAGGGAGTCCAGTTGTGGACACTCTCCTTCATGCCAGGAGAGTTGAAGTCCTACGTCCATCCGGCCACCGGGAACGCGTACTGGTACTTCACGTACGTGGTCGTGAACAACACGGGCTCCGAGAAGATGTGGGCTCCGACGATCGAACTCTTCGACGGCAAGGGCAACTTGATGCCGACCGGCCGCGAGGTTCCAAGCGACGTCCATCGAGCCATCAAGCAGTCCTTCAAGGACGGTGCGGTGGAGGACCAGTTTGAGGTCCTCGGGAAACTGCCCATCGGCCCCGAGAACGGGAAGGAAGGCCTGTGCGTCTGGAAGGCCGCCAAGCTCGACAGCACCGACCTGGCCATCTTCGTGCGCGGCCTCAGCAACGAGACCAAGAGGGTCCAGGAGACCCCTGATGCGCAGCCATCCACGCTGCGTCGGACCATGCGGCTGGATTACAAGGTTGGCGCCGACGAGCGCGCCACCGGCTCGGACGTCATCCCGCAGACCGGCTCGGAGTGGATCTTCCGCTGACCGAGGGGCCAAACCACCCGGATTTCGGGGGCTTGCGGCAACCCGGCGACCACCCTATACTGCGCGACTCGATTCAGTCCCTCGGAGACTCCAGTTATGGCACACAAGAAGGGCCAAGGCTCAACTCAAAACGGTCGCGACTCCAACCCTCAGTACCGGGGCATCAAGCTCTATGGTGGTGAGGCGGCGCAGGCCGGTTCCATCATCGTGCGCCAGTGCGGGACCCGCTTCAAGCCGGGATTCCAGACGATCCTTGGCAAGGACTATTCGATCATGGCGCGCGTGCCAGGCACGGTGCGCTTCCGCGGCCGCTTGGTCGACATCATCCCGGCCGACCCGGCGCTTCCGCGCATGGCTCGCGACGCGGGCTGAGTTGATCCAGTTCGCCTGGCGCCACCGCCGCGCGTCGATCTTCCCCGTCGCCGGACCCCACTCCAATGTTCGTCGACTCCGCCATCATCAACGTGAAGTCGGGACGGGGCGGCAACGGCTCATCGCATTTCTACCGTGGCAAGGGAATCCCCAAGGGAGGCCCTGACGGCGGCGACGGCGGGAACGGCGGCGATGTCGTGATCGTCGGTGACCGGCACCTCGACACGCTGGTCGAGTTCGCCTACAAGCCCCTCTGGTTCGCCGAGGACGGCGAGGGCGGCAGCGGGGCCAACTGCTTCGGGCGAGCTTCGGATCACTGCATCATCCGTGTGCCGCTTGGCTGCCAGGTCTTCGACGTGGAGACGGAAGAGCTCGTGGCGGACATCATGGAGCCAGGGCAAAGAGTCATCGTCGCTCCAGGCGGGCGAGGCGGCCGCGGCAACAATTCATTCAAGAGTGCGACGCACCAGGCCCCAGTCGAGCGTGAGTTGGGTGGCGAGTCAGTGATTCGCAACCTGCGCCTTGAGCTGAAGCTCATCGCGGATGTCGGGCTGGTGGGGCTTCCCAATGCCGGCAAGAGCACGCTGCTCAAGGCGACCACGCGTGCGCAGCCCAAGGTCGCCGACTACCCGTTCACCACGCTGTCGCCTCAGCTGGGAATCGCCGAACTCCCCGGCGACCGGCGGATCGTGATCGCCGACCTGCCTGGCTTGATCGAGGGCGCGGCCCACGGCGCCGGGCTCGGCCATGACTTCCTCCGGCACATCGAACGAACGCGTGCCATCGTGCACGTGATCGACTGCCTTCCGCCTGATGGAAGTGACCCCTTCGAGAACCACAAGCTCATCCGCAATGAGTTGGCGACGTTCAGCCCGGAACTGGCGCGCAAGCCGGAGATCGTCCTGCTCAACAAGCTGGACCTCATGCCCGAAGACGAGCGCGCCGCATTCGTGAAGGACCTCACGCCGCGGCTCAAGCGGCGCGGCGCGCGCGCCGTTCTTGGAATCTCGGGAGCCACGGGGGATGGCGTGCCGAAGGCACTGCAGGCCGCATGGGACATGGTGGCGGCAGAACGAGGGTGCGGGGACGAAACGCCAACGAATGCCGCCACGGCCTGGTAGTGGCGCGAACGCTCGGTCCTATGCTCTGTCCATGATCGATGCGATCGATGCGATGAGGGCAGCCGGCACTTCGGCACGCAGGCTCAGACGATGGTGGAAACGGGTGTTGGTCGTCGCGGTCGCGCTCGCGCTCGCATGGGTCACGTTCGGCCTGTGGCTCGGCTCGCGGGTGCGGACCAGCCTCGACCCGATCGAGCGCATGCGCGCCTTGCTGCCGCAGGCCCCGGAGTCGGACCGGGCGTGGCCTGCGGTGCGTGCGACCCTCGGACCGCTCAAGGGGACCGTGGATGGGTCCACTGATCCAGACCGACGCGCGAATGCCCTCGCGGCTGAGTGGGATGCGGAGCCGTCGGCGGATCAGGACCTGCTGTACGCCTTCCTGGAATCGCACGCTGGCGAACTGTCGTCACTGCGGAGCGCCCTGCAGCGCCCGGTGCTGGGCCAGCCGTTGTCGTGCGATGCCACCGAGGAGGACATCGCCTTCCACGGCAGGACTGACGATGGCCGGATCGATCAACCGTCGCGTCGAACTGGATTTGCGCTTTTCGACCTTCGCCTGCCGCAGCTGGCGGACTTCCGACTCACATCCGGGCTCCTTGCCGCCGACGCGGTGCGGGTCGCCAAGCGTGGAGACGGCGCCACGGCCGTGGCGGATGTCGACGCGTCCCTGCGGATGGGGACATTCTGCGAGGAACAGCCGGTCTTGATTTCCGTGCTGGTGAACGCCGCGATCCGGGCGCGCACGCAACTGGTCGTGGCGCGGCTCATGGAGCGCTACCCAGGCGCATTCACGGACGCCGACCTGGAGCGACTCGCGGCGGTGCTCGAGCAGTCGCCGCCCCCGGACCTCTCGCGCGCGCTCGCCGGCGAGCGGCTCGGCTTCGAGGACGTCATCCAGTCGATGTACACCGACGACGGCAACGGGGACGGCGTCATGGTGGCCAGTCCACTCCTGGGTTCGCTGGTCCAGGTGAGCAAGGGGAACTGGGAGGAGCCGCAGCATGCGTTCGGATTGGGGTCGATGGTGTGCGCGCTGGCGACTCCCGCCGTCGCCATGCTGGCCCCGACTCGAGCCGAGTTGATGGCCGAGTACGACCTCTTGATCTCGGAGACGCTCGCGAACTCGACCCTTCCCCAGGCCCAGTGGACGGATGAGGCTGATGCGCGAATCGGAAGGCGGATGGGAGGCGATTGGCGTTCGTTGGACCTTCTGGGGATGCTGGCCCCGGCGATCAGCACCGTGGGGCGGGTGACCCAGCCGCAGGCCGACCTCCGACAGGCGAGATTCGCGGTCGCAATGGAACAGGCGCGGCGGCGGCTGGACACGGACGCGCCGATGGTCGACGAGCTTTTCGCAGACGCGCGCGGCCTGGCCACGGACTCGCTCACGGGGCGACCGGCATCGCGTTCGGTGGACCGTTCGACCGGCGCGGTTCGCTACGGCGTGCGAGTGTCGGGAGACGGGGCGTTTGGAGACGGATCTCCCATCGTCGAGCGCACTCGACCACAAGGCCAGACGGGGGACGGTGTCGTCGGCCCTCCCGTCGACTGGCTATGGCTGGAGTTGGGTCCCGCCAAGGGAAAGTGATCGGACGGTTCCATTCGTTCGCAGCAGGTCGATCAAGCACTGGATGTCGGGGGCAAGCGGAGCGCGGAACTCCATGGGAGCGTCCGTGATCGGATGCCTGATGCCAAGCATCCCCGCGTGCAGCGACTGGCGGGCGATCAGGGGTGCGGCGCGCCCCGTGGTCGCCGCCGTTCCCGGCAGCTCGGCCGTTCCGAGCATCGCCGCTGTCACATGAACCCCGCCATACATGTCGTCGCCGACGATGGGATAGCCCAAGTGGGAGAGGTGGACGCGGATCTGGTGGGTGCGACCCGTGCGCAGCTCCAACTCGACCAACGCATACCGCCGAGTGGTCCCGTCCGCGGCGTCTCGAACCGTGAACTGCTCCAGCGTTCGATACACGGTCTGGCTGGGCTTGCCTGTCTCGTCGTGCCGGACGGCGTACTTCTCGCGAATCGTGGGGTGCTTTCCCAGCGGGAGGTCAATGAGGTCTGCCTCGGGCTCGGGGATCCCGTGCACCAGCGCGAGGTATCGCTTCTGCGTGGTCCGCCGCTCAAACTGCTTGGCCAGCCGCCAGTGGGCGGTGTCGCTCTTCGCCGCCACCATCACGCCGCTCGTCAGCTTGTCCAGCCGGTGCACGACGCCGGGTCGCGCAATGTCCTTGCCCACGCTGGAGAGCGCGCCACCGGATCGATGCTTGAAGTGCCAGGCCAGGCCGTTGATGAGCGTGCCGGACTTGTGGCTCCGCGCAGGATGCACGATGAGCCCGGCCTGCTTGTTCACGACGATCATCTCGTTGTCTTCAAACAGGACGTCCAACGGGATGTCTTCGGCGGGGATCTCGCTCGACGGCGGGGGAGGCAGCGTGGCCACGATGCGATCGCCCTTGCGAAGCTTGGTGCTGGCCTTGGGGATCCTTCCGTTGACCGTGACGGCTTCTTCGTCGATCAGCCGCTGCAAGGCGGTCCGCGAGAGGAAGGGGACTCTGTCCACCAGGTATCGATCCAGCCGCTTCTCCAGGTCGCGTGCCAGCTGGAAGGTCACGGTGACCGGATGGTCATCGTCAAACTCGCCGCTCTGCTCGTACAGCGCGAAGAGCGCTTCACGGTCGACCTTGCCACCGACGCCGATGAGCGATTCCGCTCCACCGGGGATTCCAATGATGTCTTCGTCGTTCCCGGACACTTCCTAGGGCGCAGGTGCGGGCGCAGGTGCCGTCGTCGGCATGGCGACCGCCGCCGGGACGGGAATCGGTGCGGGGGCCACGGGGTACGGATTGGCCAGCGAGGCCAACGAGTCCAGCCGGGCCTGGGCGAGGTCTGCCACGGTGCCGACCTTGGTGGACTCCGCGAGCGACTTGGCCCGCTCCAGCGCCGACTTGGCACCGGCGAGATCGCCAGACTCCTCGTCCACGGCGGCCATCCCGAAGAGTGCCGGCAAGGCGAGGGCTGCGGTGGAAGCCTGCGCGGTGGCGGCATCGGCGGCAGCCGCGTAACTCGCGCGCGCGGCGGCAAGCCATTCCTTGCGCGTGGCGTCGTCCAGCGTGGCGTCGGCGGCGGTGGGCTCGCGGTCGAATCGAATGCCGGTCGCAACGCTCTGGAGGTAGAGGTCACCTGCGCTCACCTGCGCGAGAATGGCCAGCCCCTTCTCGTCCCCGTTCGCCGCAGCGAGATCGATGAACTCAGACGGGACCGTGCATCGGTCAAACTGGTTCCAGACCTCCGAGCGAGCGGCCTCGGCGCGCTGCTGCCACCAGTTCCAGCCCAGATACGCGCAAGCCACCAAGAGGGCGGCCAGCAGGTAGTTGGGGCCACTGTTCTTGAGCCAGAACAGGAAGTCATCATTGACCCGGCTCTCGGAGAGGTCGGTGGTCTGCACCTGGCTCAGTCGCTTGCGGTCCATAAGGGGAACGATCCTACCATGCGCCCCCGTGCGCTACCGCATGCTGGTCACCGACTTGGATGGCACGTTGCTCGGCCCGGGCGGCCTGCTGTCGGCTCGGAATGCGAGGGCCCTGGAGACCTTGCGCAGCCGACAGGTCTCGATCGTCTTCGCGACGGGGCGCGCCTTTCGCGAATCCGCACGGCCACTGGCGGGGCACCTGACGGACGGAGGCGGAACCGGCCGGGCCACGCACGTGATCGGGGCCGGCGGCGCCACCACCCACGACGGATCGGGGACGCTCATCGACGCACGTCCGCTCTCGGCCCGTGCGGTCCGGGCCTGTGCGGAGGCGATCAATGGCCACGGTCACGTCGCGCACCTCCTGCATGACGAGTCGCACGATGACCATCATTATTCGATGGTGGGCCAAGGAGAACTGGACGACGCCACGAAGTGGTGGATCGAAACCTTCGGGCTGCGCCATCGATGGCACGAGTCGCTCCCGGCTTCCCACGCCACCACGATGCGGGTCAGCGCGGTTGCGCACGAACGGGAGATCGCACCGATCGCCGGCACGGTGTCGGGTCGAGTGCCCAACGATGTCACGCTCCGGCACTGGCCGGCGATGACCAGCGCCGGCGCGGGGAGTGCGGCGCCGCACATGCTGGAGATCCATGCCGCGGGAGTTCACAAGTGGGCAGCGGCCGAGTGCCTTTGCGCCCGCCTTGGCATCGCCCCTGATGAGACCGTGGCCTTTGGGGATGGCCCCAACGACGTCGAACTCCTCGCTGGTGCCGGCCTCGCGTTCGCCATGGCCGATGGGTGGGAGGTCGCCAGGAGCGCCGCCGATGACGTGGCCCCTCCCTGTCGGGAGGATGGATTCGCCATCACGGTGGAGCGACTGCTGGACGAGGGTCGACTGTGAGTCCACTGCAGGCGTCTCGACCCTGGCAGCCGGTCGTCGCCCGCGCCGATGGTTTTGCCCTCGCAAGCGCAGCGGAAGTCGTCGTCAAGGGATTGCTCGAGTGCGAGCCAACCCTCTCGGCACTGTTCCTGCCGCGGGCACGATTCTCCGGCGGGTGCTTCAGGGCGGTGCAGCACGAGTCGGCCCAGGCCGCGCTTGGGCTCAACCGTTTCAGGCTCGAGGACACGATCGACGCCGCCCGGGCGTTGGCCCTCCTGAGGGAGGAGCGTGCCGCGGGGCGACCGGCCGCGGCGTTCGTGCCCAACGCCTCGCTCAACACGTCGTTCGCCTCGTTGCGATCGTTGGCCACAGCCGCGGCGGGTCGGCAGGGTGCGGGGCATTCGATCCTGCTGCTCGAGGACGACGCGGAGGCCAGTCCCAACACGTGTCCTCGACGGGTGGCGCGTCGACTGCGGCTGCCGATGCTGGAGCCGGCGACCCTCGAACGGGTGCCGGAGGTGATCGACGCGGCGCTGACGGTGTCGGCGATGACCGCCTCGCCCTGTGCGGTCATTCTCCATCGATCGCTCCTCGCGGGCTACGCGACCATCGAAATGCACGCCAATCGTCTCGTCTCAAGCGAGGACCAGGCGGCGTGGCTCCTGGAGCGGACGCGACCTCGCATTGCCCAGGCCGGCGATGCGCTGGCGGTCATCCGTCGGCTGGAACTCAATCGCCCGATGGCCTTGCCCAGTCCGGGGCAGCGAGAGCGGCTGGGCCTCCTGGCGATCGGTGCCAGCGCCGCGGCCGTCGCCGAGATGCTGGAGTCGATGGGGATGGCCGGCCGCGTGCCGGTCCTGTACGTCGAGTCGGTGAGCCCGATCGATGACGCGCTCGTCCAACGGTTCCTGGAGCGATGCGACCACGCCATCGTCGTCGAGCCGCGGCCAGGGTCCGTCGCCCCGCGCATTGTCGGCATCGCGCAGCGCGCCCGGCGCGAGTCACGCCATGCCGGGCAAGTGTGGTGGGATGAGCTGCCACCGATCGAAGGCGCCGACCGAACCGCCGAGGCAGGGTCGCTCCAGTCCACGCAGGCCACCCGGGGATCGATGCTCGCTCGGGTGCTCGAACCCTTCCTGTCCGCCAGCCGGGGAGCCGCGCTCGACGTCCGGCTGGAGCCGACGCCCCCCTGGGCCATCGGTGTGACGCTTGCGCCGCGCGGCGAGTCCTTCTCCGAGTCGGGTGCCGTCCGCATCGTGGAACAGGCCCTCCGAGACGTCACGCTCGTGCACGATGATGGCTCGCGCGCCTCCACGCTGGGATTTGCGGTGACGGGGCTCGCGGCGGAAGGCATCGCGGACCCCGTCCCTGGGGAAGTGATGGGATCGACGGAGTTCCTTGACGGCGCGCTCGCGCTGTGTCGCCAACTGTCGATGGTCGGTACGCCGCGACTGACGGCCATCGTCGACCTGCCATCCGAAGCAGACCGAAACGTCACCGCGATCGCGAAATCGATTGCCGAGGCCGTGGGCCGGATCGAGGTGTGCGAGGTCGACCTCAAGGATCGTGCTGAGATCGAGAGTGCTGCCGGACAGGCCCTGCTGCGCGATCGTCCGACGCTGATGGTGGTCCGCGATGCACCGCCCGCTCGCCGCGATCCCACGCTCCTCAGGTCCGCTGCCGCGGAGATCGACCGCCTTGGCCATGCGCCGATGGAGCGACTGGTCTGGCCGACATCGACGCTGTGCGCGATTCGCCCGGAACTCTGGGAACAGTCGATCGCCGAAGGGCTGGAGCTTGGTGAAGAGGGCCTCGCGCGGGAGGCCCGGGTGTCTCGGCAACCCACCGAGCGCCGCGGCCTGAGCGCCCGGGTCGCGCCCCTGGCCGAACAAGTGGAGGTGCGCCGTTCGCGCGCCCCCAGCGCCTACGCGCGTGGCATCGGACGACGATTCCCGCCACCCACGCCGCTCCACGCCAACGATCCCGTGTGGCGGGCGCATTGTGCCGGGTGCCGAGGCGATGCTCCCGGGGTTGCGGCGCGATTGATCGCGGAGGCGGGCCGATCGATGGGTTATCGAGTGTCGTGCCTCCATGACGAGACTCCGATTGGGCCGGGGCGTTCGGCGTGGACCCAACTGATCTTCACGCGGCTGGAGTCGCCCAAGGGAGATCGGTCGCACGCCGAGATCCCGGGGGCATCGATTCCCTTTGGCGAGGCCAGCCTCTTCCTCGGGCTGGAACCAGAAGAGTCGCTCCGGGGACTGGGCGCGGATCCGTCGCTGCGGCCGGTCTCGCCGACGACCACCTGCTCGGTGGTCAATACCGCCTGGCTGGGTGACCAGCGCGATCGTCCAGAGGCCACCACGGCGCAACTCGGCCTTGCCCTGGCGGCCTTGGCCCCTGGCGGAAGGGTGGCCGGCCTCCCCTACGCGCAGTTGGCGCGATGGGGCATGCTCACCGATCGAATGCTGGACGTCGTGTTGGTCGGCGTCGCGTTCCAGCGCGGATGGATTCCGCTCTCGGTGAGCGCACTGGAACTGGCTGCGCGTCGGCTGGAAGCCCGAGGTTGGGCGCGAACCCTGGAGGCGCTGACGCTCGGGCGCACGCTCGCCGAGGCGACAGGGAGCGATGCCATCGAGCTGGGCGGGAGCGAGCCGCCGGAGCGGCTGGCACGCCGCGCCGTGCAGGACATGCGTCGCCGGGGGCGTGGCGGGCGGGTGGTGGCCCGGCGGCTGGAACGCCTCTTCGGTCGAGTGCTCTCGGTCGCGGCCATTCCCGATGGAAGCGTTGACCAGGTGCGGCTGGGGGCCGTCGTGGTCGAAGCCGTGGAGCGTGCGGCCATGACGTCGGATGTCGCCCATGCCACTCGGCTTGTCGCGGCCATCGAGGCCACGTTCGCGGTGGATGGCGACACGACCGACCGTCGATTCGCGCGCGAGGCGATCGTGCCGGTCTGCGAGGCGTTCCTGCCAAGGGACGCCATCGCGATCGCCGCGATCGCCGGTTCCGCGCTCCATCGGCGCCGGCTGCGCGACGTGCTGGATGTCCGCAGTGCGGTCGGCGACGAAGTGGAGCGGCGATTCCTGGTCCAGCTTGATTTCTCCATCGCCGGGACGCGATGGCGAACCGACATGCGCACCAGCGACTGGCCGCTCAAGGCCCTGGAGGCGATCGGGCGCCGAATCCCATTCCGCCTTCGCTGCCGCGCCGGCGCGGATGGAACCTGGGAGGCCATCGAGTCAATCCTGGCACGGGCCAAGTCCGAACCCGCCGCGATCGAGGGCTGGATCGGCTGGGCCTCCCGCTTCAATCAGTTGATGCAAGCGCGGGTCCACGAGAGTGCCGGGGCGTGGCTGCCGACGGCCACGGACCTTGAGGCACTCACCCGGCCGCCGGCAGGCCACTGACGCTCTGGTGCCGCAGCTGGCCACACGCCGCGGCGATGTCCCGCCCGCGGCTCGCCCGAATGTGGGCATTGACGCGCCGCTCCCGAAGCACCTCCTGGAATCGATGGACGTCCTCGCTCCTGGGTCGCTGGTACGGGAGCCCGTCGACTTCGTTGTAGCGGATCAGGTTCACGTTGGCGCGGAGGCGACGGGCCAGCGAGGCCAGCTCCTCGGCATGTTCGGCGCGATCGTTGAACCCGCCAAGCATGATGTACTCCAGCGTGATCTCGCGGCCCGTCCGACGGAACCACTCATCGCAGGCATCGAGGAGCTCCGCGACCGTGCTGTACTGTGCCCAGGGGATGATCTCCCGGCGCAAATGGTCGTTGGGTGCGTGGAGCGAGAGGGCCAGCGTCACGGGGAGTTCGAACTCGCAGAACTTCCGGATCGCGGCTGGCAGTCCCACGGTGGAGACGGTGATCCGCCGCGCGGAGATTCCAAATCCCCACGGCGCATTGAGCGTGCGAATCGCGTGCGTGACGGCCGGGAGGTTGGCCAGGGGTTCGCCCATCCCCATGAAGACGACATGGCTGATGCGGCCGATGTCGGGCTCGAGGCGGAGTCGATGGACCTGCTCCAGGATCTGCGCCGCCGAGAGGTTGCCCTCCAGCCCGCCGATCCCCGACGCGCAGAACCGGCACCCCACGGGGCAGCCGACTTGGCTGGAGACGCACGCCGTCTTCCGGTCATCGGTCGGGATCATCACGCACTCGGTCCGGCGGGCGGGGGCGCCAAGCGTCGGCAGCGGGAGCGTGGTCGCGGCAGGCGCGCCGTCGACCGCGCACGACTCGGCGGCCGAGGTCTCCTCCGGCCAGCCCAGCAGGACCTTTCGAGTTCCATCGGTGGCCAGCTGCGACACGAGCGGCACGGCATGCATGAAGCGGAAGTCGCGCGCCACCGCCGCCCGGCCGCGCTTGGAGAGGTCGGTCATCGACGCCGGATCGGTGACCCCGCGCTCGTAGACCCACTTGAGCAGTTGCGACGCGACGAATCGCGGAAGGTCGGACTCGGTGGCCCACGCCTCCAGCGATTCCGGCGTCTGGGCCAGGAACTCGCGCGGCTGTCGCGGACCCGTCGACGGCTGGGCGGTGTTCATCGCGTGCCGCCCACGGTGAGGTCGACGGTGGAGAACTGGACGGAACGCTCGGCGGCCCACGCGGCAATCGAGTCGTCGGAGTCCAGCCGCCTGATGCGACGCGAGTCCGGGTCGACGCCCCGCTCGCGCATCAGCCCCTTGAGCGACGCCGGGAGCCCAAACTCAATGTCTTCACGATAGACGTCGTGCTGTTCGATGGCCCCGCCATGGTCATCGATGAGGCGCTGCAGGATTCCCAAGACCAGGTCTTCGGGAGCGCTGGCGCCGGCCGTGAGGAGCACGCGCGCCACGCCGTCGAACCAGCTCGGGTCCATCCCGCCCGAATCGTCGACCAGTCGCGCGGGAGTGCCGGCCGACCGGGCAATCTCCGTCAACCGCACGGAGTTGGAGCTGTTCGCACTGCCCACCACGATCACCAAGTCGCACCGCGGCGCCAGCGCCCGGACGGTCTGCTGGCGATTCGTGGTCGCGTAGCAAATGTCGCTCGCGGGCGGAGACTGGATCGACGGGAAGGCACGGCGAAGCGCGGCGATGCAGACCTCGGCATCATCCAGGGAAAGCGTGGTCTGGGTGAGGTAGACCAGCTTGTCGGGGTCGTGGATGCGCAGGCCCGGGATGTCGGCCGGCGACTCCACGACTTGGATCGAGTCGGGCGCCTCGCCGGACGTGCCGATCACTTCCTGGTGGTTCCGGTGGCCGATGAGCAGGATCTGAAATCCCTTGCGCGCGTAGCGAATGGCCTCGGCGTGCACCTTGAGCACCAGTGGGCACGAGGCGTCCACCGCCCGGAGCCCTCGTTCCCTCGCGGCGTGACGCACGGCCGGGCTCACGCCATGGGCCGAGAAGACGATGATCGACCCCTCAGGCACATCCTCCACCCGTTCCACGAAACTGACGCCGCGATCGACAAACCGCCCGACGACGTGGCGGTTGTGGACGATCTCATGGAAGACGTAGAGCGGCTCGCCGGGCAGCAGCTGCAACAGCTGGTCCACGACATCCACCGCCATGTAGACACCCGCGCAGAATCCTCGTGGGTTGGCCAGCAGAATCTGCATCGAGCCGAGCAGTCTAGTCCGGCCCGGCCATGCTCCGTGTAATGTGGCGCGCCGATGCCCCTCCCCGCCCAGCCGATCATGGATCGATGTCGGCAGGAGGGATTCAGTGCCGTGGGCATTTGTCGCGCGGAGCCCAGCAGGCGGGAGCGCGAGATCCAGGCGTGGGTCGCCGCCGGGCGACATGGCGCGATGGACTGGTTCCAGGCCCAGCTCCCGCAACGGCTGGATCCGGCGTCGCTCCTGCACGGCGTGAAATCGATCATCTGCGTGGCGGACCGATACTCGGATGGGCGACCCGACGTGATCGACGAGGCGGCATACGCCACGGGGAAGACCGCCCGCTACGCCAGGGGGCTTGATTATCACCGGCGGATGAAGCGGCGACTCCGGCGCATCGTGAAGGCGCTCGCCGCCGACCATCCCCAGGCTCGCTTCCGGCCGTGCGCAGACATCGAACCGATCCTCGAACGTGAGCACGCGCAGCGGGCGGGATTGGGCCGCATCGGGAAGCACACGTTGCTCATCGTGCCGGGGCAGGGGAGCTGGGTGCTGCTCGCCGAGATACTGACGACGCTGGAGATCCAGCCGACGTCGCCCACGCCGTTCCTTCGCGACGACCCCTGCGGCACGTGCACGGCTTGCATCGATGCCTGCCCCACAGGCGCGATTGAGCCATGGTCAGTCGATGCCTCACGCTGCCTGAGCCACCTCCACATCGAAGAGCGTGGACCTGCCCCGCCTGGGCTTGAAGGGCAGACGAATGGGTGGCTGTTCGGATGCGACACCTGCCAGGAGGTGTGCCCGCACAACCAGCCCACTCGCGCAAGCCGTCGTGAGCCGATCCATCCCGACTACGACAATCGACTCGCCGCCATCCCGCTCGCGGATGTCATCGGCTGGACTGCCTCAGCGCGCGCGGTGGCCTTCGAACGCGGCGCACTCAAGCGCATCACGCTCTCGATGGCACGTCGGAACGCCATCCTCGCCGCAGTCGATCGGTTGATCGAGAGAGACGACGAAACGCTGCGGCGCGCCGTCGAATCGTGCATCGACGATCCGGACGAACTGGTGCGTGCCACGGCCCGGCGGGGCGTCGACCGACTCAGTCGCCGCTAGGCGCGTCAGGGCCATCCCCAGGCGCGCCAGGTGCACCACCACCGGACATCGCCTGGATTTGTGCCTGGATGGCGGCGGCGAGAGCTGGCTTGATGGCTGCGGGACCGGTGAGGACCCCGGAACGGATGTCTCCGGCCACTTGCTCGGCGGCGGCCGTGATCAAGGGCTGGAGCATGGCCAGTTGGGGTGCCATCATCGCCATCCCCTGGAGCTCGGTGGGGTCGTTGACCAGTGATCCGATCTCGACGAACCACTTCCCGTCCTGCGCGAACAGCACGACCGACTTGGAGGAGCCGTCCGCCATCGCCACGTCGATCGTGGCGGACTCGGTGCCATCTTCGTTGAGCGTGGGCGTGCTGTCCGGCGCGGCCCCATCCGGGAGCAACAGGCCGCTCGCATTGCCCCACTGTGCGACGGCGGCCGAGGCCAGCGGCTCGATGGTCGCGGCGGCCATGGTCCTCATCGCTCCCACCACGGCACCCAGCGACGGATCCTGCGTCCCAAAGGCCTGTGGCCACTGCGTGTAGTCGGCGTCGGCGCCTGAGATCAGTTCAAAGATGGCCTGCGCACTGTCCAGCCCGCCGGTGTTGCGCACGGCGGGCGCGCCGCTGCCGCCGTCGGCATCGTTTCCATCACTGCCCATCGCGTCGTCGTCATCCGCAGTGCCACCGGTCACAGGTGGCTGCACCTCGATCCGGCCACCGCGGACCACGACCTCCAGTTGTGAGACCGACTCGATCAGTCGATCATCGCCCACCTGCTGGACTGCCTCCTTCGCCGCATCCAAGGCTTCGAGCGCCGCGGTCAGGGCGTCCGCCTGGCTGGCCTGGGCGCGAAGCACTTCGATGCGCACCCGGTCGATGGCGGCCTGTGCGGCGACGGACTTCGCGCCGGAGCCAATCGCCTGGTTCCGGCTGGCTCGGCCCGATTGCGAAACGGCCGACTCAGCGGCCAGTGTCGCCGCCTCCAGTGCCGGAATGACATCGTCTTCGACCCTCTTGGCTGCATTGTCGCGCAGTTCGGCGGCCTGGCTCCTCACGGCCTCGGCCTGGTCCCGCGCGTCGCGAGCGGCCGCCGCGGCAATCTCGGTCATCTTTTCCTGCGTGGCCGCGACGGCTTCCAATCCCTCGCGGTTCTGCTCCAGTGCGGCGGTGGCGGCATCGTTCGAACCCTTCTGGGCCTCGATCGAACTCGCCGCGATGGTGGCAAGGGCCGAGGCCTCCCGCGCTTCGATCCCGCGGAGCCGAAGTGACTGAGCCTCCGCCAAGGCTTGCAGCCGTTCGAGCGGCAGCGTGCCCTCGGCCTCGGTGATCAGCGTGGCGGCCTCCAGCACGGCGGCGGCGGCACTGGCGCGCGCCGCATCGGCAGTGCCGCGCGCACCCTCCAACTCCGATGCGAGCGCTTCCGAAGCGTCTCCAAAGACTGCAAGCGCAGTCGCGAGCTGGCTTCGCGCCGCATCCAGTCCTTCGACGTTGAACGAACCGGCCTCCATGGCGTCGGCGACTCCATCCATCATGGCCGCGGCAGATTCCAGTCGAGCGGCGGCGAGGAGTTCGCGACTGGCCATGGAGTAGGCCTGGGACGCCCGCTCCAGCTCGGCCCGGGAGGCTCCCTGCGAGGCCGACGCGGCGATCAACGCTGCTGCGGCGACCTGGCCGTCGGCGGCGTCGGAGATTCCGCCCGCCATGGAGGCGGCTCGGCGGTAGGCCTCGGCGCGGTCAGCCGCTCCCTCGGCGTCCGCGGCCTTCTCGCAGAGTCGGGCTGCCTCGGCCAACTTCTTGCTGGCGGCGGACTGCTTCGCGGCGGCATCATCCACGCATCCAACGGTCGCGCCGGCGATGGTCAGGGCAGCGGCGGCGAATGCCAACCCGGTGGGGCGCAGCGAACGGAGCGACAGTTGGTGTTCCATGGGGCGGCCAGTGTAGCCGCGACGGTCATCGAACCTCGGAGTTGGCCGGGTCATCTGGAGGCAATGGCGGTCGAGCCGGGGGCTCCCAGTCCACCGTGTAGTCGGGCCGAGGCTGATACATCGATCGAATCCACATTTCGGCCTCGGCCGCCATCCGGTCGGCCGCCCGTCCAAGGGCCGGTGTCCACCCCTTTACGGCTGGATGCGGCGTGCGTGCCAGGTGCCGAGGCAACCCATACTGGATCACGAGGCTGTCGCGCGGAGAACCAAAGTCCACCAGCGGCGCTCCATCGATCTCCTTGCGCAGCAGCGTGAGGAGATTGGTGGTGCGGACTTGGTCGTCGTTTGCGTTCGCTCCGTGGAGGAAGAAGTCCCCGGCGTCCGTGCCGCCGTGGCAGCGGCTCGTGGCGCAATTGGGGATGAGCCAACGCGTGTACACGTTGCGCGCGAACAGGCGCATGGACGTCGGGTCATTCACGACCTTCACCCGGGGATAGAACTCCCGTGCCTTGAGCGCGAACATCAGGCGGAGGACTTCGACGGAATCGGCTCGGACCAGCCGCTCGCGATCCGCCTCCTCGGCGGGGACGAACTTGCTCGTCGAATACTGCGTGAGAAGGTCCCGCACCGTCGACGGATCGATCGAGAGCCGCGGAGGGTCGTTCAGGTCCACCTCGAACACCCGGATGAGGTTCACTTCCTCGGGAGTCAGCAGGCGCCCGAGGTAGGGATTGCTCGGTGCGGTGCCTGCCGATCCCTCGACCGTGGGCGCCACGGCCTGCCGTGCCTCGTTCGCCCGCCGCGCGACCGCCAGCAGGCTGGCCACGGCATCGTGGCTGGGCGAATCCGTCGCCAGCTGCTCCAGTTCAACCACGGCCAGGTCCGGGCGCCCCTCCTGCATCAGCCATCGTGCCAACTGCAGTCGCCGGGTGACGTCGTCCTTGGGAATCGTGAGCTTGAGTTTCTCGAGCTGATCCTCGATGGAGGGGAGCAAGGTCACCGAGAGCACGTGCTCCCGCTTGAGGAGGTTGGGGACCTGCGCGATCTCGTAGGTCACGCCCTCGTACTCATCGCTGATGATGGTGGCGCGCAGGGTGGTGCCGTCCCGCAGCGAGATGATCCCTGCCTGTGGGGCGGAGAGTTCCAGGAGCGGCACGACGTGCATCGCACGGACCTTGTTGATCTCCACCTCGGTCCCGCGATCGAGGATCGTGATCGTGAAATCGTCTTCCTTGACGACTTCGCCCGTGACCCACCGGTATGGGTCGATGATGACGCACACGCGACGTGGCACATCCGTCGCTGCCGTGGTTTGCTGCGCCGTCGCCGGCGCTGGCGCCGTCGGGGCGGTGGCCGCGGGGGGATCGCCCTCGCGCGGCGCCGGGGGGGGCTCCTGCACGAAGCCAATCACGATCGAGAGGATGAAGCCCAGCTCCGTCACGCGCGAATAGTACGCTCACGCCGCACTCGAACCCCAGGAGAAACCATGAAGCTTGGCGTGATGTCAGCACTGTTCGCCGGTCGCCCACTTGAAGACGTCGCGCGCACGTGCGCGGAGGCCGGCCTCAACGCGATTGAACTTCCCGTCGGCGCCTATCCCGGGAAGCCCTACTTCGAGCCAGAGCGCGTGCTGGCGAGCAGCCGCGAGCAACGGCGCATCAAGTCGATCCTGGCCGACCACGGTCTGGAACTCTCGGGACTGGCCGTCCACGGCAACCCCGTCCACCCAAACCGCACCATCGCACGCGCGCATCACCAGGCCTATGCGACCGCGATCAAGCTGGCGCCCAAGCTGGGGACGGACATCGTCATCACCTTTGGCGGCTGCCCCGGTGGCACCAAGCAGGACCGCACCCCCAACTGGGTCACGTGCCCCTGGCCCAATGACTTCTCCGAGATCCTTCGGTACCAGTGGGACGACGTGCTTGTTCCCTATTGGTCAGCGCAGGCCAAGGCGTGCGCGAAATGCGGTGTCCGCACGGCGTGGGAGGCGCACCCGGGATTCGCGGTCTACAACCCGGAGACGATCATCCGCCTGAGCGAGCGGTCGATGAAGGCCAGCGGCCTCCGGGGCAAGCCGGTCCTCGGGGCCAATCTTGACCCATCCCATTTCTTCTGGCAGGGCATCGACCCGGTGCTGGCGGCACGAACGCTGGGGGAGGCCGGGCTCCTTTTCTACGTGCACGCGAAGGACACGGAGCTGGACCGGCACGAGGGGCCGATCAACGGATACCTCGATGCGCGGCCCTACGGCGACATGAACAATCGCGCGTGGAGTTTCCGCACGTGTGGCTATGGGCATGGCATGGAGTTCTGGAAGCCGTTCGTCTCGATGTTGCGCCGCTACGGCTACGACCACGTCCTCAGCATCGAGCACGAGGACCCGCTCATGAGCGTGGAAGAGGGCTTCACCAAGGCTGTCGAGTTCCTGGGCGAGGTGCTGCTCGAGGACAAGGCCGCCACGCCCTGGTGGACCTGAGTGCGGTGGGACGGCGTGCGCTCGCGATGCTCAGCCGCCCAGCGCGATCGCCCTCGTGCCGCTGCGCTTGAGCAGCTCCGCGATCCGTGGGCCATTCGCCACGTTGCATTGCGTGAGCGAGGAGAGGAGTGTGTCCAGTTCCTGCTCTGCGGCGACGTAGCGGACGACGATCCGGGCCACCTCATCGGCGTCGATGCTGGAGAAGAAGCTGATCCCCTCGTTGTAGACGATTCGCGAGGCCAGGCTCTTGGCCACCATCCAGTCCAGGTAGGCCCGGGGGAGTTGGGTGAAGACCCGCTCGCCCTCCGAATCGACGAGGACCGGGACGATGTGCTGCAACACCACCGAACGCCGGATGGGATCCACTTCGTGGCCCGCCGTCGAGAGCGCGCGAGCGACCAGGTCGGCGGCGTCGTTGGCCGAGCGCGAGAGCCTGACGCACAGCTCGGGCAGCGGGATATGTGGGCTTCGGCGCGCCTCGGCGAGGAGGCACTGGGCCTCAAGCAGCGCGAACTGGCGGAGTTTCTCCAGCACCTGGGCGACGTAGGTCGGCTTGATTCGCTTGAACGAGGCCTCGTCCATGAGCATCGACGACTGGATCTCGTAGGAGGAGCAGATCACGCCGCACTTGTTGGCGCTGCTGTCCTTGAAGATCAGGCAGCCGTGATTGCTCAACTCCACGCGCGCGCCGGGCGTCAGGAAGAGGTTGGCGCCCTCGACGATGATGGGGCTCGAGGGGCGACCGTCCGGGAGCAGGTAGTCGCGCCAGTTCCGCTCGTTGATGGTGGCTGGTCGGCCGCCGGAGGGGACGAAGGCATCGGACACCACGCGGTTGTGCATGGTGTTGCGGAGCATGCCGCCGTCCGGTGCATCCACGGGGACGATGCGACCGGTCGGCGAGAGGCGCTTGGCGTCAAACGCGGAAATGGGAAGTCCCTCGCGGAACAGCCGGAGCAGCTCGTCATGGTCCAGGCCCTCAGGATCCTCGCCCGTGCCCGAGCCATCCGCGATGCCGACCACCCGTGCGTTGGGGCCGTAGTCGCGATCGAGGATCCGGATCATGTTGCCCGCGACGTCGCCGTCGGGGCCGCCGGTGATCTTGATGGTGAATGGCCGGGTCGAGGGGTCGATCCCGCGGGCGAGCAGGGCCTCGCGCAGGAAGACGGCGACGCCCTCGCTGGTGACGCCGTACTCCTTGTGGTTGATGCCCGCGCCCGGCTTGGAGCTCATGAAGGCATTGGCCATCGGGTAGCCGCGGCAACGCGCGCGCGCCACGATCCAGTCGATGTGCTCCGGCGTGATGTTCTCGTCGGGCCCCAGGTAGAGGATCTCCTCCAGGCCAAGTCGATCGGTGATCGCGTCGTGGGTGGAAGCCTCCGGCGTGATGAGGTCCAGGATTGAGTTGACGAACGCCTTGATGCACCGGAAGGAATCGGCGGGCACTTCCGTGAGGATCGCGCACTTGGCGCCGCCCTCCGGGATGTCCTTGTTCTTCTGTTGCTGCGCGTAAGCGAGGCCGTAGACCTCGTCATACAGTCGTTCCGCTTCACGCTCGTAGAGCGCTCGCGTGGAGGGCCGAATCACGCGCAAGCCACCGCGGGCGATCTCACGAAAGCGCACATGAAACCCATTGAATCCGCGGCCGTGCACGAAGTAGGTGCCATACGGGGTTTCCGGCCTGGATGGCCCCACCAGGAATGACGGATCGAGCCGGAACGCCAGGCCAAATCGCTTCTCGACGAAGTAGTTCGTCCGGCGGACGGCGGCAATGCCGTCCAGGAACGATCGCAAGATCGTGGCGATGTTCTCGCTCTCGGTCGTCCGCTCCGCCTCCACGCGCAGCGTGTCGAGGGTCGCGGCGAATGTTTCCTCGTTCATGGTCGAGCCGGGCTCGAACCGCTGGATGAAGGCCTCGATCGCGGCACGGGTGATCGACAGGTAGGCCTCCAGCACCTCCGGGATTCGCTCGCGCCCGAATGCGAACGCGTTGATCGCCGTGAGCTTTTGGTGGACCAGGTTGGCAAACGCGAAGATGGCCTCGACCCGGTCGAGGGTGAGGTCCCGGTGCCGATCCTGGAAGAGCAGGATCCGGTGGTCGATCCACTTCACGCGCAGCAAGTCGCGCGACGCCCGGAGCCACTGTTCGCTGGCGGGATCGATGGCCTTGCCGTCCGACGTCTGCACGACAAACCCGAGCAAGGTGACGCTGCCGTGCGGCGGGTCCTGGACGAGGTCCAGGTAGGCCCGGACGATGCTGATCCCGGCGCGCGACAGGACGATCGCGGCGCGTTCCAGCATGGTGCGAGTGCGGGCATTGGCCACGGCAAGCGTGATCCTGGAGAGGGTCGGGTCAGACTCCGGCTCCACATCCACGATGGCGGAATCCGTCCCCGTGACCCGCGCATGGAGTGCCATCTGCCGGCAGAATCGCAGGGGTGTCACCGTGCGCATGTACTCGGCGCTGCACTTCGTGGCATGCTGCCGCAAGGCGTCGGCATCCAGTTCGGGGTGGTGCCGCTCCGCGTGGGAGACGATCTGCGCGGTCCGGCGCTGCAACTCGGCATCGTGCGAGTCGAACGCTGGGCGATCGCCAAACTCGAAGGTATCGATCACCAAGGCCCCATCCGCCGACGCGTGGATCTTTGCGGCGCGGAGCGACAAGTCCATCGGGAGGGAACCGACGATCTCGGCAAGCGTCCCGGGCCGGCTGTCATCGCGGATCGCCGTGATCGTCAGCCCATCCGCCCCGCGGAGCGTGAGGTGGAGCGGGGCGTTGGCCATCCGGGCCGAGATGATCGCGGTCAGGTGCTCGAACCGCTGTTGGGCCGACGTGTCCTCGAAGTAGGCCCTCGGCATGGTCGACACGAACCAGGGCACGATCCGTTTCGCTGCCCCATGCAGGGCCCCGGAGAGATCTTCCAGCACTAGTTCGGGATTGCGGGCGCGCTCAAGCGAGCCGACCGTCGAGGATGAAACCATCGCGTAGTAATAGGTGGGAAGGCACATCAATGCAAGGCGGCCCAGCATTCCACAGAGCCCCGACATGATGCAGGCGCTCATCCTCGGCAACTTTGACGGGGTCCACCTCGGGCATCTCGCACTGGTGGCTGCTGCTCGCGAAGCGGTCGGTGTGACGGGTTCGGTCAGGGTTCTCGTGCTGCATCCGCATCCCGCGGAGGTGCTCGGGAGGTCGACGTACCCTCGGCTCACGGGGCTCTCCGAGCGACTGGAACGACTCTTGGCGGGGGGGGTGGACCACTCCGGGGTGCTTCCGGTCACCCCAGAGTTCATGGCCACCCCACCCGAGGCGTTCCTTCGCGAACTCTGGCTGCGGGAGCGGTTCGATGTCCTCGTCGAGGGTCCAGACTTCCGATTCGGGTTGGACCGCGGGGGGGACCTATCGCTGGCGAGGAAAGTGGGGGAGGAACTCGGATTCATTGTCGTAGAAGTTCCTGAAAAAGTGATCGATATTGCCACAAATGTGTCGATTGCACCTCGATCATCCGTGATCCGTAGAGAACTTGCTTCTGGGAATCTAGAGGTGGCGGCAAGACTGTTGGGTCGATCATGCGGCATCCGAGGAGTGGTCCAACGCGGGGCCGGTCAAGCTCGCCTCTTGGGGTGGCCTACCGCAAACATTGACCCAGCAGGACTTTGTGTGCCTCCCGTCGGCGTGTTTGCCGGTGCAGGCCGCCCAGTCGGGGCACCGACATGGCATCCTGCCGCGATCCATCTTGGCCCCCGTCCCAGCCAACCCGGGCTGGGTGACTCGCTCGAGGCTGTGCTCCTTGGGGTCGATGCCCTTCCCCTTCAATCCGCCGCTGGATTGGTCCCTGCCGTTGGGGAGTACGGGTGGTCCCTGGAACTCCAGTTCCATCGACGCCTTCGAGACATCAAGAAGTTCTCGGACGTTGGGGCACTCCAGGCACAGATCCGGGAAGATGCCCGCCTGGCCGTCGCCCAGTTCGGTGCACGCTGCTCGATCGCCCCATGACCACCTATCACTCGACGACAACCCCCGCCTCACTGGCGGCACGCCTCCGGACGGCCAAGCGAGTCGCGGTACTGACGCACGCCAAGCCCGACGGTGATGCGATGGGATCCGTGCTCGGCTTGGTCCGAGCCCTTCGATGCTGCCATGTCTCCGCGACTGGCTTCTTGGTCGGTCCCATCGACCCCAACCTCCTGGCGTTGGCGCGCGCGGGCGAGGTCGATGTGGTGCGCGACGCCACGTCGATCGGAGAGCCGGACGTGATCGCCATCGTGGATACCGGAGCGTGGTCGCAGGTCGAGCCACTTGGGGATTGGCTTCGTGCTCGGGCTGATCGCATCGTGGGCATCGACCACCACGCGCGTGGCGACGATGTCGCGCCGATGCGCCTGGTCGACTCCACGGCCGCCAGCGCCACGCAGGTCTTGCTGACGGTGATCGATGAGCTCGGTGCTTCCTTGACGTTTGGCGGAGACGATTCGGGGCGATTCTCCGTGGCGGAAGCTCTCTTCACCGGCCTGGCGACCGACACGGGCTGGTTCCGTTTTTCCTCAGCCGGCGAACCGGTCTTCCACGTCGCGGGCCGGCTCCTCGGCGCGGGCGTGGACAAGCAGGGGCTCTTGCAGCAACTTGAGGAGAACGAACGCCCGTCGCGGTTGGTGGCGACAGGACTGGCGCTCCGATCCATCCAATGGCTCGCCGGCGGCCGCGTGGCCATCATGCAGCTCTGTCCCGCGGATCTTGCTGCGGCGGGGGCGCAACCGGAGGACCTTGGAGGGATCGTGAACGTCCCGATGTCTGTCGGTTCGGTCGTGATGAGCGTCTTGCTCACCGAAGCTGAGCCTGGCCTCACCAAGATCTCATTCCGGAGCAAGCCGAGGCAGTGCGGAGCCCCTTGGTTCGACGTGAACAAGCTGGCCGCACAGTTTGGCGGCGGTGGCCATGTGCAAGCGGCCGGCGCACGCATTGCCGGCCCGATCGCCGTCGCGGCCATGCAGGTGCAGGCCTGCGTGGAATCGGCGGCCGCGGCACTTGGCGTCGGGGCCGACGCGTAGACTTCTCCCATGATTCATCGATTGGTCCCGACGTTGCCCGTCATGCGTGTCGGCGCGATGGGCATCGGCTTTGGCATCGGCATCGGCATCGGCATCGCACTCTGTTGCCCGGCGTGCACAGCTTCTGAGCACGATGCTGCCGCGCCGACGCCAGCTGCCGCGACCACCTTGCACGAGGTCCGGTTCCAGGTCGACGGGATGCACTGCGGTTCTTGCGCCGAAGCGATCACGGCGGAACTGGCCACGGACGCTGCACGCCAAAACATCGCCGTCTCGCACGAGACGAGGGTGGCAGTGTTCTTTGTCGAGGGCGATGCCCCTGGAGCAGCAACCGCAGCAGCCAAGTCCGTTCAGGCACTCGGCTTCGTCGTGACTCCGTTGGCGCCCGGGGCACCGGCTGGCCCCGTGGTGACTTCCTCCGGCGCCTCGAAGGAGTGATGGCGATCCTTCCAGCTGGCTGCTCGGCAGCCGCGCCAGTCCATGGATGGCGGGCCAGTTGAGGCGCAATTCCGGCCAAAGGTGTCCGAATCGGTTGCCTCCGGCTGGAAGCAACCTATGTTCTCTCGTCCCTCCACCGACGTGCGGGGCGGAGTTTTTCGATGGCCAAGACCAAGTCCAAGATCAAGACTGCCGTCAGTATCCAGCTGTTCGCCCTCCTCGCGGTCGTTGCATTGCCGCTCATCACGGCGGCCCGCGCCCAGGCGCAAGACCAATCGGTCGCCCGTCGATGGAACGAGCTGCTGCTGGAATCGATCCGCAACGACTACGCGCGGCCGACCGTTCACGCGCGCAACCTCTATCACATGTCGATGGCGATGTGGGACGCCTGGGCCGCCTTCTCGCCCACGGCAGACCCGATCCTTTTCCAAGAGCGGTACATCCTGGACTTCCCGGAGCCCGCTCGCGAGGAAGCGGTCTCGTACGCGGCGTACCGGCTCCTCACCTGGCGGTTCCAGAACAGCCCCGCCTATGCGGAGATGAAGCCGCAGTATGACGCCTTGATGGTGTCACTCGGCTACGACCCCGCCTACAGCGGCACCGCGGGAAGCGACCCGGCCGCCGTCGGCAACCGTGTCGCATGGCAGGTGATCGCCTACGGCATCAACGACAACAGCAACGAACTCAAGAGTTACGCCAACCGCCATTATGAGCCGGTGAACCCGCCGCTCATCGTGGTGCTTCCAGGCAACCCCACCATGAGCCAGCCCACGCGGTGGCAGCCGCTGGCGCTGGACTACTTCGTTGACCAGGCGGGGCAGATCATCCCGGGGGGCTACCCGGAGTTCCTCTCGCCAGAGTGGGGGCAGGTCAAGTCCTTCGCCCTCTCCAACGACGATCGATCGATCCACACCCGTGACAACTTCGACTACTGGGTCTTCCACGATCCCGGGGCGCCGCCCTCATTTGAGTCGGACCTCGCCGCGTACCGCGAGACGTTTGAGATGGTCTTGGTGTGGTCCGGGCACCTGGACCCCAGCGACGGCGTGATGATCGACGCCTCTCCCAACACGATCGGCAACCTGAGCGTCCCAACGGACCCCGCCGATTGGATGGCCGCCTACGACTACATCGATGGCGGCGACGCGAGCGCCGGATACGCCGCCAATCCTGTCACGGGCCAGCCCTACCCGACCCAGATGGTGGCTCGTGGCGACTACGCGCGCGTCCTCGCGGAGTTCTGGGCGGATGGCCCGGCCAGCGAGACACCTCCCGGCCATTGGTTCGTGCTCCTCAACGATGTCATCGATTCCCCCGGATTCGTCCGCCGCATGGGTGGCGAGGGCGAAGTCCTGGACCCGCTGGAGTTTGACGTGAAGGCCTACCTCATGATGGGTGGTGCGATGCACGACGTCGCCATCACCGCGTGGGGCATCAAGGGTTGGTACGACTATGTGCGACCCGTGAGCGCGATCCGCCTGATGTGCCAGGCTGGGCAGTGCAGCGATCCGTCGCAACCCAGTTACCACCCGGCTGGGCTCAATCTCCACCCGGGCGCGGTCGAAGTCGTGACGGAAGCGACTACGGCCACGGGGCAGCGGCACGAGCACCTGCGAGGCCACGAGGGCAAGATCGCCGCGAAGGCGTGGCGCGGGCCGGACTACATCACCAATCCCGCCACGGATGAAGCGGGAGTCGGCTGGATCCTGGCCGAAAACTGGTGGCCCTACCAGCGGCCCAGCTTCGTCACGCCACCTTTCGCGGGATTCGTGAGCGGACACAGCACCTATTCACGATGCGCCGCCGAACTGATGACGCTGATGACTGGTTCGCGATACTTCCCTGGCGGACTTGGCGAGTATGTCTGCGCGAAGGACCAGTTCCTCGTGTTCGAGGATGGTCCCAGCAACGATGTCCGGCTCCAGTGGGCCAGCTACCAAGACGCCAGCGACCAGTGCTCGCTCTCGCGCATCTGGGGCGGCATCCACCCGCATGTGGACGACATCCCCGGCCGGCTCATCGGGATGGAGATTGCGCCCGATGTCTGGGCCAAGGGGCAGGAACTCTTCAATGTCTCGCCGTGCCCGGCGGATGCAACGGGTGACCACCGTGTCGATGGCGCGGATGTCGCGGCCTTGCTGGCCTCGTGGGGGCCATGTCCCGCAGGGTGCGCGGCCGATGTGAACGATGACCTGGCCATCGACGGGCAGGACCTGTCGATCATCCTCGGTTCGTGGGGCTGGTGCGAGTGACGCCGCGGAACGCCTAGAGGACCCGCCGGCCCGCCACGAATGCGGCCGTGGCCTTCCCGCGCACGGCGACTCCCTCAAACGGGCAGTTGCGGCTCTTGGACCGGAATGCCGCCGCCCGAATGGTCCATTCGAGGGCCGGGTCAATGACCGTCAGGTCCGCGGGTCCTCCCTCCCCAAGCGCGCCGAGGCCGATCGAGTCCAGGCCGAGCAGGCGTGCGGGGTTGATCGTCAGGAGTGCGACGAGCCGAGGCCAGTCAATGGCCCCCGACGCAACCAGTGCCTTGACGTAGAGCGCCAACGCGCTTTCCAAGCCGATGATGCCGAATGGCGCACTGGAGAAATCGAGTGCCTTCTCGTCGGCGGAGTGGGGAGCATGGTCGGTGGCCAGGACATCAATCGATCCGTCCGCGACGCCCGCGAGCAAGGCGTCCACGTCCGCTCGCGGCCGAAGCGGCGGATTCATCTTGGCGTTGGTGTCAAATCCATCGCACGCCTCGTCCGTGAGCAAGAGATGGTGTGGGGAGGCTTCGCCGCTCACCGGTTCGCCCATCGCGCGGGCGCGCCGGAGGATGTCGACTGTCCCGCCTGACGACACATGCTGGACGTGATACCGGGCCCTGATTCCCCGATTGAGCCGCACGTCGCGCTCCACCATGAGTTCCTCGGCCACCGAAGGCCATCCTCCCAGCCCCAGCCGTGCGCTGACGGCGCCGGCGTGCATGACACCCCCGGCACTCAGCGTCCGCTCCTGTGCGTGCTGCATGAAGACCTTGCCTACCGACGCGCAGGTGGCCAGCACCTTCTGCATCATGGAGGCACTTTCGATCCCATCGCCATCATCCGTGAACGCCACCGCGCCTTCCGCGGCCATCGAGGCCATCGGCGCCAGTCGCTCGCCCTTTCGGCCTTCCGTTGCCGCGCCAGCCACGAAGACGCGCGTGCGTCCTGCGACTGCCGCTCGCTGGTGCACAAAGGCAACGAGTGCGGCGTTGTCCAGGCAGGGCGACGTATTCGGCATGCAGCAGACGGTCGTGAATCCGCCCGCGGCGGCTGCCGCCACGCCCGTGGCGATCGTTTCCTTGTGTTCGCCGCCGGGCTCGCGCAGGTGGACGTGCGGGTCGATGAGCCCCGGGCAGACGATCAGCCCCTCGCACTCCAGCACTTCAATCCCCGCACCGGCGGCGATCGTCCCGGGCATCGTCGAGATCGACTGGACACGGCCACCCGCCAGTAACACGTCTCCGGTGGCATCCAGTCCACTGGCGGGGTCGATGACCCGTCCGCCTCGGAGAAGCGTCGTTCGCGAGTCCAGTGCCGTGGCTGCCATGTGGCGGGGATCCTAAGCCATCGAGGCTCAGCCACTTCCCAAGCAAAAAGCGGCCCGCCTTTCGGCGAGCCGCCTTTGGAGTCATGACTGCTCAATACGTTCCGAGACAGTGAACTCAACGCAACGACGATTGGCGATCAGCCCTCGGCGTTGGCCTTCTTGGAGCAGCAACCGCCAGCCTTCTTGGTGGCGCAGTCGCTGGTGCCGCTGACCGCGCCGGGGGCGGCGTCGGACGCGACGGGCTGGCCGGTGATCGGGCAGGTGCCCGCGGCCTTCTTGTCGGCGCACTTGGACGGATCGGCGCACTTGGCGGGATCGCAGGCCTCGCCCTTGGTCAGGCAGCAGCTGGGGTCGCCAGCGGGCTTGCCCTTGCAACAAGCGGAGCCGACGGCACCGGGGGCGGCGCTGTTGGTGGTCGAGGTGGAATCGCAGGCGGCGAGGCCGCAAAGGATGGCAACGGCGAGAACGGAACGAAGCTTCATGGAGTATCTCCTGTAGTCAATCGATGGCACTGGCGTACGTTCCAGTGCCCAGAGCCGTAATGTAGTCGGGCCGAGGCGGAGAAGTTCGACAAGTTTGTCCGAAAATATTCCTTGGCCGCGTTCGTGGTTCCTTCAACTTCCATCCCACACGAAATGACGCCCCAGCAGCGACAGCGCCTCGACGACCTGCTCACGCGCGCTCGGGCGCTGGAGCCAGTCCCGGGGGTCTACATCCTCAAGGCGGGGGATGGGCGGGTCCTCTACGTCGGGAAGGCGCTTCGGCTCCCGGACCGAGTCTCGAGCTACTTCCAGCCAAGCGCAGACCTGGGGGATCGCAAGCAGCCGATGCTCGCCGAGGTTGGCTCATTCGACGTCATCGAGTGCGAGTCGGAGTGGGAAGCCCTCCTCACCGAGGCTCGCCTCATCAAGGACCTTCACCCGCCCTACAACGTCATGCTGACGGACGGGAAGACCTTTCCGTACCTGGTGGTCACGACGCGCGACGAGTTTCCCGGTGTCTACTTCACCCGCGAGCCGACGGCCGAGCAGTTCCGAGGGGGCCGCCTGTACGGGCCCTTCTTGCGAGCGGGCGACTTGCGCCACGCCGTGCAGGTGCTCCAGCGGATCTTCCGATTCCGCACCTGCGAGATGCGCATCCGCGAAGATGATCCCGGCAATCGATCGTTTCGCCCATGTCTCCTCCACGACATTCACCAGTGCACCGCGCCTTGCGCCGGGCGGATCTCGCGTGAGGCGTATCGCGCGGACCTGGAACGCTTCCTTCGATTCCTTGGAACCAAGCGGACCTCGCTCGTGAGGGAGTTGGCGAAGGACATGGAGGCGGCCTCCAAGGATCGACGCTACGAGGAGGCGGCCGCGCTTCGCGACCAAGTCCGCGCGATCGAGCGTCTCGGCCTTGGCGAAACACCACGTGGCGATCCATCGATGGATTGGCCCGCCGAAATGACGGTGTTTGCCTCCGACCCCGAGGGTTGCATGGAGGAACTTCGCGATGCGTTGGGGGCCGGCGAGCGGCTCCGCTGCATCGAGTGCATCGACATCGCGCACCTGGCCGGGAACGAGACAGTCGGCAGCAAGGTGTGCTTCATCGATGGGCGGCCGTTCAAGGAGGGGTACCGCCGATACCGGGTGCGCCAGGCTGGCAACGACGACTTCGCCGCGATGCGCGAGATAGTGTCCCGCCGGTACCGCGAGGCGGGCGAGGGCCGCGAACTCTTCCCCGACCTCATCTTGCTGGACGGCGGCGCGGGGCAGCTCTCGGCAGCCATGGAGATGTTTGCGCAGATGGACCTGCGGCCGCCGCTCGTCGCCAGCCTGGCCAAGCGCGAGGAAGTGCTGCACCTGCCTGGGCGCGACGAGCCGATCAGGCTGCCCAAGCGCCACAAGGGTCTCCGGCTCTGCATGGCGATTCGCGACGAGGCCCACCGATTTGCGCAGCACTACCACCACATCCTCCGCTCGAAGCGTGTGCTGGAGGAGGGGAGCTCATGAGTGAGCCCGCAGCAGGCACATGGCCGCCGTGGGTCGTCGCCGAGTCAGCCGCCTCGTGCGTGCTGCGCATCAAGGTCGTCCCTGGCGCACGACGCTCTGAAGTGGCGGGGGTGCTGGGGGACCGCTTGAAGGTTCGTGTCGCGGCCCCACCGGAAGATGGAAAGGCCAACCACGCGGTGGTGGTGCTGTTGGCCGACGAACTTGGAATCGCCGCGCGGTGCGTGGAAGTGGCCGCTGGCCACGGCCAACCGCAGAAGTCGCTGCGCGTCGCCTTGCCGGCGGAGGCCGTCGCGGCTCGGTTGGGACCTCGGCTAGGCGGGTGAAGGAACCGCGCCAGCACCCGGCCCCTCGAGGTCACCCTGACCAGTCGAGTTCGCTGCCGTGGGCGCCGGCGAACCAGACTTGGCGGCCAGCTCGCGCGAGAGGAGGTCCGCGACGGTGGGGCGCCCAAGCGGCTCGCCACGAATGAGGCGATGCACCTCGTCGGCCGTCAAGGTTTCGTAGACGAGGAGCGCCTTGGCGATGGCCTCGACCTTTGGCCAACTCTCGTCGATGATCCGCTTGGCGTCCACGTAGGCCTCGTCGATCAGCCGGCGGATCTCCTCGTCGATGACCTTGGCCGTCTCGGGCGAGTACGCGCGCTCCGGCATGAACGACTCTTGGTGGTCATCGTCCAGGTAACGAACGAATCCCAGGCGATCGCTCATGCCAAACTGGAGCACCATGGCGCGAGCGATCTCCGTCGCGCCCTGGATGTCCCCGGCCGCGCCGCTGGAGATGTCGCCGGTGTGCTTCTGCTCGGCGATTCGCCCGCCGCACGCCACTCGCATGCGCGCCTCCAGGTATCGCCGCGACTGGCCGGCTCGATCCTTGTCCGGCAGCCACATGCTCGCACCGAGGGCCTGGCCCCGGGGAATGATGGTGACCTTGTGGAGCGGGTCCGCGTGCGGGACCACGACCTGCAGCATGGCATGCCCCGCCTCGTGGAATGCCACGAGCTCGCGCTCGGCCTGCTCAAACTGCTTGCTCCGGTTCGCGCGTCCCCACCGGACCTTGTCGCGGGCCTCCTCGAGATCCGCCATCTCGACGAAGTCCTTGCTGGCCATGCCCGCGATCAGGGCGGCCTCGTTGATGAGCGCTGCCAACTCCGCTCCGGAGAACATCGGCGTGCCCTTGGCCAGTCGCTCGAGGTCCACGTCAGGTCCGACCTTGATCTTCTTGGCGTGGACGCCCAGGATCTGCTTTCGTCCGGCGATGTCGGGGAGCTGCACGGCGACCTGGCGGTCGAATCGGCCAGGGCGGGTGAGGGCAGGATCCAGCACGTCGGGCCGATTCGTCGCAGCGATCACGATCACCTGTTGGTTCGCATCGAACCCATCCATCTCCACGAGGATGGCGTTGAGCGTCTGCTCCCGTTCGTCGTGGCCGCCGGTGGTGAATCCACCGCCACGCCGACGGCCGACCGCGTCGATCTCATCGTGGAAGATGATGCACGGGGAGTTTTCCTTGGCCTGCTTGAAGAGGTCGCGCACGCGGTAATCTTGTGATTGGGGTTGTTTAATAATCCTGCCAACAGATATCTATTGCTGTCGTAAATTTGCCCGGATTGCAGAGGTTCATCTATGGCGGTTAATTCATCGCCTGTAGAAAAAAAGCCGATTTTTATGGGGCTTGAAACCTGTA
>SXOD01000038.1 GCA_005776885.1 Planctomycetia bacterium
GGCCAAGGCCGCACCGTCGACTTCTCCAACACGCTTGTCGTGCTCACCAGCAACATCGGATCCAATGTCATCCTTGAAATGACCGAGGCGCGCGAGTCCGACGACATCGTGGCCGCCAAGGTCCGCACGCTCCTCAAGAAGCACATGCGCCCCGAGCTCCTCAACCGCATCGACGAGACCGTGGTCTTCCACGCGCTTTCCAAGGAACACCTTGGCGAGATCGTCACGCTCCAGCTGGGATTGCTTCGCAAGCGACTGGCCGCGCGCGACCTTGGCCTCCATGTCAGCGACGCCGCCGTCGCCGCGCTGGTCCACGAGGGCTACGACCCGCAGTTCGGGGCTCGACCTCTCAAGCGAGTGATCCAGCAGCGCGTGGAAAACCTCATCGCGTCCAAGATCCTTGAGAGTCAGTTCACCGACGGCGACACCGTCGACGTGGACCACCAGGGCAAGAGCTTCGTGATCGGCACGAAGGGCGTGAAGCAGCGAAGCCGCGGGTAGACTCCGCCGTTGCTTACGTGAATCCTTCGCGCCCATTGACCGCCACTCCGGCGAACTTCGCGCGACTCGCGGCCGAGGGGTCCCACGGTTTCCTCGCCAGTGCACACCTCATCGGCGGGACGATGTGGTGCTTCGGAATCACCTCTTCGAAGCCGATCGAAGCCGCCGGATTCATCATCATGGCCCTGGCCGTGGTGGCCAGGCTTTCGCAAACCTCAGTCCGCGGCCTCTACGGATCCTTGCTTCGATCACCGGTCCTCTGGTGCCTCCTGGCCTGGGCCGCGTTGGTCTCAGCCAGCACGCTGTGGCACGGCACCAGCGGTCCGCCGCAGCGACTGGGGTGGCTCCCCGATCGCGACATCCTGGTGCCTTTCCTGCTGTGGCCGCTCGTCCATCGATGGCGTGTGCTGCTGGGAGCATTGGTATTGGGTGCACTTGCGCAATCGGCGATGCTGGTGGCCGCCACGGTTTCGGCCCGGCAGGCGGGCACGATGCTCACGCCTGCCACGCTGCCTTCACGGTTTGGCGCCTACCAGCTGGCGCTCGCGATCGGCGTGCTCGCCGCCGCTCCGCTGCTGGTGCCCCGACTCTTCTCATGGGCGGGGATCGCCTCCAGCATCGCCTTGTTGATCCTGGCGACAGGCGAACTGCTCCAAACGCAGCGCGGCGGCGTCTTTGGCAGCGTGATGGGCCTGCTGGTCGTCTCAGTGGCCGCCATCCGCGCTCGTCCACAGCGGGCCCTGGCACGGCTGGCCCCACTCATCGTCATACTTGCTGCGCTTGGTGCCACGGCGGTGTACGTTGACCTCACCAGCCCCGTCGTGGAACGACTGGAGACGAAGTCGAGCGGGTTTTGGCCGCTCACCGACGGCAAGGCGATCGAGTACCGGTCGATCAACACATTCACCGGATCGCGACTCGCGCTCACCGACGCCGCCTGCTCACTCATCATGCAAGCGCCGCTCTTTGGCCACGGTGAAGGGGACTGGGGTCCATCCATGAAGGCCTGGGCCGAGGCCAACCCCGAATCCCCGGCCCTCAAGACTTCCGGGAACGCACTGACTGGTGCCGGTTCCTGCCACAACACGCTGCTCCACGCTGCGTTCGTCGGCGGCATTCCGGCGGCGATCGCCTTGGGGCTCACGGTCCCACTGGCGCTCTTCGCGCTTGTGCGCAGCCGCGCGACGCGATCTATGGGTGGCATCGCCGTGGCGGGCGGGTTGGTGGCCACGGCCACCGTCGGCCTCACGATCGTGGCGACCAGCCTCTCCTCCGTGTCGATGGGGCTCATGCTGATGTTGACGCTGGCCATGGCGATGTCTTCGCCTACTCGCGAAGCGGGCGAGCTGCCGTGAGCGTGCTCCGCGACGCCTCGTTCAGGGCGCGCGTGCTGGCCGGCCACGTCCGCGTGCGACTCACCCCCACGTTCACGGGCCATCCCCCGGTCGTGGTCGCGTGCACCCATCGAACCGCGAGTTCGGCCACTTATTCCGCAGTTCGCCGGGCGCTTGGCTACACAGTCGTCAAGTGCCATCGGCTCAACCCCGCCCTCATGGTCCCCACCCGCCACCTCGACGGTGCGGTCATCGGTCGCGGCGGGATGTTGTGCAATCACATGCACGGGGACCAAGTCGTGCACGGTTCGAT
This sequence comes from Planctomycetia bacterium, assembly GCA_005776885.1. Taxonomy (GTDB): domain Bacteria; phylum Planctomycetota; class Phycisphaerae; order Phycisphaerales; family SM1A02; genus SXOD01. Next base: position 2,149 of record SXOD01000038.1, read on the forward strand.
CGTGAAGCCGCGGCGCGAAGCCCGGTTCATCATGATGGTCCGCGACCCCGTCGCCGTGATGGCATCCATGGCCGGGCTGGCCGCGACAGGCGCCCGCCGCTGGGGTCCGGACCCTGACACCACGCCACACTGGCCTGCGTGCGATCCCTTCATGGGCGCGATGACAGGGTGGTTTGAGCACGACGTGAAGCCGGCGCTCGGCTGGTCCCTTCTGGACCACCCCTTCGACGCCGAACGGGGCGCCGGCACGTTCCAGCACGGTCAATGGGAGATCCTGGTGCTTCGCGCCGACCTTGCCGACAGCGAAAAGTCCCACGAGTTGTCGCAGTTTCTCGGCGTTCCGGGGATCGATGTCCGTCCACTCAACTCCGCCGCGGAGCGCGGTCAATCATTGGGAGTGGAGCGTGCCCGAGCCGCGATCCGAAAGCACCCGGCCGTCGTCGACGTGGCCTACGCGCACCCGTTTTCTCAACTCTGCTTCACCCCCACGCAGCTCAGCGCGATGCGCGGGCGATGGCTTGGTCCTGCTCCGTCGACTGTTGTGCCCACTCCGCCAGGATGAGCCCGCGGACCCGCCACATCACCCAAGCCACGCCTCCCAGGATCAGTGGCATCGCGACGAACATCGGCCACAGGCCCAGCGTGGGCGCTTGTTTCGTGGCGACGAGGAAAGTGCCCCACAAGATGCCGGAGAAGAGCGCCAGGACCCACGCGCCGACCCAGTGCAGAAGTGATGCACAAGGTGCCAACACTCGCTGGCGGCGTTCGGGAGCGAGTTGGCGGAAGAGTTTGGGCTGCGGGACGTTGATGAGTCCCGGATATTCCCGGGCAAACCACCCAAGCGAAAAGGCGATCAAGGACATCAATAACGCCATGCCGGTGCCGATAATCGGGAGCAGGAACCACTCCCCTGGAGAGGTCTGCACCCAGCGGTCTGGTGTGCCTGACCCGTCAAAATGCGCTGGAAACTGCGCTGGCAGGCGCGGATAGCACCAAGAAGCAATCCCCCAGAGTGCTCCCAGCGCGAGCGCGGTGAGCAGGATCGGAAGCCAACGGCTCATGGATGGATCGTATTGCCGAGGGTCGACTCACCTCCCACAAATCACCATTTCGACGATTCGGGCTTGACAACGCCGTGACGGAGGTAGAATCCCCGCTTGGACTGTTACTGGTTCGCGGCGCACTTTTGCGCGTTCGGCATGTGCCGACCGGAGCCCCGACCCCGAATGGTTCTGGAGACTGGTACGTGCGAATCTACGTAGGCAATCTGAGTTTCAAGAGCACCAATGACTCGCTGAAGGCGTTCTTCGAGCAGTTCGGTGCGGTTTCTGATGCACACATCGCGATGGACCGCGAGACACAGCGTTCCCGGGGCTTTGGCTTCGTGACGATGGACAATGACACCGAAGCGCGCGCTGCGATCGAGGGCGCGAATGGCAAGGACTTCGACGGCCGGACCATCACCGTGAACGAGGCCAAGCCTCGTGAAGAGCGTCCGCGCTCCTTCGGCGGTGGCGGCGGTGGTGGTCGCGGCGGCTACGGCGGCGGCGGCGGCGGTGGTCGCGGCGGCTACGGCGGCGGTGGCGGCTACGGCGGCGGCGGCGGCGGTGGTTAC
>SXOD01000039.1 GCA_005776885.1 Planctomycetia bacterium
CCCTGCTCGCGCTCGGCGCTGAGCCCGTCCACGAGGAGCGCGTAGTCGATCTCGCCGCCCTGCGTCCCCAGGCGACGCGAGTCGGCGGTCAGTGCCGCGACCTGGTCGTCGAAGAGGGCCTTCGATTCCCAGAGCAATCGCCCGATGAGCGTGCTCTTGCCGTCATCCACGCTTCCGCAGGTGATGAAGCGGAGGGTGTCCAGCCTGGAGTAGCCGGCGAGATAGGCATCGATGGCCGCGGCCCGCGCGGCAGGATCATCGGCCATGGTGTTGGGGAGTGCCGTCCCCGGCGGCGTCCTCGGTGGCGTGGGCTGGCGTGCTCGACGAGCCATCAGAAGTATCCCTCCACCTTCTTCTTCTCCATGCTGTTGGCCGAATCGGAGTCGATGAGGCGACCCTGCCGTTCGCTGGTCCTCGCCTGGATCAGTTCCAGCAGGATGCCCGGCAGGTCCACGGCATCCGACTCCACCGCGCCGCTGAGCGGATAGCAGCCAAGGGTCCGGAACCGGATGCGGCGCAGCTGGATCGTCTCGTCGGCGCCGATGGGGAGTCGATCATCGTCGACCATGATGAGCGTGCCGTCGCGCTCCACGACGGGCCGCTCGCGCGCGAAGTAGAGCGGGACAATCGGGATTCCCTCGCGGTGGATGTAGAGCCAGATGTCCAGTTCGGTCCAGTTGGAGAGCGGGAACACGCGCATCGACTCCCCCGGATGATGGCGCGCGTTGTAAAGGCGCCACAACTCGGGTCGCTGGCCCTTCGGGTCCCACCGGTGTTGCGCATTCCGGAAGGAGAAGACCCGCTCCTTGGCACGGCTCTTCTCCTCGTCCCGACGGGCACCGCCAAAGGCCGCATCAAATCGATGGAAGTCCAGCGCCTGCTTGAGTCCCTCCGTCTTCATGACGTCCGTGTGCAGCGCGCTGCCATGCGTGATGGGGTTGATGTCGCGAGCCACCCCCTCCGGATTCTGGTGGACGATGAGTTCCATGCCGCTCTGGCGGGCCATCTCGTCGCGGAGCAGGTACATGTCCTGGAACTTCCACCGCGTGTCGACGTGCATCAGCGGGAAGGGGGGAACTCCCGGCGAGAACGCCTTGCGTGCGATGTGCAACATCACCGCGCTGTCCTTGCCGATGGAATAGAGCATCACGGGGCGCTCGGCCTGCGCGGCCACTTCGCGCATGATGTGAATCGACTCGCTCTCCAGCCGGTCCAGGTGCGAGAGGACGCCCGATTGGCCGGCGAGTTCCGCCCCGCAGGCGTTGACACCTCGATCCGAAGCGGTGATCTCCAGGACCGGGTGCGCCGCGGCGATGCCCAGGCGGACCGTGTGCCCGCCGAGGGCAAGGTCGTGGGTGCCCGCGACCAACGCAAGCTGGCGCGCGGCCGCCGCCACCTCGCCATGCGGCCAGACCAAGATGTTCTTGCCAGCACTGGAAGCCAGGGCGGCGAGTGCCCCCTTCAGGACGTCTGCCGTGAGTGGATCGCGCCCGATCGAAATCCACCGACGCCCGTCGCGGCCATCATTGGCCATGAGGACTCGATGGCCCTCCGCCGTCGGGGCTTCGGAGACCTGGAGGACGAGGTCCCCCCAGCGGCGCCTGGTGGCCTCCGCCTCCATGTGCGCCGAGACGGCTCGCTTGTATGGACGACCCTGATCGTCCGCGGCCTCGGACAGGGAACGAGGTCGTGGGAGCCAAGCGCACTCGCGCAGGTGCCGCTCCAGCGTTCGCCGGACATCCGTGCTGCCTGCGGCGGCAGCCCACTCGATGGCGGACTCCACGGTCCAGACCGACTGGATTCGCTTGCCTTTGCCCCCCAAAAGGTCGGTCGTTGGGGTGGCGAGTTGATCAAGTCCGAGTGCGTTCATGATTCCTGCTGTCGTAATTTGCAAAAGTAGCGTCGATTCATGTTGCATGCAAACTCAATCGGTGTATTTTTAACTACGATCTCCCATCAACCGCATATCACGACATGAGTGTATTATCGGACAAAATCGGCCTGCCCTTGAATCTCGATCTTGTCGTCGATCTTGCTCGCGTGGCCGGTGAGGCAATCCTTCGTCACTACGCAAGCGTCGAGATAGCCGTCCAGGCCAAGCCCGACGCCTCACCGCTTACGGCGGCCGACCTGGAGAGTCACGACGTGATCGCTGCCGGCTTGGCAGCGCTGGTTGGGTCGATCCCCATCGTTTCCGAGGAGGGCGGCTCCCGGCAACGAGGCGATCGACAGGGGTGGTGGTGGCTGGTGGATCCGCTGGACGGGACGAAGGAGTTCCTGTCACGAAACGGCGAGTTCACCGTCAACATCGCGCTCATGCGAGGGGCCAGCCCATGGTGGGGAGTGGTCCACGCTCCCGCGATCGACCAGACATTCTGGGGCGGCGCCGGGATCGCAGCCGCGTGGCGGCGTCACGGTGGATCGTCGACGGCCATTCGCTGCGCCACACTCCCTCCGGATCTCGGCCCGTGGCGCGTCCTGGCGAGCAAGAGCCACCTCAACGAGGCCACCGCTTCATTCATTGCATCCCTTCCCGGCGTCGCACTCGTCCAGGCCGGGAGTTCCCTGAAGTTTTGCCGGGTGGCCGACGGGTCTGCTGACCTCTATCCGCGGTTGGCCCCCACCCACGAATGGGACACCGCGGCCGCCCAGGCCGTCCTCGAGGGAGCGGGCGGGGGCGTGTTCACCTTGGACGCTCGGCCACTGGACTACGGCCGTGTCGATTTCCTGAATCCGTCCTTCGTCGCCATCGCCAAGTCCACGGTCCCGGCCAGCCTCGCCAACGCATTCGCCGCGGCAGGTGGCGGGGGAGGCTGAATGGTGGATCCGGCCGTTGCCATCGAGGCTCCCTCCATCTCCCCGATGCTGCTCGTCCTGGCGGGAGCCTTCGTGGGGATGTTTGTCGGGTTGACGGGCGTCGGCGGGGGAGCGCTGATGACCCCGATCTTGGTGCTTGGATTTGGCCTCCCTCCCGTCACGGCTGTCGCCACCGACCTGGCCTTCGCGGCCATCACCAAGCTGGCCACGTCCATCGTGCACTTCCGATCCAAGAACGTTGACACGCGAGTGTTGTGGCGACTCTGGAGCGGATCGATCCCCGCGTGCATCGTCGTCGGAGTGCTCGTCGGGGTGGGATGGCTCGGGAACTGGAACCAATACCTCCTGACCCCGATGGCAGTGATGATCGCCCTTTCCGGGTTGAGCCTCTTGCTGGCCAGGCGCGTGCAGTCCCGGCGCACCGAAGAGCGACTGGCCAATCCAGAATCCTTCAAGCGCCTCCAGACGCCCTTCACCGTGTGTGCGGGGATCGGCCTCGGGGCGATCGTCGCGGCGACCAGCATCGGAGCCGGTGCCATCGGCGCGGCGCTTCTCCGGGCGCTGTACCCGCTGCGAATGACTCCAATCAGGTTGGTCGCGACCGATACGGTCCACGCGATCCCCGTGACGCTGATCGCCGGCGGCACCTACGCCGCACTCGGCCAGACGGACTGGACTCTCCTCCTCTGGCTATTGGCGGGATCGCTTCCAGTCGCCGTGGTGGCCAGCATGGTCGCCTCCCGACTCAGCCCATCGTGGTTGCGCGGCCTGCTCGGGGTCACGCTCCTGGTGCTGTCGGCGAAGATGCTGCTCGCTTGAGCCTTAGGCACAGTTCAACCAACGCGTCATAGCCGATTGGCTTGGTGATGACGTCATCGAAGACACCGACCACTGTCTTGGGGTCCAGCGAGCTGGACGTCACGCCAGTGAGCGCCACCAGTGGTGCCCTGCACCCGGACGTGCGCATCATCCGCGCCGCCTCGGTGCCGCCCACGCGCACCATGTCCAAGTCAAGGATCACCATGTCGGGCGGCGTTCCCGCCCCACGCATCCGCGCCTCAACGTCCATCGCGACGTCGCCGTCCTCGACGACCGTCGCCTCGGCGCCGGCCTTCTCGAAAAACTTGGCAAAGAGGCGCTGGAGGTCCGGTCCATCATCGGCAAGCAGCACGCGGATCCCCTCCAGGGGGCGGCGCGCGCGGTCCACGACGGGATCGGCCGGCGCCCCTGGCGGCGCACTGGGCTCCGGGCGCGCGATGCCCGGCAAGAGCGAGGTGAGCGGTGCGTTGCACTCGAGCGTGAAGGTCGTGCCGACCCCAGGAGTGCTCGCTGCGGTGACCGTCCCACCAAGGCGATCGGCCAACTGGCGTGAAATGCGCAATCCGCGGCCGGATCCCCCAAAGCGTCGATGGATCGATGGGTCCGCTTGGCCGTACGACTCGAAGAGTTTTTTCAGCGCCCCAGGCTCGATGCCGATGCCCGTGTCGCTGACTTCCACCGTGAAGCGGAGGGAGCCGATGGACTCCTTGGCGGTGGCCTTGCATCGAACCTGGACGCTGCCGGCGTCGGTGAACTTGATCGCGTTCGTCAGGAGGTTGAGCACGATCTGCTCCAGGCGAGTCTTGTCGCTCAGGCAGACCGCCCCCACATCACCCTCGCATCGGCAGGAGAAGGCGAGACCCTTCGCCCTGGCGGCGGGCTCCACAAGCCGCGCGACGTCAGCCACCAGCTGGGCGGGCTGGACCTCGATCCGCTCGATGGACATCTGGCCGACCGAGACCTGGTGCTCATCGATGATGGCCTTCACCACGCGGTCCATGTAGTCGGACCACTTCAGGATCCGGCCAACGTAATCAGCGCGTTCGCTGTCGGGCAGGGCACCGTCCTCGAGGAGCTCGGCAAACCCCTTGATGCTCTGCAGTGGGTTCTTGATGTCATGCGACACGTCGGCCAGCAGGTCCGACTTGCGCAGGTTGGCCTCGTCAGCACGGATCCTGGCCCGCTGGGCCTCCGCCATGCTCGCCTTTTCGGCGGTGACGTCGACACCGACGATCAGGTGGCCAGGTTCGCCGTCTTCCTCGGTCCACTCCGTCGCGGCCAGCACCATCCGCCGACTCGAACGGTCGCTGCAGAGAATCTCCCAGTCCCGCAGCGGCTGCCTCCCTTCGCCCCGAAGCCAGCCTTCGCGCATGACGGCTTGGATGAGTGCAGCGGTGGCCGCGCCATCGGCGCGGGAATGGTGCAATCGCTCCAGCTCCTCATTGGAGAGCAACGAGGAGAGCGGGCGCCGGCCGATTTGCTCGCTGGGGCTGTAACCCGTGATGAGGTGAGCCGCCTCGTTGAACTTCGTGAAGATCCCACGGGCGTCCGTCACCATCACGGCCACCATCGGTGCGGCATCGATCAGCCTTTCGGTCCCTTCGCGGCTTCGTGTCGCCGCCACACTGCGCCGCAGGATCTGCTGCAGGAAGCCTGTCGACATGGCGATCAGTGCGGCGACCGCAAGCAGGGCAGCAAAGGTGATTTGGCTCTGGCCCACGAACCCACGCAACGACACTGGTCCATTCGATTGCGTGGCGGCGACGATTCGGACGCCCTCGCCGCCGGCACGGCGAGCCACGTCGGTGGGAAGGCCCGGGCCAGCCCCGACGGACTCCTTGGCGAGGTTGGTCCCATAGATGGCCTGGTCGCCCCACATCGCGACCTGCTGGACTTCCGCCGGGGCGGGCGTCTTGGACAGGGCTGCCTCGCACAACTCACGCAAGCCGATGCCGGCGACCGCCACGTGCGTCCACGGTGGGCCATCGATCAGTTCGATGGGGATGGCGACGACCGCCACCGGGTCATTCTCGGAGGCCGCGTCCACGCCGATCGTCATCGCGGCACCTCGCCGAAGTCCTCGTCGGTCCTCCGAAGGAATGTCCCAGCCATCGGGCGACGGTGGAGTCGTCGAGTGGTTGGGCGCATGCTGGATGATGAGCTCATCGCCAGGGCCGTGCACTTCGATCCAACGAAGCCCCTGGACGGCGTCGGAGGCGACCGTGACCAGTTCATCCAACGGCGTGGCGGACGTCAGCCGAGGCTCAAGTCCCCTCGACATCGCCACGAGGATTTCCAGGCGGTCGTCCCAGAATCCGTTCAGCACCCGTTGGCTGGCCGATTCCTGCATCTCGGCCTCGTGCTGGGCGCGCTCACGCTCCGACTGCCAGGTCGTGAGCGTCACGCCAAGCGAGGCGGAGGCCAGGATGACGAACATCGGGAGGGGGAGCCACGCAGGCCCCGAGGCCGAGGACGGAGAGCGATCGATTGCTCGACTCAACCCCGCACTGCCGACCAGGATGGAGAGCAGGGCGAGCGGTCGCGGAATCGTGTCCAGGTCACTCAGCGACGGGATCTGGGAGAGCGTCCCGTCGGAGGCAAGCAATCGCACGGCCCCGATGCCGACCAGGGCGGACGCGAGGAGTGCCGTGGACCAGTGCCCGTCGTCACGAATGGCAATGCTCGCCAGCAAGCCCGCGGCGAGCAGCGCCCCGGGCGTGAGCGTGGCGACCGACGAGAGCGCGGCGATCGCGCATCCGGCCATCACGATCGCAGCAGCCAGGTGCACCCAGCTCATCCCCACCGCGGTCCGTCGAGGCACGAGCATGGCTCCCGACGCCATTCCCCCAGCGAGGGCCGCCGCCACGCCGCTGGGGCCGACAAGGTTTCCGCTCTGTGCCCCGAGCGCCGGAACGCCCAGCGTGTGCAGCGCCAATCCGACCCCGGCGATGGCACCGGCACTCCCGCTGAGAAGGCAGATGGACCGTGCGGTTCTCATCCGGGGTTGATCGTACGGTCCGACAGGCACTCCATCGCGGATGCGACGCTCCACGCCTGCATCGGGCAACCACGTGCCCGGTGCGGCGCATCGCCATCGACAATCTCGCTGACGGAGCCCGTACCCGCGCTCCCAAGGTGTGCGAGGAGCCCGCGCGCGATCGAGCGGCGCGCCGATCGGACCCATTCGGCCTCCTCGATTCCTTGCAAGGCCTCTGCGAGCGGGCCGAGCAAGAATGGCCACGCCGTCCCATTGTGGTAGGCGGCATCTCGCGACCGGACGTCGCCTTCGTATCGACCGATGTACCGCGGATCATCCGGCGCGAGGGTCCGAACGGCCACGCCAGCGAGCAGCGAGGCGCACGCGGCCTGGAGGGCGCTCGATCGCACATCCTTGGGAAGGAGTGGTGGATCCAGTTCAGCCAGGGCGAAGAGCTGGTTCGGCCTCATCGACCAGTCGTCGCCATCGGGGCCTTCCAGGACATCGGCAAGCCGCCGCTCGCGTGGATTCCAGAACCGACCGAACCCGGTGCGCGTGCCGGCGGCGAGTCCCTCACAGGCCCCAGCGCGAGCATTGTCCCCGAACCGACGCTCCAGCCGACTGGCCACCCCCAGCGCGTGATGCCACAGCGCGGCAAGTTCGATGGGCTTTCCTCGACGCGGCGTCACCACCCACTCGCCACACTTGGCATCCATCCACGTGAGTTGCAAGCCCTCCGCGGAGGCATGGACCAACCCATCCGCCGGATCGACTCGAACGCCGATGGACAGCCCTTCCCGGTACGAGTCGATGACCTGTCGGACGGACTCAAGCAGCACGCGAAGCCTTTCCCCTGAACCTCCATGGCGCTCCAATTGTCCGATCGCCCTGACGAAGAGCAAGGGAGCATCGGCAGAATTGGTCTCCATCGGCTCCCCCGGGCGGTCCGGCAGCCTGTTGGGGAGCGTGCCATCGTGCAAGAACGACGCCCACGTCGCCAGCACCCGCTCGGCGACGGTGACGCGACCCGTCAAGAGGAGCAACCCCCGGATCGAGAGCATCGTGTCGCGGCCCCAATCCGCAAACCACGGGTAGCCAGCCATGATCGTGCACCCATCGATGGAACCCTTCGTGCCATTGACGGTGGCATTCGCACCCGGGCGCTTCACGACGAACTGGTCCGCGGCGACCGCCAGCCGCTCTCGGAGTGCCGGGTCGGCCATCGCCGTGGTCGCAGAGGCCATCGATCTCGCCCGCTCGCGCTGCATGGACTCCGACTCCACGGGGTCCAGCCGTGTCGGCTCGCACGCGCCCAACGCCACCATCGTCGGCACGCCCGGTCGCAGCGTGAGGTCAACGTCAACTGCGTGATAGACGTCCTCGGTGGCGCCGTAGCCACGCGCGGCTTCTTCGCCCAGGAACTGCGACATCCACCAGCCCGTGCCCGGCGTCACCCGTGCAGCGGGGCAGCGAACGTGCAGCGTGACTGGCCCCGGGGCCCCGTCACCCGCGGGCCACACAACATTGGCACCTCCGCGGGCCAACTTGAAGTCCGGCTCCCGCGGGCCGGCTCGCATCGCCCCGTGCGCATCACGTTCGACGCTGAGCACCGCCACGCGCAGGGCGATTGACGTGGCGCCGCCCCAGGTCCACGCCACCTGCGTGACACCGGCCTCGCGTTCCATGAACAGCCGGCGGACCAGTGGCCCCGTCGGCAGTCGATAGATCCAGGTCGGGATGCCGGCGTCAACGGTGAACGACTCCAGCCACCCATCGCCGGCTGGGCTGGTGACCCCAGTGGACCAGGCTCGCACGCCGAGGTCCACCCAGTTGCCGTCCACGTTGAGTTGTTCACTCGCCTCGGTCACGAGCATGCGCCGCACCGCGGGCGGCTGCGTCGCGTGCATGAGCACGCCGTGGTACCGACGGGTGCGCAACCCCCGTGAAGTGCCCATGGCGAAGGACCCGTCGCCCGCGGTCACCAGCCACTCGCCGCCAGCGACGGTCACGGCACTCACCGCCGGCTCGCCGCCTCGAACTTCTCCCGTTCGGCACGGCGGCGCTTGAGTTCAGCATCCACGAAGGCGTCGATCCGGCCGTCGAGCACGTGGAGCGGGTTGCCCTCCTCGTGGTTGGTTCGATGGTCCTTGACGCGATTGTCGTAGAAGACATACGAACGGATCTGCGTGCCCCACCCGCGCTCCACCTTGCCGCCCTTGGCCGCGAGCAGCTCCGCCTCCCGCCGTTCCTCCTCCAGTGCCTCCAGCTTGGATCGCAGCACGGACATCGCCTGCTTCTTGTTCTGCGGCTGGTCGCGATACGTGCTGGCCACCACCATGATGCCGGTCGGGATGTGCACGACGCGAATCGCGGAGGCGACCTTGTTCACGTTCTGGCCGCCGGGGCCCGAGGCGCGCACGAATGGAGTGATTTCCAGGTCTCGCTCCGGGATCTCCAGCTTGGAATCCTCGAACTCCGGGGTGACGTCCACCGTGGCGAAACTGGTCTGCCGCTTCCCTTCGGCGTTGAACGGGGAGACCCGGGCCAGGCGATGGGTCCCGTGCTCGCATCGGTTGTAGCCGTAGGCAAACGGGCCGCGCACGGCGTAGGTGGCCTCGGAAATGCCCACCTCGGTTCCATACGAGCGGCTCATCTCCTCCACCTTCCAGCCGATCGACTCCCACCACTTCAGGTACATCCGCTCCAGCATCTCGGCCCAGTCATTGGCCTCGGTGCCTCCCGCGCCGGCCTGAATCACCACGAAGGCGTTCCGGTGGTCGTGCCGCTCTGAAAGCAGCGACTTCGTCTCGACATCTTCCATCCTCGCTTGCAGGACGAACAGGGCCTCGTCGGCTTCCTGGAGCAGCGCCTTGTCGCTGGATTCCTTGGCCAGTTCGTACGCGACCTCGGCGTCGTCCAACGCTGTCACCACCGCCTCGAGCGGCTCGATCTGCGTTCGCACGATTTTCAGGTCGGCGATGACCTTGTTGGCCTTGTCTGGCGAGTCCCAGAATCCGTCGGCCTCCATCAACCCGTGGAGGCGGATGCGTTCCGTCTGCTTCGCTGGGTAGTCAAAGAGAGTCGCGGATGGTCACGATCCGCGCCCGCAGGTCATCGATGACGGGTTGGTGGGCATCGAAATGCATTCGGCAAGTATAGGTCGTGCCGAGCGTATTCTTCCGGCGATGACTGCGCTTGCATCGCCGCCCACCATGCACGTCAATTCGTCCATCGCCCGCATGAAGGAGTCGGCCACGCTGGCCGTCAGCGCGCGGGCCGCGGCGCTCAAGGCCGAAGGTGTCGATGTCGTTGGCTTCGGCGTCGGCGAGCCGGACTTTGACACGCCCGTCGCCATCAAGGAAGCCGCCATCCGGGCGATCCAGTCGGGGCGCACCAAGTACGAGGCGACTCCGGGCACGGTCGAGGCCCGCAAGGCGATTGCCGCGAAGTTGCAGGGAGAAAATGGGATTCCCGTCCAGTGGCAGCAGGTGTCGATCACGTGCGGCGCCAAGCACGCCGTGGCGATGTCGCTCCAGCTGCTGCTTGAACCCGGTCGAGGCGATGAGGTCATCCTCCCGACTCCCGCCTGGGTGAGCTACAAGCCGCTCATCGAGTTGGCCGGCGGGCGATGCGTCGAGGTCGCGGGGGGCATCCAGCATGGCTATCGGGTGACCGCTGAACAGGTGGAGGCCGCCATGACCCCACGCACGGTGGCCATCCTGCTGAACTCGCCTTCCAATCCCTGCGGCATCGCCTACCCCGCGGACGAGCTGCGCGCCATCGCCGAAGTGATCGCCGCCCACCCCGGCGTTGCGGTCCTGAGTGACGAGATCTACGAGAAGTTGATCTATCCGGAGGTGACGCCCGGTCTCGCGCATTGGTCTCCCGGGAGTGACCCGCGACTGGCGGACCGGACGATCACCGTCAATGGCCTGAGCAAGGCGTACGCCATGACGGGCTGGCGGCTGGGATACGTGGCGTCGCCGGCCAACGGTGGCGCCTGGATGAAGGAGTTCATCAAGTTGCAGGGGCAACAGACCAACAACGTCTCGTCGTTTGCGATGCCAGCCATCGTCGAGGCACTTGCCAACGGTGCCGCCGAGGTGGAGCGGATGCGTCAGTCGTTCGCGGCCCGCGCGATCCTTGTCCACCGACGCCTGCAGTCGATGCCTCGCCTGTCCACCGTTCCCTCAAACGGGGCCTTCTACTCGTTCCCCGACGTCTCGCGTTGCATGGGGCTCTCGACGCCACGCGGCCGTCGGATCGACGGGGCGCAGTCCTTCGCCGAAGCGCTGCTGGATGAACACGCCGTCGCGGTCGTGCCAGGCGAGGACTTCGGCGAGTGCGCTCGCCGCAACATCAGGATCTCGTTCGCCTGCTCGGAAGCGCAGATCGAGAAGGGGCTCTCGCGGCTCGGCGAGTTCGTCACGTCGCTCCGGTGAGCGCTCGTGTCGGCGATCAGCGGCCGGCGAGCGAGCCGATCCGGACCGGCATCGGCTGGGGCCTGGGCCGATAGTTCGGCTCCACGGCAATGTTCAGGGGCATCCGCATGCCGTCGGGGTCGCGCGGGATCTTGTCCTCATCGATGATCCGCTGGATCGCCATGATCCCTTCGATGAGCATCTCCGGCCGCGGGGGGCAGCCCGGGACGTAGACATCCACCGGGATGTATTGGTCCACGCCCTGGACGACGGCGTAGGTGTCAAACACGCCGCCGGTCGAGGCACACGCGCCCATCGAGATCACCCACTTGGGTTCGGCCATCTGCTGGTAGATGCGCTGCAGCACCGGCAGCGTCTTGATGGAGACGCGCCCTGCGACAATCAGCAGGTCCGATTGCCGAGGCGAGAATCGCATGACCTCGGCGCCGAATCGCGCCAGGTCAAACCGGCTGCAGGCGGTCGCCATCAGCTCGATGCCGCAGCACGCGGTGGCGAAAGGCATCGGCCAGACGCTGGATCGGCGAGCCCAGTTCATCACGCGGTGGAGCTGCGTGGTGAGGATGCTGTCAACGGGGAGTGCGGCTTCGATGCCCATGGCGGTGTCGCTCGTGCGAAGCCCTGTACTCTAGCCCCTCGGCCCTTCCCTCGCCACGGGCGGTAGAGTGCTTCCCGATGCCGCATCACGCGACGCAGCGACGACACCAACCGCCACGTTTCCGGATCGCATGGGCAGCCCTCGCGGCGGGAGCCGTGGCGATGGGGGCGACCGCGCCTGTCGATGCAGCCCCGCCCGAGCCGCCCTCCCCCCAGACGCTCCAGTCCATGGGGCTCCGGCCCACCGAGGGTGTCCATTTCACGGTGTGGAGTGACGCGCAGCCGGTGGTGGTGCAGGACGTGCTCAAGATCCTCGACCGAACCGCGGAGATGGTCTCCATCGAGGCTGCGCGGCATGAGTGGCCGCTGGACCCCGAGCCACGCCGCCACGTGGTCCTGTTCTTCGAGACCGAAGCCGGATTCGAGGCCGCCCGGCATGCCCTCGTGGGGGAGACGGAGGTGCCGACCGGCTTCTACTCGCCCGCCCATCAGTGCGCGCTCTACTTCGACGAGCGGAACGCACGGCGTGCGATCGCCGCTGCCGGCGAGATCGCCGCCGCACGGGCGCAGCTGGAGGCGCTTGTCCGAGAAGCCAACCTCGCGCGGAAGGCCGGGGCCATTGCGTGTGCGGATCAACTCCTCGGCAAGGCGCGAGCGAGGGAGCGCGAGGTCGGCGTTGCGCTCGCCCAGCTGAACACCGAGGCCCTGGAACGATTGAACCAGGTGGTGACGCACGAGGGCGCGCACCAGCTCCTGTTCGAGCGAGGCGTCCAGTTGCCCAACGTGCTCTACCCCAAGTGGGTTTCGGAGGGACTCGCCATCTGTTTCGAGGCCTCGGCGATCAGCGAGCCATTCGGCCCCCGCCAGCGATCCGCGCTGCGGCTGCGCGACTGGAATCGACTCATCCTGGAAGACCGGCCGGAGCAACTGGCGGCGCTGGTGTCCCGCACGTCCCAGCCAAGGTACGGCGACGAACTCTCCAGGTTCTACACACAGAGCGCGGCGCTCGTCGCATGGCTCCTGGAACATCGCCGGACAGAGTTCGCGCAGTACCTGGACTGGTTTCGGGTAGACGGACAGGGGCGTCGACTTTCCCCGGAGCAGCAGCTTGAGGTCTTCGAGCGATTCTTCGGGCCCGCGGCTTCCGTGGAGCGATCGTGGCAGCGCGATGAACTGTCTCGAGTCTCGGGAGCCGCTGCGACGCGGTGGGGGAGCGACCTCGCGGGCAGTGAGTTCACGGATCCTCGCCAAGCCATCCGCGCCGCTGCGACGGAGGCCGCACGCACGGGGACCGCTACGGAGCCTTCGGACCCTTCGGCAAATCCTCCGGCGGAACCGGCGGAACCGGCACCGAGCCAACCGCCGAACCCTGCAACGGCACCGCCGGCCGCCCCGGAACAACTGCCCAGCCCGCCGGCGTGACCTCCAGCAAGGCCGTGGCTCGCAACTGGCTTCGATGCGGTGCGTCGCTGCCGCTGAGGTCCAGCAGCGCAAAGGTTCCGCCATCCTTGACCAGGAGCGCCAATCCCGTCCCCGGGCTCTCGCGAACCGAGGCGGACATGTCCCACGCCAGCCAGTCGTCGCCGCCACGGTCCAGCAGCAGTGCGAAGCCATCGATGGCGGTCACGGGCGGATAGACGTCGGCTCGATACTCGTCGTCGCCGGCCAGGTCCATGATGACGCAGGTGCCGTGGATCCCGATCGCCGGGCCGAAGCTGGCCAAGCAGTGGTCATCGACATCCGAGACGTACTGGTCGTCGCCGTCGACATCGATGACCGCCTGCTGTGCCGGGCGTCGATCCCCCCACATGTAGGTGTCATTGCCCGAGGGATCAAAGACGCCGGCGAGCACGGTCATGTCGTAGCCGTTGTGGCCGGTGCCCCCGACGACCACCCATCCGAGCCCCTCGACCTCCTCGGCGAGAAGGACCTCGCCATCGATGGCGTCGGCGAGTGCTTCCGGCACCGGCAGCGTCGGGCCCGCCGTCAGCTGCGCACCGGGCTCAAGTCGATAGGCCAACATCGCCAGTGCCTTCAGCCAGGCCTCGGCTGCCTGGTCACGGTCGCCTGACGCGAGCGCCTCTTCGATCGCCGGCATGGGGCCACGGGCAAACGTATCCACCGCGTACCACGCGTGCATCCTGGAGTTCAGGTGCAGCGTGCCCTGATCGACTGACTCCGGCGCCGGGACCGACCAGGCTTCGGCCAGCGCCGTCGCTGCCGCGCCGAGCGGTGGGAGTGCCGAGGTCTCCGCTGGAGCGGGTGCCGGTGTCCGCGCCGAATCGCAGCCGCCGAGCCTCGGGCCAGCCAGTGCGGTGAACGCCACCAGGACGAGGCGGGGCATCGATGAGGCATCCATTCGGATCATGGAACGTCAGCATAGGTACGATTGCCCGATGGCCAACCCCCGCGACAAGAGTTCCTCACACCCGTTCACGGACGAGGCGCGCGGGGAACGCCTCCAGAAGCTCATCGCCGCCGCCGGATTCGCCAGCCGCCGCGCAGCCGAGGAACTGATCGAAGGGGGGTTCGTCCGCGTCAACGGCATCCAGGTGACCACGCTCCCCGCATGGGTCGATCCCGCTCGCGACGAGGTGGAGGTCGATGGCCGTCCGCTTCGACGTCCGTCCAAGACTGTCTACGTGATGTTCTTCAAGCCCAAGGGGGTGGTCACCACCATGGACGACCCCGAGGGTCGCCCCACCGTGGCCGAAGTCGTGAAGCATCCCAGCGGACTCCGCCTCTATCCCGTCGGGCGCCTCGACATGGACTCGTCGGGCCTGCTGCTCCTGACCAACGACGGCGAACTCGCCGACCGTCTGACGCATCCTCGCTATGAGATGCACAAGGGCTACGAGGTGACGGTGGCCGGTCACGTCACCGACGCCGAACTGCAGCGCATCGAGGGGGGGATCTTCCTTTCGGAGAAACCCTCGAAGGAACTCCGATCGCCGCCTCGCGGGAAACTTGGCGGCACGCGGCAGCAGCCCGGACGCGACGACGATCGCCCGATGGCGCGTCGCGCACAGACCGGCGTGCTCGAAGTCCGCCAGCGGGATCGGGATCGCACCCTCCTCTACATGGAGCTGCGTGAGGGCCGCAATCGCCAGATTCGGCGCATGATGCTTGACGTCGGCCACCCGGTGAAGAAGTTGCGCCGCGTGAGCATGGGCCCCTTGCGCCTCCGGGGCCTCTCGCCCGGCGAATGGCGCGAGCTCACTTCCACCGAGTTGGCGATGCTTCGTCGCGAGGCGTTCGCCGATGCCGGGGCCATCGCCCGCCGCCGCGATCGCGCCGAGAAACAAGCCACCACCAAGCGCACCATCGCCAAGGCCGTCAAGGCCGAGGCGTTGGACACGCTCCCGCCAACGAGCGCGAAGGGCAAGCCCGCCGCCGAGCCTGCTCCCGAGGCGCCGAAGACCTCGCGCGCCGCGGTCCGCCAGGGGCGGCGGGAGGCCGAACTCAAGTCCAAAGGCAAATCCAAGCGAGACACGGGCCGCCTCCGCGAAATCGTGTCGTGGGGCGACAAGCCAGGCCCGCGTGGCGGAGGGTCCAGGGGCAGCGACGGTCCGCCGCGCGGACGGTCGCGTGACGATGGTCCGCCGCGCGGACGGTCGCGTGACGATGGCCCGCCGCGCGGACGGTCGCGTGACGATGGTCCGCCGCGCGGACGGTCGTTTGCTGGACAGAGAGACGGCGGCCCACGCTCCGGCGGCCCACGCTCCGGCGGCCCCCGCTCGGGTGGCCCACGCTCCGGCGGCCCGCGCTCCGGCGGTCCCGGACGTCGGCCGTGACTTGAATCGACCCGCGCGCTTCGACGAGAATCCACGCATGCCCATCTACGAATACGAGTGCCCCGAGGACGGGACGGTCATCGAGTTGCTTCGACCCATGCGGGATGCGGATGCTCCGGTCGACGATCCGGAGGGGAAGCATCGGACGTTCGTGCGAAAGCATTCGACCTTCGGCGTCAATGGATCTCCCACCGGAGGCGGGAGCGGCCACGTGCACAGCGGTGGTTGCTGTCCCTGTGGCAAGGGCGCCGGCCAGTGCGGCATGTCCTGACCAAGCGCCACGCTCACACGCCGCGAGTCGAAGGCTCCCAGATGAACTTGTGCAGCTGGAGCTGCATCCGGACGGGCAGTCGGTCCGCCAGCATCCACCCGGCGAGAAGCCGAGGTTCCAGGCCGACGTGACCGGCGATGTCGGCGTTTCCGGCCTGGGAAAAGGTCGGGCTCAGGAGGATCGCGCGGGCACGCCCCAGGAGCGCTCGAGAGGTGATGATGTCCTTCGCGAAGTCGTAGTCGGCCCGATCCCCGATCACGAACTTGACCTCGTCATTTCCATCGACCCGGTCCACATTGGCCCAGGCCGTGCGGTGTGATTCACCGGACGACGGCGTCTTGATGTCCAGGATCATCTCGATCCGCGGGTCGGCTCCCGCCAGATCGATGGCGCCGGAGGTCTCGGCCATGACCGTGAGGCCGAGGTCGCAGAGGCGACGGGCTAGATCAAAGGCACACGCCTGAGCGAAAGGCTCACCTCCGGTGAGTTCCACGAGCGGGCAACCGACGCCCAGCACGGCGGCCACCACGTCATCCACTGTCTCGCGCCGACCCTCGCGGAAGGCATAGCTCGTGTCGCAATACGTGCACCGCAGCGGGCAGCCCGCCATTCGCACGAAGACGCACGGTTCGCCGGCGCGAGTGCTCTCGCCCTGGATGGAATGGAAGATCTCGTTGATCCGCAACGTCTCCCTGGAGTTCGCGGCGGATGCCGAGGACTCAGGGGAAACGGGGAATGCCGTGGAGAGGACTCGAACCTCCAAGGGATTTTACTCCCACCAGCACCTCAAGCTGGCGCGTCTGCCAATTTCGCCACCACGGCATGGTGGCCCCGAGGGGTACTCGGGCGAGCCGTGAAGTATAGCGATCGACGCCCCGCCCGGAGGCCTTCGAAATCCCTCAAGCGCCCCACCAGGCCATCATGACTCCCAGGTCAAGTCCATCCGTGACGCCGTCGCCGTTGATGTCGCCGCTCGCAGCGCCCCAGCCGGCGAGAAGCAGGCCAAGGTCCAGTCCGTCCACGAACCCGTCGCCGTTCATGTCCGCGGGGCTCAGCGGCGCGTCGTCGCAGGAGAAGGTGCAGATGAGAACATCATCGATGGCGGCCTCCAGCACATTTGGCGAGCCTTGGTCCTGCGCGATGAACCGGAACCGAGTCGATGCGGTGAGTGTGAGGGACGAGAGGTCGATCTCGCGACGCACCCACGCCGCCGCGGACTCGGACGGCTGGACGGTCGCCAAGCTGCCCCAGGTCGCGCCGTTGTCGATGGAGAGTTCAATGAGCAGCGCATCCGTGACCTGCGTCGGTGCGTTCGTGTAGTACCAGAGCCAGAATACGAGCAGGTGGGCATCGGTTCCATCCATCACCGGCGTCATGAGCGATGTCTGGCCGCCATCGACATCGTTGGCGGAGGCGCCGCTGCCGGCCTGCGGATTGGTCACCCAGCACTGCGTGCCATTCGCCGAGTGGTCATCTCCAGGCTGCGCGCTGGTCGGTTCGGGATCGGCCCGGGCCCACACACCATCGACCGCCGAGTCGGCAGGAGAGCCGACCACCCAGCCCGTGCTGGACTCCATGTCGTCCTGGAACAGGACGGTCTCGGATGTCGCGACGACGGCGTACACGAGTGGCGTCGCGTACTCGGTTCCGCGGCCTGAGGCGGCGGTGGCGAAATACTGGATGCCGTCGCCGCACGCTCCACCCTCCAGATGGGCCGAGAAATGCGTGTTCTCTCCCAACATCAGCATGGGCACGAAGCCCGCCTCATCCGCGCGTCGATGCCAGAGCGTGACCGATGAAGTGTCCGGTATCGCAGCTCCCGGGACGACTTCGACCGTGACGGTGGCGCCCGAAGCGGGATCGACCAAGGTCGGTGCCTGGACAAGCTCGATGGAGAGGTCAGGGATCCCGCTGGGCAGCCCGTGCCCTCCGAAGGCACCCTCGATCGCCGCGAAGTGCGGCGTGCCATTGGACAGGTTGCCGTCGTCGTCGTCCAGCGTCAGGAAGTCGATCGTGATGTCGGCGTCGATCGAGCTCCCCGAGCCGTGAAGCAAGACGGAATTGATCGCAAGCGTTGACGCGATGGCAAACCCGCCCGTCGGGTGCACGGCCAGGTCGAAGAGGCAGCCGGAGAGAAGCATCCCACATTCGTGGGAGCCAGAGCCACACGACGAGCAATACTCCTCGCTGAACTGGCAATCATTGTCCGCGGAACGAACGGCATACTGGCAGTCGCCTTGGATGGCACCCAACCCCATGAATGGCTGCTGGGAGATCAGCACGGCGAGAGCGTCAGAGAATCCCTCGCCGTATTCGCCTTGACCGCTGCCTGCCGAGGCGACGACATGATGCCCATATTCGTGATGCACGACCACGCTGAACGCCGTGTTGGCGCACACGCTCCCCGACGGGGCAAAGTTGATGCTCTGGTAGTCGTAGAAGGCATTGCAGGCGCCCGCCGCCTGCAGGTTGACGGTGAACTCCAACTGGGTCGCAATGACCGGGTACGCCGGAGCGGCGCCAATCACGAAGTCGCGCACCCTGTTGGCGTGCAAGTAGGCGTTCACCTGGGCGCGCTGTGGCTCGAACTCATTCCCGCCGTTGTGAACCAGCGTCCCCGAGCCGGCGCTGGCCGTCCCGTCGACCATGGACAGTGGACTCTGGAAGTCCTTCACGTCAAAGTACAGGCCGCCAATCGTGGAGGAGAGCGAAGCGGAGCCGGAGGCGCCGGGAACGGTGACGATTCCGTTGGCATCGCACCAGTGATCGATCCCATCGATGGTGACCTCTGCATAGGGGAGGGGCACTTCCACTTCCGCACCGCATGCATCCGAGGCCCAACCTTCGGTGGCTCGCCCGTGCACATGCGCGGTGACGTCAAAGTTGCAGATGAGGGACTCTTCGTAGAGGAAGGCACCGGAGGCGGCGTCGACGACGTAGAGGACCTTGGAGTAGTTGTCGGCGCCAAGCGAGGGGTCGCCATCGACGATCACCATCTCCACGGCCATGCGTGGCGCGGGGTTGAGCTCGTCGTAGCCCGCCCAGACGACCAGGCGCTCGGAGTCGATGCGGGCATCGCGGCCGTGGAGGCGCAGCGCGGGGGCGGCGTACTTGCCCTTGCTGAAGGAGGAAAGCGTGGGCTGCGAGGCGATGACCTCGTCTCGGAAGCTCCCCAGGTCCCGCAGGCTGGAGGCGGCGAGGACGGCGGGGGAGCCGGGTTCGTTGCGGGTGAGGACTCGCAGGTCGCAGCGGAAGACGGGAATGCCTGCGACTTCTTGCTGATAGCCGACGAGGGAGAACGTCCAATCGCCACGTGCGGCGTCCCACATGAGCGG
>SXOD01000040.1 GCA_005776885.1 Planctomycetia bacterium
CGGCGACGTCGGCGTCGGCAAGACGGAAGTGGCCATCCGCGCGGCGTTCAAGTGTTGCGAGGCGGGCCGGCAGGTGGCCATCCTCGTGCCGACGACCGTGCTCGCCGAGCAGCACACGCGGACCTTCACCTCCCGTTTCAAGGCGTACCCATTCCGGGTCGAGTGCATCAGCCGGTTCAAGTCGGACCGCGAGGTGCGCGACGTGCTGGACGCGCTGGCCGCGGGCGAGGTCGACGTGCTAGTGGGCACGCACCGCTTGCTTTCGGCGGACGTGCGGTTCCACGACCTCGGCCTGGTGGTGGTGGACGAGGAGCAGCGCTTCGGCGTGGAGCACAAGCAGCGGTTGCTCGAGCTTCGACTGACTGCCGACGTCCTGACGCTCAGCGCCACGCCCATCCCCCGCACGCTGCACATGTCGATGCTGGGATTGCGCGACATCTCCAGCCTCACGACGCCGCCGCTGGATCGCCGGCCCATCGTCACCGAGGTGATTCCCTGGCAGCGGGACCGCATCAAGCACGCGATCGAGCGCGAGCTGGCGCGCGAAGGCCAGGTCTACTTCGTCCACAACCGGGTACACGACATCGACGAGATCGCTGCCGAGGTGCAGTCGATGGCCCCCGATGCGCGGATCGTGGTGGGGCATGGACAGATGGGGGACGGCGAGCTTGAGCGCGTGATGGTCCAGTTTCTCTCCCGCCGGGCCGACATCCTCGTCTCCACGACGATCATCGAGAGTGGCCTGGACATCCCCACCGCCAACACCATCATCATCGACCAGGCCCACCTGTTCGGGCTGGCGGAACTCCACCAGTTGCGGGGACGTGTGGGACGTTCACGGCACCGCGCCTACTGCTACCTGCTCTTCGACCCCTCCAGGCCGGTGACGGCGGAGGCCCTGCGCCGACTCCGCGCGATCGAGGACTTCTCGATGCTCGGTGCGGGGTTTCGAATCGCCGTCCGTGACCTCGAGATCCGCGGTGCCGGAAACCTCCTGGGCGCGGAACAGAGCGGCCACATCGCTGCCGTCGGGTATGAGATGTATTGCCAGCTCCTCGAGGAAGCGGTCCACCGGCTGCGGCATGAACCAACCAAGTCAGTGGTTGACACCCACGTCGAGCTCGGTGCGATCGGCAATCTCCCGGCGGGCTACATCCCCAGCGAACGCCGCCGGATCGAGGCCTGGCGCCGGATCGGGGCTGCGCAGTCAATCGACGAGCTGGATGCCATTTTTGCCGACCTGGCCAGCGCCTACGGCGAGGCCCCCGCAAGCGTGCACTTGCTCCGGAAGTTTGCCACGACTCGCCTGGCGGCGACCCTCGAGGGTGTCCGGATGATGGTGCGCCGCGGCCCCGACCTGGTGTTCCGCACGTCGCGGCCCGACGAGGTGGATCGATTGCTCAGGCGGGAGCGTGGCACGCGCCGCAGGGTGCCAGCCGCGGATGGCCCCTCGGACGTGGACGTCCATTGGCGGCCACCCGAAGGGCGACTCGAGCCGGAGACGCTCGTTCCGCTGTTGGACCGGCTCTACCGGTCGAAGTTCACTTCAGCGAGCGAGCGGGGTTCCTGTGGCTCGGTCCAGTGAAGTTCCAGGTAGCGCGCCACATAGTCAATGAGGCTGCTGGCCTCGGGGATTTCCGGGTTTGAGGTGGCCCCCAAGGGCTCAAATCGCATGCCCCGGAAACGCAGGCACGCCTCGCGCAGGGGAAGCCCATGCTGGAGGCAGAGGCTGAAGGCACGGGCGAAACCCTGGATCAGGCCGGAGAGCGTGGATCCTTCCTTGGAGATCTTGATGAATATCTCGCCAGGCCGTCCGTCCTCAAAGAGCCCGACCGTGAGGTACCCCTCATGGCCACCAATGCTGAACTTGTGGGTGTTGCTCCGGCGGGTGGCTGGAAGCACGTCTCGACGCTGCATGACCGTCATCCTGCGATCCTCCGCGTTGGAACAGAAGTGGCGCATCCTGCACCACCGTGACAAGCAAGCATCGGCCAGCGAGCGTCGCTGACTTGGAAGAAGCGTCGCTGACTTGGAAGAAGCGTCGCTTGGAAGATTGGACCAAGGGACGGCGGGGCGATCAGGCGCGGGCGGGCTCGGCAGTGTCCACCGCTCCAGCGCCCTCGGCATCCGCTGCCGCGTGGTGGCGCTCCGCATCCTGACGTTCCATCTCGAGGTCCAGCGCCCGGTCCGGCTTGACCACGACGGTGATCTCGGCGATCAGGTCTCGGTCGAACTGGATGGTGCAGTGATTGGTGCTCACGCGGCGGATCGGGTTGGACAGGCGCACGGCGCGCTGGTCGACCCCAAAACCCTCGGCGACCAGCTGGTCGGAGATGTCTCGGTGGGTGACCGCGCCGTACAGCTGGCCTTGGTCATTGCAGGCGCGCACCAGGGTGATGGTGTGGCCTTCGAGCCGACCGACGGTCGCGGCGCGCTCGCTGCGGACGCGGGCGACTTCGGCGAGTGCAGCGGACCGCGCGTCCTTGAGCGCCTCGATCTTCTCGGGGGTGGGTGCCTCCGCCATCAGGAGCGGCAGGAGGTAGTTGCGCGCGTAGCCGGGCCGGACCTTCACGACATCGCCGACGATGCCAAGGTGCTCGACGTTGCGGAGGAGGAGGAGTTCGATGTGGGCTGCCATGGTCGCTGTCCTTCGGTGAGTTAGGGGCCCGCCAGCCCCAGCGTGTCCGGGTCGCGCTGCGCAGCGCGCTCCGTGGCGGAAGTCCCACATTGTCCCAGAATCAAGACCATCACGCAAGCCGAGCCGGGGCGGCCGATCGGCGGCCCCGGCTGGCGAATGGTGCGTGATCTCGACGTCGCGACGTGCGACTCGGGGGGATCAGGAACTCAGAATGGGATGTCTTCGGACTGGACCGGCGAATGCACCGGCGTGTCGTAGGCCTCGGAATCCTGCTGCCGGGGGGCGAAGGTCGAAGCCCCCTGGTTCGCGCTTCCCGATCCCTCTTCGCGGCGGCCGCTGGCGAGGAACTGAAAGTTCTCCACGACCACGCGGATCTTGGACTGCTTCTTCCCTTCCTTGTCCTCCCACGTATCCAGCTTCAGCCGGCCTTCGATGAAGACTGGGCGGCCCTTGCTGAGGTACTGCTTCATGATGTCGGCCTGCTTGCCCCAGACCTCGCAGTCGATGAAGGTCACTTCTTCCTGCTTGGCCCCTTCCTTCGTCGTGTACTGCCGATTGACAGCCAGCCCGAAGTTCCCGACCGACTGCCCGCCGGCGATGGAACGCAGTTCGATGTCGCGTGTGAGATTCCCGATCAGCATCACTTTGTTGAGGTTTGCCATGTGTTTTTCTCCAGTGCCCAATCCTAACGAATGTTCGGGTCGATTCCCACCGCGCAGCCAAAAAGCAGGAGTCGGGGTGAAAAAACTGGCGGCGGCCCGTCAGCCACGTCGGGCCGGGGGCCGCCGCCAGGCGTGCGGCAGGACTGGGTGGGGTTCAGGCCTCGACCGTGGCCTCGGCCGGGACCGGCTCGGCCTCCGGCGCGTGTGTGGGCTGGCCGCGGAGCTTCATCTCGAGGACGAGCTTGGCCTGCCCCTCGGCGTCATTCATCTGCTCCGCCGTGAGGCCGTCGGCGCGGACGATCATGAAGCGGAGGAGCCGCTCAGAGAGCGTGTAGTCGCGCTCGATCGAGTGGAGGGCCGTGGTTGGCGCGGTGAAGTACACGATGAAGTACACGCCGCGCTTGTTGCCGGCGACGTCGTAGGCCAGCTTGCGCTCGTCCCACTTGGCCAGGCTGACCACGGTGGCGCCGTGGCGCTCCAGTGGCTCGCGGATGTGCGTGATGGCCGATTCCAGGTCCGCCGTGGCGGATTGGGGGAAGAGGTACATCGCCTCGTACTGCTTGATGCGGGTCTCGGTGCTCATTTCAATGGATCCTTCTGCTGTGGTGGTGTGGCGGGGTCGGCCGGCATGGCCGCCCGCTGGTTGAACTGGTTCATGGCCGCCGCAGTGCCACGGTGGCACCAGACGGAGGCCGCTTCGGCGGCTCGATCGACGCATTCGGCCACGAGCGGCTCCTGCTCGGGAGTGAACCTCCCCAGCACGTAGTCCACTTGCGGGATCACGGCAGATCGGTCGATGCCGATCCGGCACCGCGCCCAGGATGCTGTCCCCAGGGCGCGGGTGATGTCCGCGAGGCCGTTGTGGCCGCCGTCGCCGCCCTCAGCGCGCAGCCGGAGCTGCCCGCAGGGGAGGGCGAGGTCGTCCGCGATGACCAGGAGGTCACGCTCGGTATCGACCTTGTAGAAGCGAGCGGCTTCCACGACGGACTGGCCGGAGCGATTCATGAAGGTCATCGGCTTGAGCAGCATCGCCCGTTCGCCACTCACCTCCGCCTCGAGCACAAGGCCCGAGAAGCGGCTGCGGGAGGCGGCATCGGAGAGGCCACTTCGGCGTGCCAGGCAATCGATCACCTCGAACCCGACATTGTGTCGGGTGCGGCGGTACTCGGGACCTGGGTTGCCAAGGCCGACGACCAACTTCATGGCTACTTCTTGGCCTCCTTCGAGTCGGCGGCGCCTTCTTCGGGCTTCTTGGCCTTGATGACCTCGGGCTCCGCGCCGGTGCCCGGTGCGGCGGCCTCGGCGGCGGCGGCCTCGAAGACCTCCTCGATGCGGGCCACGATGACGCCAGGGTGCGCGGCCTTGACGCCGGCTGGCAGGACGATGTCGCCGGCGTGAAGGATCATGCCGGTCATCACCTTCTCCAGCTCCACCCGGACTTCGCCCGGGATGTCACGGACCTTGCACGTGACGTCGATTTCGGACTGGTCGTGCGTGAGGACGTGGCCGGGCTTCTTGGCGGCCTCGGGCGTGCCGTACCAGTGGAGGTGGATCTTGACGGTCACGACTTCGTCGAGGTTGACGCGCGTGAAGTCGAGGTGGATCAGGTTGTCGCCGAGGTATCCGAACTGGAGTTCCTTGACGAGGCAGGTTTCCTTCGCGCCACCCGCGATGGAGAGCTCCACGACGTGCTGGTTCTGCTTGAGCGCCGTGACGATCTGCTTCTCGTTGACGGAGACGCTGGTCGGCGTGGTGCCGTGGCCGTAGATGATGGCGGGCAACTGGCCCGATTGCCGAACGCGTCGTGCGTAGCGGGTGCCGATTCGGTCGCGGAGCGCGGCCTCGATGGTTGGGGTCTGCTGTGACATGGTTGAGAAAACTCCTGTTGGGGTCTGGGGGCGTATCAGCGCTTGGTGCCAAGTCCCGACCGGAACAAGGCACTGACGCTCTGGTCATGGTGGATGCGGTGGACGGCGTCGGCCAGGAGCGGCGCCACGGAGAGCATGGTGATCCGGTCGCCCAGCGGCTCCAGCCGCGGACCACCGGGAATGGTGTCGGTCGCCACGATTTGCTTGATCGGGCTCTCGATGAGCTTCTGCATCGCGAGGCCGACGAACAGCGGGTGGGTGCACGCGGCGTAGACCCCCGTCGCGCCGTGTTCCATCACGACGCGGGCGGCCTCGCAGATCGTGCCGGCGGTCGAAATCATGTCGTCAAACATGAGGGCCGTGCGCCCCCGCACGTCGCCGACCAGGTTCTTGACCGCGACCTGGGATCCGCTCTGGCGACGCTTGTCGATGATCGCCAGGTCCGCATGGAGCGCCTGTGCGTAGGTGTTGGCCACCTTGACGTTGCCGACGTCGGGGCTGACGACGACGATCTCGCCGAACTCCTCGCGACGCTCCAGGAAGTGGTTGGCCAGCACCGGTGCGGCGGTGAGGTGGTCGACGGGAATGTCGAAGAATCCCTGGATCTGTGCGGCGTGGAGGTCCATGCAGAGGACGCGGTTGGCGCCCGCGGCGGTGATGAGGTTGGCCACCAGCTTCGCGGTGATCGGCACTCGACCCTCATCCTTGCGGTCTTGTCGCGCATACCCAAAGTAGGGGATGACCGGCGTGATCCGCTTGGCGCTGGCGCGCCGCAGGCAATCGATGAAGATCAGGAGCTCCATCAGGCTGTCGTTGACGGGATGGCTGGTGCTCAGGACGACGTAGCAGTCGCGGCCCCGAACGTCCTCCTCGAGCTTGACGAGGATCTCGCCGTCGGGGAATCGATGGGCCTGCGCCTGGCCAAGCGGCAGTCCCAGGCGATCGCACATCTGCGTGGCGAGGTCATGGCCGGTGGTGCCGGCGAAGATCTTCAAGTGGTCGCGATCGGGATTGGTCATGCATGGCTCCGGGCGGATGGCGCCGCCTCACGCCGGCCGAGGATCGACTCCACCTGGGCCAGTTGTTCCGGGGTGTTGATGCTCAGGACATCTTCGGGCGGGACCGCGCTCACGACGTGCACGGGTCGCCCCGCCGCGCAAAGCAGCGTGAGGACATCGACGAGGTAGTACTCCCCATTGGCGTTCTTGTTGTCGACGCGCGAGAGCTCGCGAAGCAAGTCCTCGTTCCGGAAGCAGTAGTAGGAGGGGTTCACTTCGCCGATCGCGCGCTGCGCATCCGACGCATCCTTGTGTTCCACGATGGCCGTGAACCTTCCGTCGGCGTCGCGCACGATGCGACCGTAGCCGGTCGGGTCGGCGATCACGCTGGTGGCCATCGTGGCCGCCGCGCCGTGGGAGCGGTGTTCCCGGATGAGGCACCCGATCGTGGCCGCGCGGATGAGGGGACCGTCGCCGCCGAGCACGACCACCGGCGCGGAGGGGTCGAGTCGCTCGAGCACGGGTCGAGCCTGGTCCACGGCGTGACCAGTGCCCAACTGTGGTTCCTGGGTGACGCACTCGACATCTGGCTGGCCGGCGTACGCGGCCTGGACCATCGGCGCCATGTGGCCGACGACCAGAATGATCCGCGAGATTCCCGCCTCCCGGCACGCCTCCACCACCCAGTCCACCATCGGGCGGCCGAGCGTGGGGACCATGACCTTCGGAAGACCTTCACCTGCGACACCCATGCGCGTGCCCTTGCCCGCCGCCATGATGATCGCGATTGGCGCGGCGCGTGTCGAACTGGATTGGCAGCACGAGTGGGGCATGGACGAGGGATGGCGAGGCGAGGCGGGGCGAGGCGAGTCAGGGGGCGATCCGCGCAGTTGGCCCGCCTAGATTCGAACTAGGACAAAGAGAACCAAAATCTCTCGTGCTACCGTTACACCACGGGCCAAGGAGCACTGTGCGGATGAAGTTGTCTGGGGAGCCGTTTGGCGGGTCTGCGGGGCGGGGAGCGTTTCCGAAGGCACGAACCTTGGGGGAGAGACAAGGAGCGCGGCGGGCTCGACCCGACGCGGCACGAATCCCCTGGGGCGAGAGCTCCATAAGCCGCGCTTGGAGCCCCATGCAGCGCCAGTGCCGGGATTGGCAGATCGTGCCCATCCAGCAGCTGTCACCGACGGCCCCCCTGAGGGGAGTCGGGCAGTGTACCACGGGTGCCCGAGTCCTTGAACCCCTACGATTTCCCCATGCCCACCACGCTTCCTGCGCCCGTACTCACGATCCGCAACCCAGCGACGGGCGCCGTCGTGGGAGAAGTGCCGGTGACACCAATCGACGTGATCCCTGCCGTGGTCGCTCGCGCTCGCATCGCCCAGGCTGGGTGGGCGGCCAGGACGCTGGACGAGCGTGCCGCGATGCTTCTCGGGGCGAAGGGTGCGCTCGCGGCTGCAGCCGAGCGCATGGGGACACTCGCGTCGCAAGAGATGGGGAAGCCCATCAAGGAAGCGCTTGGGGAAGCGAAGTACGCCGCCAGCGGCCTGGAGGAGATGGTGAGGGAAGCGGTCGAGGCCTTGCGGGAGGAGGTGCTCGAGGACGCCAACGTCACGACGCGCCTGGTGTTTGACCCCTTCGGCGTGGCAGCCGCGATCACGCCGTGGAACTTCCCGATCCTCATGCCGGTGCAGAATGTGCTCCCGGCGCTCGTCGCGGGCAACGCCGTCATCTTCAAGCCGAGCGAAGTGAGCCCGCTCTGCGGGCAGGCGTGGGCGGAGTGCCTGCAATCGGTGCTGCCCGAAGATGTCTTGCAGGTCATCCATGGCGATGGCAAGCAAGGAGCCGCACTGGTCGGGGCCGGCGTGGACTTGGTCGTGTTCACCGGCAGCCGTGCGACCGGCATGGCGATCATGCGCGAGGCCGCGGGACATCTCACGCGGCTCATCCTGGAACTGGGCGGGAAGGATCCGCTTCTTGTCTTGGAGGATGCGGACTTGGAGGCAGCGGCGACCTTCGCCGTGCGCAACTCGTTCCGAAATGCGGGGCAAGTCTGCGTGAGTACCGAACGCATCTTCGTCCACGAGTCCGTGGCGGATCGATTCACGCAGCTGGTGGTGGAGGGTGCCACGTCCATGAAGCAGGGCGACAGTGCCGATGAGTCCACGCAAATCGGGCCGATGTCCAGCGCTCGGCAGAAGTCAATCGTCATGAGGCAGCTGCAAGAGGCGATTGCGGCGGGAGCCAGGTGCCTGGCGGGCGAGTGCGACGGCGGTCCCGCGAGCGCCGGCAATTTCGTGCGCCCCACGGTCTTGGTCGATGTCACGCCGCAGATGTCGATCATGCGCGACGAGACCTTTGGCCCGGTGGCGCCGATCGTGCGCGTGAACTCGGATGCCCAGGCCGTGGCGATGGCCAACGACACGCCGTACGGCTTGGGGGCCGCGGTGTTTGGCGCACCCGACCACGCCGCGCGCGTGGCGGAACGACTCACGGCCGGCATGGTGGGAATCAACAAGGGGTGCGGCGGTGCCGACGGTTCGCCCTGGGTCGGTTCGCGGCACTCGGGCCACGGCTTTCACGGCGGCAAGTACGGCACGCGCCAGTTCGCCCAAGTGCGGACGATTTCACGCTCACGCTGAGACTCGCGCGCCCAGGCGCAAGGAGCGAGGAGCTTCGGTCCTGGTTTCGGGGCGCGTTCAAAGGGCAGGAATGGCTTGAAATGGGAAGAACCGAGGGAATTTCCCTCAGTCCTTACCCCAACGACCGGTTTTTCGCGATTGAATCGATCCAAAGTCCGTCGGTGGGGAGTCGATGGCCCGGGGGCGGGCGATTTCGACCCGCACCCGCACCCGCACCCGACCCGCACCCGCACCCGACCCCCACCCGCCCCCGCCCCCGCACCCGCGGCCGC